>CANFIH010000209.1 GCA_947446855.1 Burkholderiales bacterium
GTCGAAAAGGGCGTGACTTCTGCACAGTGCATGGCGCACGCGCGGCGCAAGTTCCATGAGCTGTGGGTTCATCACGGCAGTGAAGTTGGCCGCCAGGCGCTACGCTTCTACCAAAGCCTGTTTCGCATCGAACGAGAAATCGAAGAAATGGCAAGTGATGAGCGCCGGCGGATACGACAGCGCAAGTCCAGACGCATCTTGGCCGTATTCCACCGCTGGCTGATTGCTAGGCGGCAATTGGTTCCGCCTGGTTCTGCCACCATCAAGGCCATTGACTACAGTTTGAAACGCTGGGCTGAGCTCACACGTTTCGTCGACGACGGTGACGTGCCCATCAGTAATAACTGGGTCGAAAACCAGATCCGCCCGATTGCCTTGGGGAGATCGAACTGGCTATTCGCCGGCAGCCTGCGTGCGGGCAAGAGGGGCGCTGCGGTGATGAGCTTGTTGCACTCGGCGCGCATCAACGGGCACGACCCCTACGCCTACTTCAAAGATGTTCTAGAGCGTTTGCCGACCCAACCGGCAAGCCGCATTGAAGAACTGCTGCCCCATCGCTGGTCACCAGCGATCTCACTCCGCTCATAACTGTCATCGCAAGTCAATGTGACTTGGCCGGACGTTTACCATAAAACAGCAGGCCGAGCTTGTTCGCAGCACAAATCTAATGCGAGATGCAGACCGTGATAAGTCTTGCGCGAGCACCCGTTTTGCGAAGCTGCCCACCACAACCTAGTAAGAAATTGAATCTATGAACAATTGCTAGCGTCAACTTTTTGGTGACGACTCCATCTAAAGCAAGTGTCAACTCAAGCCCTTCGACGTCACTAGCGGTTGCCGCTTCAGGGCCCTATCAGGGTGGAGGAGTCGTCGCTTTGGCGATGGCCCCGGAGGGGGGCGGGCTTATCGGGGCTAAGTAATATTTCTTCAACATGCGAAAACGCAAGAACACAGTGCAACTTGATGTCAAGAATGGACTTTTTGAGCAACTGAAGGGGAGAAGTATGAGCAATCAAGTAATGGCGGACTGCCAAAATTGTGGAAAGAGCACTTTGCATGTGCAGCCATCCACCTCGCACCTGCTTCATTTTATTCTGTCCATTGTCACTTTTGGGGCGTGGCTGATTGTCTGGTTGGTCATTGCACTAAACAACAGAACCCAAGGGCAATGTGTGGTTTGCGGCCAGCAAGTAGGTGTATTTGGAAGTACAAGGGGCGGGAATGATGTACTCAAGGCAACGCCAGAAACACACGTCATCTGCCCCGACTGTCGTGAACTGGTGCCAAAGGAATCGCGCGTCTGCAAGCACTGCGGATGCAGGCTTATCCCTCAATGAAACGAGGTAAATTTACGAGGACAAAACGCCCGGAAATTGAAGGGTCGTGAAAACACCTGACCGGGTAGTGCCCGCCTAGTGCGGGTTTTTTAACATCCGGGGTTGGTGGAGTCACGGTACAAAACAATGTACTGGTAGCGGCATGGCGCAGGTATGAGGATGCAGAAATAAGAAAGGGTTAGCAGTCACTTACCTGCTAACCCTTGATTTCATTGGTGCCGCTTGACGGAATCGAACTGTCGACCTTCTCCTTACGAAGGAGCTGCTCTACCAACTGAGCTAAAGCGGCACTAAGCCTGCAATTATACCGGCGTGAAATAGCTGGCTGCGCGCTCCACCTCGTTCTTCGAACCGAGGATCACGCTGATACGCTGGTGCAACTGTGTGGGCTCAATGTCCAGAATGCGCTGCGTGCCGGTGCTGGCTGCGCCCCCGGCCTGCTCGACGATCCAGCCCATGGGGTTGGCTTCGTACATCAGGCGCAGCTTGCCGGCCTTTTCGGGCTCGCGCTTGTCCCAGGGATAGAGGAACACGCCGCCGCGGGTCAGGATGCGGTGCACGTCGGCCACCATGCTGGCGATCCAGCGCATGTTGAAGTCCTTGCCGCGCGGGCCGGTCTTGCCCAACAGACATTCGTCGATGTAACGCTTCACCGGTTCGTCCCAGTGGCGCATGTTGCTCATGTTGATGGCAAATTCCTTGGTCTCTTCCGGGATTTGCATGTCGCGCTGGGTCAGCACAAACGAGCCCTGCTCGCGGTCCAGGGTGAACATGGATACGCCGTCGCCTACCGTCAGCACCAGGGTGGTCTGCGGGCCGTAAATGCAGTAGCCCGCCGCGACCTGCTTGGCGCCGGCCTGCAAAAAGTCCTGCTCGGAGACACCCGCGCCTTCGGGCTTTTTGAGCACGCTGAAGATGGTGCCGATGCTGACGTTGACGTCGATGTTGCTGGAGCCGTCCAGGGGATCAAACAGCAGCAGGTATTCGCCCTGGGGGTAGCGGTTGGGCACCACGTGGATGCCTTCCATTTCCTCGCTGGCCATGGCTGCCAGGTGGCCGCCCCACTCGTTGGCTTCGATCAGCACATCGTTGGCAATGATGTCCAGCTTCTTCTGGATTTCACCCTGGATGTTTTCGCTCTCGGCCTCCGACACGCCGAGTACACCGCCCAAGGCGCCCTTGTTGACGGCCAGGCTGATGCTCTTGCAGGCGCGTGCCACCACCTCAAGCAGCAGGCGCAGCTGTGCGGGGATGGAGCCGTCTATGCGTTGCTCCTCAACGAGGTAACGCGTGAGTGAAATTCTGGGTGCCATAGGGTAGCTCCTTGGTTAATGAGGGGTTCGGTAGCGCTTGATTGGTCAGTCCGCCAGGGCGCGTTCAATGACTTCGCGCACGTCGTTGCTCAGGTCGCTTTTTGCAGCCACGCGCTTGAGGGCTTCGCAGGCCGCACTGCGGTAAGGCTCGGCCAGACGCTTCCAGCGGTCCATGGCACGTGCCAGGCGGGCGGCCACTTGCGGGTTGGTGGCGTCGAGTTCGATGACGCGCTCGCTCCAGAACACATAGCCTGCCGCGTCCGCTCGGTGGAATCCGCCGGGGTTGCCGCTGCAAAAGCTGAAGATCACGCTACGTGCCCGGTTCGGGTTGCGCAGGTTGAAGTCGGGGTGCGTCATGAGATGGCGCACGGCCGGCAGTACCTGGCCGCCGCGGTCCGGCGCGCCAGCTTGCAGGGCAAACCATTTGTCCAGCACCAGCGCCTCGTCCTTGAACAGGGCATGGAAGCGCGCCAGGGCGCCCGCGGCCAATTCGTGCCCGCTGCTCACCAGGGCTTGCAGGGCGTTGAAACGGTCGGTCATGTTGCCGGCGTCCTTGAAGCGCTGCAGCGTCTTGCCCGGCCAGACCTGGTCACCGGTCTGGGTGGCAGACAGACACAGAAAGTTGAGTGCCATGCCGGCCAGGGCGCGGCGGCCGCTGGACACCGGGTCGGGGCGGTAGGCGCCGTTGTCCTGGTGCGTGGTAAAGGCCCATTCCCAGTCGGCGTACAGGGCCGTGGCCAGTTGCAGGCGCATGCTTTCGCGCACCGCGTGGATGCGTTGCGGGTCCACCAGCGCGAGTTGCTCGGCGATGTAGGTTTCACTCGGCAGGGTCAGCACCAGTTCCTTGAAGGCGGCGTCCAGTGTGGGGTGGCGCAGCACGGCGCGCATCGCATCCAGATAGGCGGCGTTCAGCACGGCATCGCCGCTGCCGGAGGTGATGGCGGCCATGGCGCTGCGCAGGGCCAGGCGTTGACCGGCTTCCCAGCGGTTGAAGGGGTCCGGGTCGTTGGCCAGCAGGGTGAGCAGTTGGGCGTCGCTGTATTCAAAGTCCAGCAGCACCGGCGCCGAAAAGCCGCGCAGGATCGAAGGCACCGGTTCTTCTGCCACGTTTTCGAAGGTGAGCGACTCGCTCTGTGCCGTCATCACGAACAGGTGGCTGCCCTCGGTGGCTGCCGTGGCGCCTGCAATGTGCAAGGGCAGGGCGGCGCCGCTGGCCGCACCCACCAGACCCAGGCTGACGGGGATGACAAAGGCTTGCTTGTCGGCCTGGCCCGGTGTGGGCGCACAGCTTTGGGCAAAGTGCAGCGTATAGGTCTGCGCATCAGCGTTGTATTCGCCGCGCGCTGCCAGGCGCGGCGTGCCAGCCTGGCTGTACCAGCGCTTGAACTGGGGCAGCAGCTTGGCCAGCGCCGACTCGGGGTTGGCATCGGCAATCGACTGAGCAAAGTCGTCACAGGTCACCGCCTGGCCGTCAAAGCGCTCGAAGTACAGCTTCATGCCGCGCTCAAAGCCCTTGCGTCCGGAAAGCCCCGGTGCACCTGCGAGCGTCTGCATCATGCGCACCACTTCCGCACCTTTTTCGTAGATGGTGACGGTGTAGAAGTTGTTGATCTCGATGTAGCTGTCAGGCCGCACCGGGTGCGCCATCGGGCCGGCATCTTCCGGGAACTGGGCGGTGCGCAGCACGCGCACGTCTTCAATGCGCTTGACAGCGCGGGCCGACGGGTCGGCGCACAGGTCCTGGCTGAATTCCTGGTCGCGGAACACGGTCAGGCCTTCCTTGAGCGAGAGCTGGAACCAGTCGCGGCAGGTGATGCGGTTACCGGTCCAGTTGTGGAAGTACTCGTGGCCCACCACGCTCTCGATGTTGGAATAGTCCACATCGGTGGCGGTGGCCTGATTCGCCAGCACGTACTTGGTGTTGAAGATGTTCAGGCCCTTGTTCTCCATGGCGCCCATGTTGAAGTCGCTGGTGGCCACGATCATGAAGCGCTCCAGGTCCAGCGGCAGGCCGAAGCGCGCCTCGTCCCAGGCGACAGACGCCATCAGCGAATTCATGGCGTGCTCGGTCTTGTCCAGATCGCCGGGACGCACATAAACCTGCAGCAGGTGGTCCTTGCCGGCGCGCGACGTGATGCGCTGCTCGCGGCTGACCAACTGGCCGGCCACCAGGGCAAACAGGTAGCTCGGTTTTTTGTGCGGGTCCACCCACTTGGCAAAGTGGCGGCCGTCTTCCAGCGCTCCTTGCTCGACCAGATTGCCGTTGCTGAGCAGCACCGGGTACTTGGCCTTGTCGGCGCGCAGGGTGACGGTGTAGCTGGCCATCACATCCGGGCGGTCCAGGAAGTAGGTGATGCGTCTAAAGCCCTCAGCCTCGCACTGGGTGAAGAAGGAGTCGTTGCTGACGTACAGGCCCATCAGCTTGGTGTTCTTGGCCGGCAGGCAGGTGGTGAAGATTTCCAGCGCAAAGGGCTCAGGGCCCTCTGGCAGGTTTTCCAGCACCAGCACATTGCCGTCCATCTTGAACGAGGTGCCGGCGCCGTTGACCAGCACGCGCGCCAGGTTCAGCTCTTCGCCGTCCAGGCGCAGGGCCTGGGCCGGTACGTCCGGGTTGCGGCGCAGCGTCATCTTGTTGAGTACGCGGGTTTTGGCAGCGTCCAGATCGAAGCACAGGTCTACCGTGTCAATCCAGAAGGCCGGGGCGCTGTAGGCTTCGCGTTGAATGACGTGGGGCACGCTGGGCGCCCCGTCGCCTTTAAAGCTTTGCAACATGGTGTTTCTCCAAAAAATTGTTGTTTGTTAGTTCGGTGAAATTCTTCGCATGGGCCAGCACATGGTTGCCGGCCAGTTCAGCGGCTGAGTGCCCGGTGCAGATGCCCACGGCACGCATACCGGCGCGGCGCGCGGCCTCTATACCCAAGGGTGCGTCTTCAAACACGATGCAGTGCGCGGGCGATACGCCCAGGCGGCGCGCCACTTCCAGAAAGATGGCCGGCTCGGGCTTGCCCGGCAGCCCTTCGTCGCCACCCACGGCGACCGTGGGCAGCGGGCGCAGTTTCAAATGCGCATAGGCAAAGGCGACGTTGTGTCGGTCACCGGCGGTGCCCACACCAATGTGCAAGCCGCGTGCGCGCGCACTGGACGCAAAGGCACTGAAGCCCTCGACCTCGGCAAACTTGGGCGCAAATATCTCGCGGTACAACTCTTCCTTTTCCTGCAGATAGGCAAAAGCCTGGGCATCGGACAGTTCGCGGTCGAACAGGATGCGCATGCACTCCAGCCCGGTGCGCCCGGTGGTGCGGCGCATCAGATCGGGCATGTCCACGGCAATGCCATAGCGCCGGGCCAACTCGCCCCAACTCTGCTCATGCGACGGCATGGAGTCCACCATGGTGCCGTCCATGTCGAAGATGAGTGCGTCGATGCGTAGGGCCCCCACGCTTGCCACTGCGCGTGCCGCGCTGCCCGATTCGTCGCTCATGCTCACACGCCCTGCTTCAGCGACGCTTCAATGAACACGTCCAGGTCTCCGTCCAGCACCTTTTGCGTGGCCGAGACTTCGACATTGGTGCGCAGGTCCTTGATGCGGCTGTTGTCCAGCACATAGCTGCGGATCTGGTGGCCCCAGCCCACATCGGTCTTGGTGTCTTCCAGTTTTTGCTGCTCGGCTTGGCGCTTGCGCATTTCGAAGTCGTACAGGCGCGAACGCAGGCGCTTCCAGGCCACATCCCGGTTGCTGTGCTGGCTGCGTCCGTCCTGGCACTGCACCACGATGTTGGTCGGGATGTGGGTCAGGCGCACCGCCGAGTCGGTCTTGTTGATGTGCTGGCCGCCGGCGCCGCTGGCGCGGAAGGTGTCCACCCGCACATCGGCCGGGTTGATGTCGATCTCAATCGTGTCGTCGATCTCCGGATAGACAAACACGCTGGCAAAGCTGGTGTGGCGCCCGCCCGACGAGTCAAACGGGCTCTTGCGCACCAGGCGGTGCACGCCGGTCTCGGTGCGCAGCAGGCCAAAGGCGTATTCGCCCTCGATCTTGATGGTGGCGCCCTTGATGCCGGCCGTGTCGCCGTCGGTCAGGTCTTCCACGGTGGCGGTAAAGCCCTTGCGCTCGGCGTATTTCAGGTACTGGCGCAGCAGCATGCTGGCCCAGTCGCAGGCTTCCGTGCCGCCAGCGCCGGCCTGGATGTCCAGGAAGCAGGGCAGGGGGTCGGCCGGATTGTTGAACATGCGGCGGAATTCCAAGCCTTCGATGATGGCAGCCAGCTTGGCCGTCTCGCCTTCAATCGTGATCAGACCGGCGACGTCGTCGTCTTCCTTGCTCATTTCATAGAGTTCGGTGTTGTCGGCGAGCTCACTCTCCA
>CANFIH010000210.1 GCA_947446855.1 Burkholderiales bacterium
CCATTGTGTCGCTGGTGGCGGTGGTGATCGTGCTGTTTCTGGTGGGCTATGTGGTGCCGCAGGTGGCCCATGTGTTTGCCGGCAGCAAGCATGCCCTGCCCTTTTTGACCGTGGCCATGATGGCCATCAGCGACTTTGTGCGCGGCTATGGCTGGATGGTGCTGCTGCTCTTGTTGGCAGCTGCGGCCCTGCTGTGGCAGATGCTGAAAAACGCGGCCCTGCGTGAACGCTGGGACGCCACCTGGCTGAACCTGCCCCTGCTGGGCAAACTGGCGCGCGGCTACAACGCAGCGCGCTTTGCCGGCACCCTGGCCATGCTGACGGCCGCTGGCGTGCCGATTTTGCAAGCGCTGCAAGCGGCGGCGCAAACGCTGAGCAACCAGGCCCTCAAACGCGATGCACTGGACGCTTTGGTGCTGGTGCGTGAAGGTGCGCCGCTGGCTGCAGCCCTGGCACAAAAGCGGCGCTTTCCGGGGCTACTGTCGATGTTTGCGCGACTGGGCGAGCAGACCGGCCAATTGCCCACCATGCTGGACCGTGCGGCCAAGCAGCTCAGCACCGAGGTGCAGCGCCGTTCCATGCACCTGGCCACCATTCTGGAGCCGCTGTTGATTGTGGTGATGGGCCTGGTGGTCATGCTCATCGTGCTGGCCGTGCTGATGCCGATCATCCAACTCAACCAGTGGGTGAAGTAAGCCCCCCCGCAGCCGCCGCCTTCTCTATCAGCAACAGTCGGGGCAACGGCGCGGGCCTGGGGGTCAGGTCCACAAGTCCATAGGCGGATCGGCCACTACGGCGCGCAGGATATCGGTGCGCGAGACAAAGGCAATCACCTTGTCTTGCGCATCGACGACTGGCAGACCCGGCAGGCCGGTGTCCAGCAGCACGCGCGCCAGTCTGCGGATATCGGTCTCGGGCGCCACACTGGGCACCGGCGTCCACATCAACTCAGAAACACGTTGAGCCAGCAGGGCCTGCCAGACCAGGCCATGGGTCTGCGGACCCGGCAAGCGCTCAGCGCGCATCAACTCCGCACGGGTCAGCAGGCCCACCAGGCGACCCGCCTCATCCAGCACCGGCGCCTGGCCCAGTTGGTGTTGCGCTAGCAGACTCCAAGCCTGGGCCACTGTGTCGTTTTCGCCAATTGTGATGGCGCCGGAGTTCATGATGTCGCGCACCTGGGTCAGCGGATGCCGTGCGGCCTGGTTGCTGGCGGTTTGCGCATAGGCCGCCACGGCGTCGCGATGGCCCAAGTCCTGTGACTGCGTCGCTTGCGGGGCCGGCAGGACGTCAAGCGCCTCGCGCCCGACACCGGCCACGCGTTGTGTGCGGCTCAAAGCCGAGGCCGGGCTGATCTTGCGCAGCTCCTCCATGGAGCCGCGAAACAAACGCCCCGCCCTGCCATATACCGAGAACATGCTTGCCCCTTTTTTCCAAACCCTGCCGCATCCGCGGGCCTGCCAAGCCAGCGTCTCTGGGCACTAAGCCGAGCAGCGACTAGGAACCATTGGACAGGAAAAGCGTCTGCAAGTCACTCAGGAAATCAAAACCGCGCATGGTGGGTCGCACACGCGCGAAGTCGCGTTCGATCAGGCCTTTTTTCTCGGCTTGATCGAGAGCCGCCTGAATCGCCGTAATGGGCAGGCCGGTACGTTCGCCAAAGTCGCGCAGTCCGAAGCCGTGGCGCAGGCGCAGCGCGTTGAGCATGTACTCAAAGGCCAGGTCGTTGCGCGCCACTTCTTCTTCCTGCGACAGGGCGTTGCCCGCAAGCGCCTGCGCCATGTAGCGTGCGGGATCGCGAAAGCGCACCTGGCGCACCACGCGGTGGGCAAAGGTGAGCTTGCTGTGCGCGCCCGCCCCCAGGCCCAGGTAGTCGCCAAACTGCCAGTAGTTCAGGTTGTGCCAGCAGCGATGGCCGTCCCGCGCGTAGGCCGAGACTTCGTAGCGGCCCAGGCCGGCGCCCTCGGTCAGCTCGGTGATGCGGTCCAGCATGGCATAGGCGTCGTCGTCCTCGGGGATCACCGGCGGAAACTTGGCAAAGACCGTGTTGGGCTCGATGGTGAGGTGGTAGATCGAGATATGCGGCGGCTTGAACTGCAGGGCGGTGCGGATGTCCTGCTCCATCTGCTCCATGGTCTGGCCGGGCAGGGCGTACATGATGTCCAGGTTGAAGGTGTCAAAGGCGCTGGCCGCCTCTTGCACCGCAGCCAAGGCCTGGGCGCTGTCGTGCACCCGGCCCAGGGCGCGCAAGTGGTCGTCGTGAAAGCTCTGCACGCCGATGGACAGGCGCGTGACACCGGCCTGGCGGAAGGCGCGGAAGCGGTCTTTCTCGAAGGTGCCGGGGTTGGCCTCCAGCGTGATCTCGCAATCCGGCTCCAGCCGCAGGCGGGCGCGGATGTCGCCCAGCAGGCGGTCAATCGATGCCGGTGCAAACAGGCTGGGCGTGCCGCCGCCAATGAAGATGCTGTGCACCGTGCGGCCCCAGATCAGGGGCAGGGCAGCATCCAGATCGGCCAGCAGGGCATCCAGGTACTGCTGCTCGGGCAGGGCACCGCCGGGCGCAGCATGCGAGTTGAAATCGCAATACGGGCATTTTTTCAAACACCAGGGCAGGTGGATGTACAGGCTCAAGGGCGGCAGCGCGGCAAACTGCAGGCTGCCCGGGCGCATGTAGTGCTGGATGTCGTGCTGCACGGCGGGCTGCTGCCCTTCAGAAACGGGCGTAATAGGGATCACAACCAGCGCTCACGCATCAGCGCCACCATCGCCTTCGCAGCACGGCCGCGGTGGCTGTTGGCGTTCTTTACCTCGGTGGGAAGTTGCGCAAAGGTTCGGCCGAATTCGGGAATCCACATCACCGGGTCAAAGCCGAAGCCATTGCTGCCGATCGGCTCCTGCGTCAGCAGCCCGGCGGCGCGGCCCATGGCGATCAGCGGCTCGGGGTCCTGCGGGAAGCGCACGGCCACCAGGGTGCTGACCAGGGCGGCGCGGCGGTTTTCCACACCGCGCATCTGTTCCAGCAAAGCCTTGACGTTGTTGTCATCGCCCTTGGGGTAGCCAAAGCGGGTGGCGTAATAGGCGGTGTCCACACCCGGCTCACCACCCAGCGCATCCACGCACAGACCCGCGTCATCGGCCAGGGCCGGCAGGCCGGTGTGCTGGGCCGCGTTGCGCGCCTTGGTCAGGGCATTCTCCACAAAGGTCTTGTAGGGCTCGGGCGCCTCGGGCACGCCGAGTTCGCTTTGCGCAATCAGGGTGCAGCCCAGCGGGCCGAACAGGGCCTGCAGTTCGGCCAGCTTGCCCTGGTTATTGGAGGCGAGAACAATTTTCATGGCAGTCACGCGGTTTTAAGCCGCCAGCGCCTGCTGCTGCAGGGCCATCAGTTCGGTGATGCCTTGCTCAGCCAGATCCAGCAGGGCCGTCATTTCTGCGCGGCTGAAGGCCACACCTTCGGCGGTGCCCTGCACTTCCACAAAATGGCCGGCGCCGGTCATGACCACATTCATGTCGGTGTCGCAGGCCGAGTCTTCCACATATTCCAGGTCCAGCAGGGGCGTGCCTTGCACAATGCCAACCGAAATGGCGGCCACGGGCGCGGTGATCGGGCTCTGGCTGATTTTGCCGGCGGCCAGCAGGCCGTTGACGGCATCCTGGGCGGCGACAAAGGCGCCGGTGATGGCCGCGGTGCGGGTGCCGCCATCGGCCTGCAGCACATCGCAGTCGAGCTGGATGGTGCGCTCACCCAGCCGCTTGAGATCAAACACGGCGCGCAGCGAGCGCCCGATCAGGCGCTGGATCTCCTGCGTGCGCCCGCTTTGTTTGCCGCGTGCGGCCTCGCGGTCGCTGCGCGTGTGGGTGGCGCGCGGCAACATGCCGTATTCGGCCGTAACCCAGCCTTCACCGCTACCACGCTTGTGCGGTGGCACTTTTTCTTCGACGGAGGCGGTGCACAACACTTTGGTGGCACCAAACTCGATCAGCACCGAGCCCTCGGCGTGCACGGTGTAGCCGCGGGTGATGGTGACCGGGCGCAGGGCGTTGGCCGCACGGTTTTGCGTGCGTGTGAATGCAGTCATGGTTTTCTCATCTTCCAAAAAATGGTGGCCCGGCGGGCTTCAGAGTTTGCGCGAGGCGGTACGGCGAATGGCGGCGTTGATTTCGGCAATCGAGCGCTCGATGGCGGCATCGTCCAGTTCATCGCCGGTAGAGTTCAGCCAGCCCGCCTGCACGGTGGAGGCAAACACTTCGTTGTCCATGTGCTGGGTGGAGATGCTGCCGCGGGTGGATTCAAACACGTCCGGCGTCTCCCACTCCATGGCCACCAGGGTCACATTGTCACTGCTGGCGCCGGCCTTGAGCAGCGCGCGCTCCACCAACTCGGGGGCAGCGACAGAGACCGCCTTTTGCCCCAGTTGGTACACGATGTCCACATCTTCCACGCTGCCCCACAGACCGTCAGAGCACAGCAGCATCTTGTCACCCTGTTGCAGCGGCACCGGACCGGTGATGTCAAACACCGGCTTCACGGGCGAACCCAGGCAGGTGAAAAGCACATTGCGGTTCATGCCTGCGGGCAGGGGCGGCGGCTTGACGGCATCGCGACGCTGCTCCAGGTAGGAGTGGTCGCGCGTACGCGCCAGCATTTCGCCGTCGCGCACAAAATACAGGCGCGAATCGCCGCAATGCGCCCAATGCGCCACGCCGCCCTGCACCACCGCTGCCACCAGGGTGGTGCGGGGGGTGTCGCGCATGCCGCCTTCGGCCGCATAGCGCAGGATCCGGCGGTGCGCGGCCATGATGGCGGTGTTGAAAAAGCCTTTGACGTCCGGCAGCTCTGGTTTGGCTTCCTTCTGGTACAGGGCAGAAATGGTTTGCAGCGCCAGTTGCGCCGCCACTTCGCCATCCGGATGGCCGCCCATGCCGTCAGCCAGCAAAAACAGGCCCGAGCTATTGGTGTAGCAATAGCCCATGCGGTCCTCATTCTTTTCACGACCCCCTTTGCGGCTGATCTGAAAGACAGAGAACTTCATTTGAGTTTGATTCCGGCCGCCGGCACCGTGACCGATTTCTTGGTTTCAGCCACGATGTTGTCAAACTGCATGCGTACTTTCTCCGCCACGCTGAGCTTGGTATAGCGCCGCTCGCCTTCACGGCTGAGCTCTTTCTGCAGGGCAAATACCGACTGCGGCCGCGACAAGGGGTCCAGCGACATGCACCACTCCACCACCTCGATCAGGTTGTCAGAGTAGACACCGCGCAGGCGCGCCAGGGCGATGGCGATGCGGTCCTTGTCCTGGCGCTGCGGCGCCTCACTGGGTGGATAGCCCTGCATGCAGGCGTACATGCAAGCACCGATCGCATAGATGTCGGTCCAGGGCCCCATGGAAGCATCACGCCGGTACATCTCGGGCGCGGCAAAGCCGGGCGTGTACATGGGGCGTATGAAGTTGCCTTCCTTGCTCAAAACCTCGCGCGCGGCACCAAAGTCGATCAGCACCGATTTGTTGTCGTCGGTAATGAAGATGTTGGCCGGCTTGATGTCGAGGTGCAGCATCTTGTGCTGGTGCACGATGCGCAAACCGCGCAGGATTTCGTCAAACAGGGAGCGAATGGTGGACTCGCGGAACACCTTGTTCTGCTTGAGCTCACGGGCGGTGACGATGAAGTCCTGCAAGGCGGCGCCTTCCAGGTAGTTCATCACCATGTAGACGGTTTCGTTTTCGCGAAAGAAGTTCAGCACGCTCACCACCGAGGGGTGAGAGATTTGCGCCAGCGAGCGCCCTTCTTCAAAAAAACTTTTCAGGCCCAGACGGTAGAGTGAGAGCTTCTCCGGCTGCACCTGGGGCAACAACTCTCCCGGGGCACGCGTGGCGAGCGACGAGGGCAGGTACTCCTTGACTGCGACCTGCTGGCCTTCGGGGTCGAGCGCCAGATAGACCAGACCAAAACCGCCGGCGGCCACCTTGCGCACAATGCGGTACCCACCGATGACAGTGTCGGGGGGCAACGGTGAGGGTTTGACCTTGGACATGGATGAAGTGGCTTGCTCTGGGCGGCGATCTAATTCAGGTTATTCTCAGGGTCATCCCTATTGACCCGAGAAACCGCAATGCCAGTTTACAGCATGACTGGCTATGCCAGTGCACAGCACAGCACAGCCAACACCAACCCCGATTCAGAGACCCGCACCCCGCCAGCGGCCCAGCTCGGGCTGGAAATCCGCTCGGTCAACAGCCGCTTTCTGGATCTGTCTTTCCGTCTTCCGGAAGACCTGCGCCAATTTGAGCCCGCCCTGCGCGACCTCATCATTGGCAAGCTCAAACGCGGCAAAGTGGAGCTGCGCGCATCCATTGAAACCGCCAACGCCACCGGCGTCACCGAACCCAGCCCCAGGCTGCTGCAGCGCCTGAATGGCGCGCAAGACAGCATCCGGGCCTGGCTGCCCCTGGCCAGTCCCTTGAGCGTGGCCGATGTGCTGCGTTTTTCAGCGGCCGAGCAATCCGGCACACGCGACTGGAGCGAAGCCGTACTGCCCCTGGCCGAGAAAGCACTGAAAGAATTGCTGAGCGCGCGCCAGCGCGAGGGCGCTCGCCTGTCGGCCATGCTGAGCGAGCGCCTGGGGCAGTTGCGCGCCCTGGCAATGCAGGCCCTGCCGCTGGTGCCGCAACTGGTGGAGCAGCAACGCCAGCGCTTTCTGGACCGCTGGAAAGAAGCCATGGCCCTGACCGAAGGTGCCACCCTGCCCGAAGCAGCCCAGGACCGGGCGCTGACCGAGGCGACCGCCTTTGCCATCCGCATTGATGTGGCCGAAGAACTCACCCGCCTCAACTCGCACCTGGACGAAATCGAGCGGCTGCTGAAAAAAGGCGGCGAAGTGGGCAAGCGCCTGGACTTCCTGATCCAGGA
>CANFIH010000211.1 GCA_947446855.1 Burkholderiales bacterium
CGCGCACAGCCGATTGTGCTGACCGGCCTGGCCGCCATGATCGGCGCCTTCTTCATTCTGGACGACCCGATCTTCAACGGGCTGGCCATCTCCCTGATTTTCGGCATTCTGGTATCCACCCTGCTCACGCTGGTGGTGATACCTGTCCTGTATTACGCGCTGTACCGGCGTCGTATGGAGTCGCGCGCAGACGCGGCCCTTCTCTCAACCTGAAAACCTTAATAAACCAGGAGACAAAACCATGGCCCATATCGTGATCGTCGGCGCAGGAATCGGTGGCATGCCCGCCGCCTATGAACTGCGCGAAATGCTTCCCAAGGAACACAAAGTCACCGTCGTCAATTCGGTGGACTACTTCCAGTTCGTGCCCAGCAACCCCTGGCTGGCCGTGGGCTGGCGCCAGCGCGAGGAGATCACGCTGCCCATACGCCCCTATCTGGAGCGCAAGGGCATTGCCTTCATTGCCCAGCCGGTGAGCGCCATCAACGCCGAGGCCAACAGCCTGACCCTGGGCGACGGTGCAACCCTGGCCTATGACTACCTGGTGATCACCACCGGCCCCAAGCTGTCGTTTAGCGAGGTGCCGGGCGCAGGCCCCTTGGCGCATGGGGGCGGCGGCTTCACCCACTCGGTGTGCAGCGTGGACCATGCCCAGGCCTTCTGGGCCGATTACGAAAACTTCCTCAAAAACCCCGGCCCGGTGATCATAGGCGCCATGCCGGGTGCGAGCTGCTTCGGCCCGGCCTACGAATTCGCCTTCATCCTGGACACCGACCTGCGCCGGCGCAAGCTGCGCAACAAGGTGCCCATCACCTATGTGAGCAGCGAACCCTATATCGGCCACCTGGGCCTGGGTGGCGTCGGCGACAGCAAGAGCATGCTGGAGTCCGAAATGCGCAACCGCGACATGAAGTGGATCACCAATGCCAAGACCACCAAGGTCGAAGAGGGAAAGATGTTTGTGACGCAATTGGACGATCTGGGCAATGTCTACAAGGAGCACGAGCTACCCTTCCGGCTTTCCATGATGCTGCCGGCCTTCAAGGGTGTGGATGCGGTGGCCGCGGTGCCGAACTTATGCAACCCGCGCGGCTTTGTGCTGATCGACGAGTTCCAGCGCAGCAAGGCCTACAAGAACATTTTCTCGGCCGGCGTCTGTGTCGCCATTCCGCCGGTGGAAGTTACCCCGGTGGCCACCGGCACACCCAAGACCGGCTACATGATAGAGAGCATGGTGGGCGCCATTGCCCACAACATTGCCGATGAACTGGCCGGCAAACCGGCCACCGCCAAGGGCACCTGGAACGCCATCTGCCTGGCCGACATGGGTGACACCGGCGCCGCCTTTGTGGCCCTGCCGCAAATCCCGCCGCGCAATGTGAACTGGTTCAAAAAAGGCAAATGGGTGCACCTGGCCAAGATTGCCTTCGAGAAATATTTCATGCGCAAGATCAAAAAAGGCACCTCCGAGCCGGTCTATGAAAAGTACGTGCTCAAGGCCCTGGGCATCGTGCGCCTGGCCGACAAGATCCCCCACCCGCATCACCATTGAGTCACCCCAAAAGGAAAAACCATGACCGTAGACCGCTATATCCATCTCTTTGCCGGCAGCTTCATCCTGATCTCGCTGGCCCTTGGCATCGACGCCAGCCCGCTGTTCGTGTCGCACTGGTGGCTGGCCTTTACCGCCTTTGTCGGCGCCAACCTGTTCCAGTTCGGCATCACCAATGTCTGCCCCATGGGCTGGATGTTGAAGAAACTGGGCGTGCCGGAATCCAACCTGGCCTGCCAGAAATAAAAAGTCCGGCAAGCGCCGGTTCTGCCCAAAGCACGGAACTACTGGGACAATGGCATCTTTTAGCTACACCCCTTCGGAGACCTGCGCCATGAGCGTTTTGAAAGACCAAACCGCCAGAACCGACGTACTCAACCGCCTGCGCCGCGCCGAGGGCCAGTTGCGCGGCATCCAGCGCATGGTGGAAGAAGGCGAGAACTGCCTCAAGATCGGCCAGCAGTTCTCCGCCGTGCGCAAGGCGCTGGACAGCACCTACCTGCGCATGACGGTGTGCTTTCTGGAGCAGGAGCTCAACACCCGCATCCAGCCCGATGCGGCGCAGAAAACCGATCTGGACCACATGATCAAGGACATGGAAACCCTGCTGGCACGCATTGGCTAGCTCGCACGGGCGCTCCCGAGGGGAAGCCGCAGCCTCATAATCTGGCGCAGTCCGGCTTTATGCCGCTACAACTGGCTACACTGCGAACCGGATCAGCCATGCAACCCATACAGCTTTTTGACCTCGCCTCCAGCACCTACACCTATGTGCTGTTTGATCCTGTTTCCCTGGATGCAGTGATCGTCGACCCGGTCGATGAACAGATTGAGCGCGATCTGGAGGTAATCACACAGCATGGACTCACATTGCGCTGGACCCTTGAAACCCATGCCCATGCCGACCACATCACCAGCGCCGTTCTGTTGGCAGAGCATGCGGGCGCCAAGACGGCCGCCCCGGCGGGCTGCGGCATACGCACCGCTGCCGTGCAATTGAACGACGGCGACAGCCTGCGCTTCGGCAACGAAACCCTCACCGCCCTGCACACCCCCGGCCACACCAGCGGCAGCATGAGTTTTCTGTGGCGCGACCATGTGTTTACCGGCGACACCCTGCTGATCAACGGCTGCGGCCGCACCGACTTCCAGTCCGGCAGCGCTGAGGCGATGTACCACAGCCTCACGCGGATTTTGTTTACCCTGCCCGACGCCACCACGGTCTGGCCGGGCCACGATTACCAGGGACGTACCCACTCCAGCATCGGCCAAGAAAAGGCGCATAACGCCCGGGTCGCAGGCACAACACTGCAGGAATTCACGGCCATCATGGACGCACTCAATCTCCCAAAACCCAAACGCATCGACGAGGCGGTACCCGCCAACCTGAGCTCAGGCCTGCGCCACGATAGCGACGGCATGGCCCTTACCGCACCCAAGGCCGCAGAAGGCTATGCCGGCGACATCAGCGCCGCGCTGGCCTACGCCTGGTGGCAAGCCGGTGAAGCCGTGCTGGTGGATGTGCGCACCGATGCCGAGCGCGAATGGGTGGGCTTTATCCCCGGCGCCACCGCGGTGGCCTGGAAACAGTGGCCGGGCATGGCCTTCAACCCCGACTTTGACGCGCAGCTCCAGGCCGCATCCGGCGGGAAAAAAGTACTGCTGCTGTGCCGCAGCGGCGTGCGCTCCATCGCAGCCGCCAAGCGCGCGTCTGAACTGGGCCTGCAGGCCTACAACATCCTGGAAGGTTTTGAGGGCGACCCCGACAGCAATGCCCAACGCGGCAACAAAGGCGGCTGGCGCCGCTCTGCCCTGCCCTGGCGCCAAGGCTGACAGATCGCCGGTATGACCTTTCTCGCACTCGATATTGGCAACACGCGCCTGAAATGGGCGCTGTACGACTTTCCCCGCAGCGGCGCCCAGCCGCTGGAGCAAGGTGCCGAGTTTCTGGAAAACATCGAAAAGCTGGCCGAAGGCCCCTGGAGCACTATCAAGCCCCCCAAGCATGTGCTGGGCTGTGCCGTCGCCTCCGACGTCATCCGCCGCCGCGTGGAAGACCAGATGGAAGCCTGGGACGTGGCCCCCCAATGGGTGGTAGCCAGCGAGGCCGAAGCCGGCCTGCGCAACGGCTACGACCACCCTGCCCGCCTGGGCTCGGACCGTTGGGTGGCCATGATCGGGGCCTACCAGCACATGCTCGCACAGGGCCCGGCGCGGCCCATGATCCTGGTGATGGTGGGCACCGCCGTCACCGTGGAAGCGGTGGACGCAGATGGCATGTTTCTGGGCGGCTTGATCCTGCCCGGCCACGGCATCATGCTGCGCGCCCTGGAGTCCGGCACGGCCGGCCTGCATGTTCCCACTGGCGAAGTGAAACCGTTTCCCACCAACACCAGCGACGCCCTCACCAGCGGCGGCACCTACGCCATCGCCGGTGCCGTGGAATGCATGGTGCAGCATTTGCGCCAGCACTGCGGGGCCGAGCCCAAATGCATCATGACCGGCGGCGCTGGCTGGAAAATGGCCCCCACCATGACGCGTCCGTTTGAACTGGTAGACAACCTGATTTTTGACGGCCTGCTGTACATCGCCCAACGGCGGTTTGCCGAATAGCTTTCGGCGGGCGCCGTGCGTGGCGTTTCTGGTGTTGCGCACCTCACGGTGGCGGGCTGGCAGACCGGGCATCCGGACGCTCCGTTTCTCCCGCTCCCGGACCCGCAAGACACCTCAGCCCTTGAGCCAGGCCTGTGCCAGCCGCACCCAGTAGCTCGCACCCAACGGGATCAGGTCGTCGTTGAAGTCGTAACTAGGGTTGTGCAGCATGCAGGGGCCACCGCCGTGGCCGATGTCGCGGTGGCTGCCGTCGCCATTGCCCAGGAACACATAGCAGCCGGGCTTGGCCATCAGCATGTACGAGAAGTCTTCCGCGCCCATGGTCGGCTCCTGGGCGATCACGCGCTCAGGCCCCACCAGGTCGGCCATCACACCACGGGCAAAGTCGGCCTCGGCGGCGGAGTTGATGGTGGGCGGGTAGTTGCGGCGGAATTCAAACGTGCAGGTTAAGCCCATGGCGGCCGCGGTGTGCTCGGCCACCACGCGCATGCGCTGCTCGATCAGGTCCAGCACGGGAATGCTGAAGGTGCGCACCGTGCCCTGCAGTTCGCAACGATCCGGGATCACATTGGTGGCTTCACCGGCGTGGATCATGGTGACGGAGATCACCCCGGCCTCAATCGGCTTGAGGTTGCGGCTGACGATGGTCTGAAAGGCCTGCACCATCTGCGCGGCCACCGGCATCGGGTCGAGTGCGTTGTGCGGCATGGCGGCGTGGCCACCTTTGCCGTGGATGGTGATCTTGAACTCGTTGCTCGACGCCATCACCGGCCCCGCGCTCACCGCGAACTGGCCCAGCTCCATGCCCGGCCAGTTGTGCAGGCCGAACACGGCGTCCATGGGAAACTTGTCAAACAAGCCTTCCTTGATCATCTCGCGTGCGCCGCCACCGCCCTCTTCGGCCGGTTGGAAGATCAGGTACACCGTACCGTCAAAGTCACGGTGCGTTGCCAGGTGCTGGGCTGCTGCCAGCAGCATGGCGGTGTGGCCGTCGTGGCCGCAGGCGTGCATCTTGCCGGGGTGCACGCTGGCATGGGCAAAGGTGTTGAACTCCTGCATGGGCAGCGCATCCATGTCGGCGCGCAGGCCGATGGCGCGCTTGCTGCTGCCGGCCTGGATGATGCCGACCACGCCGGTGGTGCCCAGCCCCCGGTGGATGGGGATGCCCCACTCGGTCAGCTTGTGCGCCACCAGATCGGCGGTGCGCACTTCCTGAAAGCACAGCTCCGGGTGGGCATGCAAATCCCGGCGGATGGCGGCAATCCCGGGGGCAGCGGCTACAAGGGGTTCAACGAGGTTCATGCAAACATTATGGCGCGCAAGATTTACCATAGGCCCATGCATGTCTCTTCCCTACCCCCACCCGCCCACGGCCACTTTGAAGTCACCGGCGCCTGCCCGCACGACTGCCCCGACACCTGCTCGCTGGTCACCAGCGTGCAGGACGGCGTGGCCATCAAGGTGCATGGCAATGCCGCGCACCCGCATACCGGCGGCGTGCTGTGCACCAAGGTCTCGCGCTACACCGAGCGCAGCTACCACCCGGAGCGTCTGCTCAAGCCCCTCAAGCGCAGCGGCCCCAAGGGCAGCGGCCAGTTTGTGGAAGTGGGCTGGGACGAGGCGCTGAGCGACATTGCCACGCGCTTGGCAGCAATCGCGGCGCGCAACGCCGAGGCGATCCTGCCCTACAGCTACGCCGGCACCATGGGCCTGGTGCAGGGCGACGGCATGGCAGCGCGCTTTTTTCACCGCTTGGGCGCCTCGCTCTTGGACCGCACCATCTGTGCCTCGGCCGGTGCCACCGCGCTGGACTACACGCTGGGCGGCAAGATCGGCACCCACGTGGAGTTTTTTGCCGAGTCCGACCTGATCCTGATCTGGGGCAGCAACTCGATTGCCAGCAACCTGCACTTCTGGCGCCATGTGCAGACGGCCAAGCGCGCCGGCGCAAAAATCATCTGCATCGATCCGCGCAATACCGAGACCGCCGAGAAGTGCCACCAGCACATCGCCCTGCGCCCGGGCACCGACGCGGCGCTGGCCCTGGCGCTGATGCATGAGCTGATCCGCAACGACTGGCTGGACCACGACTACATCGCGCAGCACACCCTGGGCTGGGAGGCCTTGCGTGCGCGCGCACTCGAGTGGACGCCGGCGCGTGCGGCCGAAGTCTGCGGCATCAGCGTGCAGGAGATTGAAGACCTGGCGCGCGACTACGGCCAGGCCTGCAAGGCGGGAAAAAACGTGGCTATCCGCCTGAACTACGGCATGCAGCGGGTGCGCGGCGGTGGCAACGCGGTGCGTGCCGTCGCCTGTCTGCCCGCGCTCACCGGCGCCTGGCGCAAGCGCGCCGGTGGCCTGCTGCTGTCCAACTCCGGCGTGCATGCGGCCAACCGGGCGCTGCTGCAACGGCCCGATCTGCTGGGCACGCGCCGGCCCCGCACCATCAACATGAGCACGATTGGCGACGCCCTGCTGGCACCCGCCAGCCCGGCCTTCGGCCCGCAGATTGAAGCCCTGGTGGTCTACAACAGCAACCCCGTGGCCGTGGCGCCGGACTCCGGCAATGTGGTGCAAGGCTTTGCACGCGAAGATCTGTTTACCGTGGTGCTGGAGCACTTCAAAACCGACACCGCAGACTACGCCGACTACCTCCTGCCCGCCACCACCCAGCTGGAACACTGGGACATCCACACCACCTACGGCCACACCGA
>CANFIH010000212.1 GCA_947446855.1 Burkholderiales bacterium
GCAAAGCACTGCACGCGGTAGTGAGCCTGATCGCACGCACACGCGACAAGATCAGGCTAGGCAGGAGCTTTGCGCGCAAGCATGCCATTGGGGGCGCTCAGCGACCACGAAAGGGGTACCGATGAGGGCTTAACTTAATGGCATTGGGGCTTGCCCGGCCTCTACACCTTGGGTTATGCCTACCCCGTGAGCTCCAGCCTCGGACTGCGTGCTGACTACGCCGGTGGTTTGAACGTCAGCAAGGATGGCAACCAGGACGGCATCAATGTCACCGGCACCTTCAAGGCCAGCCGTTTGGGCGCTTTTGCCGACTGGTTCCCCCTGGGTGGTGGCTTCCGTCTGGTGGGCGGTTTGACGGTGAATGACATCAAGGCCGACTTCAATAGCGTGGGCAGCGGCATTGCGACGATCAATGGTCAGAACGTCGATATGACCGGCAAGACCTTTAACGTTCAGGTGAAATTCCCCAGCACCACGCCCTATCTGGGCATTGGCTATGGCCACCAGAAGAGTGACGCCAAGGGTTTCGGCTTTTATGCGGACCTGGGCGTGATGGTCGGCACCTTTACCGCCGAAACCACAACCTCGCTCGTTGGAACAACCATCGTTGGTGGTGGTGCCACCATCACCCAGGCCGACGTGGACGCGCAAACCCAGAAGATTCGCGACTCCCTCAGCAGCCTTTCGGTACTGCCCAGTGCATCGCTGGGCCTGCTGTACCGCTACTAAGCGCAAGCCAAGCAGGCCGGGGGTGCCGGCATTTTAGTTCGGCACTTCCTTCACATCGGTCACAAAGTATTCGGTCTCGCCAAAGCAGGAGGTGGGAATACCGATGTGCTGCTCATAGGTCAGCGCCACGCGCTTGCCCATGGTGGCGTTGATGCGCGCGGCCACTGCATCGTCACGCACCGAGAACAAAAACTTCTCGGGCATGCTGCCCGGCAGGGCTACCAGTTGCAACTCGCCCTCCCAGGTCTTGCAAACAAAGCCCTTGGTAGACAGCTTTTGCATAAAGCCCGCACGCTCGCCGGCGGAGTAGCTCCACTTCAGCACCACGGCGGTGTAGCCAGCAAAAAGCAAGGCCACCACCACCAGAAAACCAACAAAAGAACCCAACACCTTGCCCGCTGTAATCGCCATTCATGTACTCCTGAATTTCCTGAACCGGAACAAGTTCCGGGCTGACGGAGATTATGAACGCCCCTTGTTACGCCCTCGTCACAGGCGCAAGGGATAATCGAAGGCTATGGCACTGATTACCCTTCTTGACGCCCAGCTGGCATTCGGGCACGTTCCCCTGCTCGACCACGCTGATTTCTCCTTAGAGACCGCGGAGCGCGTCGGTCTGATCGGCCGTAACGGCGCGGGCAAATCCAGCATGCTGAAAATTCTGGGCGGCATGGACCGGCCCGATGACGGCACGCTGCAGGTGCAAAACGGCACCCGCATTTCCTATGTGGCGCAAGAGCCGCAGCTCGATGCCGATGCCACCGTGTTCGAGGCCGTGCGCGCAGGGCTCTCCCGCGTGATCAACCTGATCGAAGAGTATTGCCAGGGTCACGGCGATCTGGACGCCATGCAGGACGAGATCGAGCACCTGGACGGCTGGAACTGGGAGCAGCGCGTCAACGAGACCCTGCACCGCCTGCACCTGAATCCCGAGGCGATTGTCAGCACCCTGTCCGGCGGCACCAAGAAGCGCGTGGCCCTGGCCCAAGCCCTGGTGGCCCAGCCCGATGTGCTGCTGCTGGATGAGCCGACCAACCACCTGGACCTGGATTCCATCGAATGGTTAGAGGGCCTGCTGGTGGACTTCAAGGGCTCCATCATCACCATCACCCACGACCGCTCGTTTCTGGACAATGTGGCCACCCGCATTGTCGAGCTGGACCGCGGCAAGCTGCTGTCCTACCCCGGCAACTTTGCCGCCTACCTGCTGCAGAAAGAAGAGCAACTGGCGCAGGAGGCGGTGATCAACGCCCGCGCCGACAAGCTGCTGGCGCAGGAAGAAATCTGGATCCGCAAGGGCGTGGAAGCGCGCCGCACCCGGGCTACGGCACGCATCGTGCGCCTGGACGGTCTGCGCTCGCAGCGGGAAGCGCGGCGCGAGGTGGTGGGCAGTGTCAACATGGACATCTCCAGTGGTGCGGCCAGCGGCAAGCTGGTGGCCGAGCTGACCCATGTCTCCAAGACCTTTGGAGACCGCCGCATCGTGCACGACTTTTCCGCCACGATTCTGCGCGGCGACAAGATCGGCCTCTTGGGCCCGAATGGCGCCGGCAAAACCACGCTGCTCAAGCTGATTCTGGGCGAGCTCAAGGCCGATCCGGCTCCGGCCAACTCCCCCGCGCCCGAACCCGGCCACAGCCCCTGGGGCACGGTGCGCCAGGGCGCGAATATCGAGGTGGCCTACTTCGACCAGATGCGCAACGCGCTGGACATGGAAGCCACGCTGGAAGACTTCATCAGCCCCGGCTCCGAGTGGATCGAGATCGGCAACCAGCGCAAACACGTCAAGAGCTACCTGGGCGACTTTTTGTTCTCACCGGCGCGCGCCAACTCGCCCGTCAAGTCGCTCAGCGGCGGCGAGCGCAACCGCCTGCTGCTGGCGCGCCTGTTTGCCCGCCCCGCCAATGTGCTAGTGCTGGACGAGCCGACCAACGACCTGGACATCGACACCCTGGAACTGCTGGAAGACCTGCTGCAGAACTACGACGGCACGGTGTTCCTGGTCAGCCACGACCGGACCTTCCTGGACAACGTGGTTACCAGCACCATTGCCTATGAGGGCGATGCGCACTGGCGTGAATACGAGGGCGGCGTGAGCGACTGGCTGCTGCAGAGCAAACGCGCCAACGAAATCGCGCAGGCCAAGGGTCAAAAGGGTGCGTCACCGTTCAACTACGGGCGGGACCAGGCAGCCAAGCCGGCAGCGGCCGTGGTGGCCACACCGCTGGCCACACCGGCTGCGGCTCCTGTGGTCAAGGCGCGCAAGCTCAGCTTCAAGGAACAGCGCGAGCTGGACGGCCTGCCCGCTGCGATTGCCGCGCTGGAAGCCGAACAGGTCAGCATCACCGAAGCCCTGGCCGACGGCAGCCTGTTTGCCAAGGACAACGCTAAGGCTTTGGCGCTGACCAGCCGTGCGGCGCAGATTGACGAAGAGTTGATGACCGCGCTGGAGCGCTGGGAAACACTGGGCGCCTAAAGCCAACGGCGCCGTATGGTGGGCCACAGCAGGTTCACCGCCAGCCCGCCCATCACCAGGGCCGCGGCCACCAGCTTCCAGGCCGGCAGCGATTCGCCCAGCCAGAAGGTGGACGCGCCCATGCCGAACACCGGCACCAGCAAGGCCATGGGTGTGATGGTGGCGGCCGGGTGGCGCGCCAGCAGCCAGCCCCAGGCGGCGTAGCCGAACAGCGAGTTGCCCCAGGACTGCCAGGCCACGGCGGCCCAGGTCGCCCAACTGGCATCGTGCAGGCTGGATGCAATCGCGTCGCCACCTTCGAACACATAGGACAGCGCAAACAGCGGCGGCACCGCATAGGCGCTGGACCACACCACATAGGCCAGCATGTTGCCCGGCTTGCCCTCTTTGGCTGCGATGTTGCCGCCGGCCCAGCTGAGCGCCGCGCCCAGAATCATGACCAGACCGAGCACCGTGGTGGTGCCGTCGGTGTGCATGCCGATATTGGCAATGCCGGCGGTAGCCAGCACCAGGGCCAACCACTGGAAGGGCTGCACCCGTTCGCCATTCATGCGCATGGAGAGGGCGATGGTGAAGAACACCTGGGTCTGCACCACCAGCGAAGCAATGCCAGGCGAGATGTGGCCGTTGATAGCCAGGTACAGCAGCCCGAACTGGCCCACGCCGATCAGCACGCCATACAGCGCCAGGTTGCGCCAGCCCACCGTGGGCCGGGGCAAAAAGAACAGGGCAGGAAACAGCGCCAGCGTGAAGCGCAGCGCGGCAAACAGCAGCGGTGGCAAATGGCCCAGGGCCAGTTTGATGACCACAAAGTTGGTGCCCCAGACTGCCACCACGGCCAGGGCGAGCAAGAAGTGGCGAAGGGGCAGGGTGGCGGTCATGCGGCTATTGTGCGGGCTGGTCTGCCCTTGCAAGGGCGGCCGCTGTCGCCAGAGTTCCCTGGAGTTGCAGGCGTGGGCCGCGCGCGGCCCCGAGTCCGAGCGCCCTGGCCTCTAACTCCCGCGCGACCAGCCAAGCCCAGCGCGGTCGGCACAAACCTGGCTGACAAGGCGAAGGCCTGTTTCGGAGCTGAAATCAAACCACCTTGCCCACTTGCAGCGCGGCGATTTGCGCCGCGTCCAGCCCCAATTCGGCGAGCACTTCCAGCGTGTGCTCGCCCAGAGCGGGCGGCGGATTGCGCAGCACCGGCGGCGTGCCCATCAGCCGCAGCGGGCTGGCGACGCTGGAGATGGCCGACACGGAAGTCTGCGCCTGCGCCGCGATGGAGGTGGGCTGCGTAATTTTCAGACCCCGGTGCTGCACCTGGGCATCGGCAAAGGCCTGGTCCAGGGTGTTGATGGGGCCGCAGGGCACGGCCTTGTCTTCCAGCGCGGCAATCCACTGCGCCGTGCTGCGCGTGCGGGTGGCGGCCTGCATCAGCTCCACCAAGGCCAGGCGATTCGTCACACGGGCGGTGTTGCTGGTGAAGCGCGCATCCGTCGCCCACTCGGCATGACCGGCCACGGCGCAAAAGCGGGCGAACTGGCCGTCGTTGCCGATGGCCAGCAGCATGGCGCCGTCTGCGGTTTCAAAGTCCTGGTAGGGCGCAAGGCTGGGGTGGCTGTTGCCCTGGCGCAGCGGAACCTTGCCGGTGTTGAGAAAGCCGGCAGACTGGTTGGACAGAATCGCCATGCCCACATCCAGCAGCGCCATGTCGATGTGCTGCCCCTCACCCGTGCGGTGCCGCACTTCGAGTGCGGCCAGGATGGCGCTGGTGGCGTAGACGCCGGTGAACACGTCGATAAAGGCAACGCCCACGCGTGTGGGCGGCCCGTCGGCCTGGCCGGTGATGCTCATCATGCCGGTCATGGCCTGGATCATCAGGTCGTAACCGGCGCGCTCGGCATAGGGTCCGTCCTGGCCGAAGCCGGTGATGGAGCAGTAGATCAATTTGGGGTTGAGCTTTTTCAGGCTGGCGTAGTCCAGTCCGTATTGCGTCAGGCCGCCGACCTTGAAGTTTTCCACCACGATGTCGCTTTGCAGCGCCAGGGTGCGGATCAGTTCCTGGCCTTGTGCGCAGGACATGTCGATGGTGACGGAGCGTTTGTTGCGGTTGCAGGCGGCGTAGTAGCTGGCCTGTTCGGTGTTGTTGCCCTCGGGGTCCTGCAGGAACGGAGGGCCCCAGTGGCGGGTGTCGTCGCCCACGACGGGGCGTTCGATCTTGATGACGTCTGCACCCAGGTCGGCCAGCATTTGGGTGCACCAGGGGCCGGCGAGGACGCGGGAGAGGTCCAACACCTTGATGTGGGAAAGAGCGCCTTGGGTTGCTGTTGTCATGTGGTTGTCGTTTCTGATGTCAGTGAGCTGTGGTCTGTTTTCCGTGTTGCTGCGATGTTGGTTTGCCTGCGCTGTGTTCTCGCCTGGTCTGGTGCCTGCCATGAGGGGGTAGGGCCGGGGCCTCATAGTGCGGGTACGCACAAATCGGCCCCAACCCTACCCCCTCATGGCGAATAGGGGTGCGAGCTTGGCGCCGCCAGGGGTACCGGAGACCAATACCTTGCTATCGAGCACCTTTTCGACGGCACATGGGTTTGCCAAAGGAAAGTGGATTTCTACTGTATGCACGCCAAGGTGTGTGCGGCGTGACCGGGCTTGGGGTGGCCGCCAACTTGTGCGTACCCGCAGTAGGCGGCGGCCGCCCCAAGCCCGGGCGCGCCAACCAACCCCGACGCAAGAAACCGCACAAAAACAAGCCACCTCACCGGAGAAAACACAACGCAAAGGCCAGCAACCAGCAAAACCCTAGAACGCCGCAATACCCGTCTGCGCCCGACCCAAGATCAGCGCATGGATGTCATGCGTGCCTTCATAGGTGTTCACCACCTCCAGATTCACCAAATGCCGCGCCACACCGAACTCATCGCTGATCCCGTTGCCACCCATCATGTCGCGCGCCAGCCGTGCAATATCCAAAGATTTGCCACAGCTATTGCGCTTCAGGATCGACGTGATCTCCACCGAATCCGTGCCCTCGTCCTTCATGCGGCCCAGACGCAGACAGCCTTGCAGACCCAGCGCGATTTCGGTCTGCATGTCGGCCAGCTTTTTCTGGATCAGCTGATTCGCAGCCAAGGGCTTGCCGAACTGCTTGCGGTCCATGGTGTACTGGCGGGCGCGCAGCCAGCAGTCTTCCGCCGCACCCAGGGCGCCCCAGGCAATGCCGTAGCGCGCGCTGTTCAGGCAGGTGAACGGACCCTTGAGGCCGCGCACCTCGGGGAAGGCGTTTTCTTCCGGGCAGAACACGCCATCCATCACGATTTCGCCGGTGATGCTGGCACGCAGGCCCACCTTGCCGTGGATGGCGGGTGCCGTCAGACCGGCCATGCCTTTTTCCAGCACAAAGCCGCGGATCGGGCCAACCTGGCCGCCTTCCAGCACTTCCTTGGCCCAGACCACAAACACATCGGCAATCGGGCTGTTGGAGATCCACATCTTGGAGCCACTCAGCTTGTAGCCACCCGCCACCTTGTGGGCGCGCGTGGCCATGGAGCCGGGGTCGGAGCCGTGGTCGGGCTCGGTCAGGCCGAAGCAGCCAATCCACTCGCC
>CANFIH010000213.1 GCA_947446855.1 Burkholderiales bacterium
GAAAAGCACCACGATCCCGACGAAGGCGAGGGCTGGGCGCTAAGATTGGACGGCGTCAGTGAGTTGCTGTTTGTATCGCGCCGGCAACTGGCGGCAGTGCGCGAACTGCTGGCGCGGCGATAAGCACCTGCGGGGAGGAACATACCGATGGTTCATGCAAGCAACGCGGCAGATTTCGCGCACGCTACGCTGGATGCGATTCCGCTCAGCCTGGTGGTCCTGGATGAGCGCGGTGTCATTCTCCTGACCAACAAGGCATGGCGGGATTTTTCCCATGCCAATGGAGGGGATGCGCAGCATCACTATCTGGGCACCAGCTATCTCGGGGTCTGTGATGCCACGACCGGCGCTGATTCCGAGGAGGCCCGTCTGACAGCGCAAGGCATACGCGCTGTGATTGAGGGCCAACGTACCACCTTCTCCCTGGCCTATGCCTGCGAAACCGCTGTGGAAGTGCTGGATTTCATCTGCAATGTAAGGCGCTTCGAAGAGAACGGGGCTGTCCGCATTCTCGTCACGCATGAGGACATCAGCGTGCGCAAAGGTCTGGAAAGGCAACTGGCCCGTGCGCTGGCGCAGGCACAGTCCCAGGATTTTGCCAATAGCAGCGCGCTGGCGAACATCCGCCATGAGCAGGAACAGCTGCATGCCTTGATGGACAACCTGCCGGACCAGATTTTTTTCAAAGACCGGCACAGTCGTTTCTTGCGCATCAATTCCGCCCTGGCCAAAAGGTATGGCATTGCTTCGCCCGCAGAGGCGATCGGCAAATCGGACGCGGATTTTTATGCGCTTGATTTCTACCAGAAGACCCTGGCCAGTGAACGGCACATCATGGAGTCGGGCGTTGCCAGACTCGGAGTGATTGAACAGGAGACCTGGCCCGATGGCCGCACGACCTGGAACAAATGCAGCAAGATGCCGCTGTACGACTCCGAAGGTGAGCTCATTGGAACCTACGGCATAGCCACCGAAATTACCGAGCTGGTGGAAACACAAGCGCGCCTGCGGGAAATCAACGAACACCTGGAACTGCGGGTTGCCGAGCGAACCCGGGAACTGGAGCAGGCCAATCAAGCACTGGCCGTTCAGGTGCGCGCGGCGGCTGCGGCCAGCCTGGCGAAGTCGGAATTTCTGGCCAATATGAGCCATGAAATCCGTACGCCCCTGAGCGCCATTTCCGGCATGGCCCGGTTGATCGGCGGGGAGTACCTGTCTGCCAGTCAGATGGACAAACTGCACAAACTGGAAGTGGCCGTCCGGCATTTGAGCGCCACGGTGAATGACATCCTCGATCTGTCCAAGATTGAAGCCAACAAGCTGGTTCTGGATCATGGACCGGTGCAAATCGATGAATTGTTTGCTGCAGTCGCCGGCATGGTGCAGGAAACTCTGGATGAGAAGGGCCTGCAATTGCATATGGAGGCCGACCCCATGCCAGCCGGTTTGTTGGGCGACGCGACCCGGCTGGGCCAGGCCCTGTTGAACTACGCGGGCAATGCGGTCAAGTTCACCAGCAAGGGCGGCATCAGTTTGCATGCGACGGTGGTGGAGGATCTGAGCGACAGCGCGCTACTGCGCTTGGAAGTGCGGGACACCGGTATGGGCATCGCCCCGGAAATCATGGCCAAGCTGTTTGAGCCTTTTGTGCAGGCTGACAACACCACGACCCGCAAATACGGGGGCTCGGGCCTGGGTCTGGCGATCACCAAGAAACTGGTGGAAGCCATGGGCGGCGAAGTCGGGGTGCACAGCGAAGTCGCAAAAGGATCTACCTTCTGGTTGACCGCCAGGCTCATCAAGGCCGCCACGCCTGACACTGCGGTGCAAGAGGTGCCGGCGTACGATGCCGCGCTGCTGCTCAAAACCCAATATGCCGGCAAGCGCGTGCTGCTGGCCGAAGACGACGAATTCAACCGTGAAATCGGCAGCATTTTGCTGCAGGAGGTCGGGCTGGTGGTGGACGTGGCGGTCGACGGCGTTGCCGCCGTAGAGCGGGCAGCAGGCGGCAGCTACGATTTGATCCTGATGGACATGCAAATGCCAAAGCTCGATGGGCTGGAGGCCACCCGAAGGATTCGCGCTTTGAAGGATAAAAACGCGATCCCCATTGTTGCCATGACCGCCAATGCTTTTTATGAAGACAAACTACGTTGTCTGCAAGCCGGCATGAACGACTTCATCACCAAACCGGTGGACCCGGCGATTCTGTACCAGGTGCTGCTGCGTTTATTCCACAGCCAAGCCCCGGGCTAAAACTTGACGCCAACGCCCAGCATGACCGTCGTGGCGCTGGGCTTTAATACCAAGCCCGCCGCAGAAGCAGCGCTGCTGTAATTCACTTGCATCAGTTCGCCCTGCAGGTACAGGCCCTGTGCGAGCGCGTGCCGATATCCGGCGCCATACCCCGCACCGTTTGCGTTAAGCGATCCATCCACACCCGGGCCGCCGCCACTGACGGTGGCTGTCAATTGGTTTACCGACAGTTTTCCGTAGGCCATGGACTTTCTGTCGAAGGCATACCCCAGTTCGGCATACAGGGCATAGCTGCCGGTTGCCTTGAGTTGCAGTGGGCCGATCGAAGTCGACTTCATATCGCCCAGCTGGGCCGAGGCACCGAAGTTGGCCACGCCGTTGCTGCCAAAGGGCAAACCTTTTGCCATCTGGATCACAAAGTGTTGGTCTGAGGCGCTCACATTGCCGAGCTTGTTGCCGGACGTGTCCGATGCATCCACGCCGACGCTGGTGAAGTTCAGATTGAGGGCTGCGCTGAGGCCCTCAAAGCCCGAGGCAACAGTTTGCGCCATGGCGCCAGTGGAAGCGAGGTTGGTGATTGCCAATAAGGCTGCGGTGACAGATTTCATGTGCTCAACGTTTATATAGTTAAAAAGCCGTAAGGACTTACGACAAAGCCAAGGCATAGGCTAACCGAATTTCCACGGCCGTGCAGCCGGCTTCGATACGCACCGCCCGGGCTTTGGCATGTTGCACCACGTTGGATTAACGGATTCATTTTGTTTGACTTGGTGCTATGCCGCAGCTGCGCACCCTTGTGTGCAATTTCGGCCGGCAGCCCTTGAATATCCCCTATTCATGGGAGGCCGAAAAGTCCGGGAAATGATGCAGTACTGTGGTGATAGCCCGCGAAGCACAAACGGACACCATGGATCAAGGTGAGGGCTTAGCCCCCTACCTGACAGCAGCCATGGCGGAGCACACAGTGGTCGTGATCACCAAACGGGGGGACTGAGCGGTATAGACAGGCATTGCTGCCGTGGTGGCAACTACGCGGCCCCAGTTTGGCGGTGACACCGGCCTCAAAAAGAGGGTGATCAGCGATTTAGATCGCCGCTACCCTGATGCCGGCTGTGGCAAAAACTGCCCGTGCGAGCGCGCGCTCGACGTTACGCCGGGCGGCGCTTGCCCGCCCGGCTAACGGCGCCAGGCGCCTTAACCCGTATTACGCAGCCCCGCCGCAATCCCGTTGATCGAGATGTGAATCCCGCGCTGCACCCGCTCGTCGGCTATGCCGGCGCGGTAGCGGCGCACCAACTCCACCTGCAGGTGGTGCAGCGGGTCGATGTAGGGGAAGCGGTGCTTGATGGAGCGTTGCAGGGCGGCGTTGTTGGCCAGGCGCTGCTTGTCACCGGTGATCTGCAGCAGCGCTTGCGCGGTGGCGTGCCATTCGGCCTCGATGGCGCTGAAGATTTTCTTGCGCAGTTTGGCATCGCTCACCAGTTCGGCATAGCGCGAGGCCAGGGCCAGATCGCTCTTGGCCATGACCATGTCCATGTTGGAGAGCAGGGTCTTGAAGAAGGGCCACTGCTTGTACATCTTCTGCAGCAGGGCCAGACGGTCCTTGCTTTGTGCCGGTGTCGCGCCCTGGATAAAGGCGTTGACGGCCGAGCCGAAACCGAACCAGCCCGGCAGGGTCAGGCGGCACTGGCCCCAGCTAAAGCCCCAGGGGATGGCACGCAGGTCTTCGATCGCTTGCGTGGCCTTGCGTGAGGCCGGGCGCGAGCCGATGTTGAGTTCGGCAATTTCGCGCAGCGGTGTGGAGCTGAAAAAATATTCGGTAAAGCCGGGGGTCTCGTAGACCAGGGCGCGATAGGCCGACATGCTGTTGTGGGACAACTCGGCTGCAGCGTCCAGAAAGGCCTTGGTGGCCGACTTGGTGGGCTGCAACAGCGTGGCTTCCAGGGTAGCGGCGACCAGCGTCTCCAGGTTGCGCCGGCCGATTTCGGGGTTGGCGTATTTGGAGCCAATCACTTCACCCTGCTCGGTCAGGCGGATCTGGCCGCGCACGGTGCCGGGGGGCTGGGCCAGGATGGCCTGGTAGCTGGGGCCGCCGCCGCGTCCGACCGTGCCGCCACGGCCGTGGAACATGCGCAGCTGGATGTTGTGGCTGTTGGCCAGCACGTCGAACAAATCGACCAGGGCAATCTCGGCGCGGTACAGCTCCCAGTTGCTGGTGAAAATGCCGCCGTCCTTGTTGCTGTCGGAGTAGCCCAGCATGATGTCCTGCTCGCTGCCGCTGCGTTTGACCAGTTCGGCCACGCCGGGCAGGGCGTAAAAGTCCCGCATGATGGGTGCGGCATTGCGCAGGTCTTCAATGGTTTCAAACAGCGGCACCACGATCAGGTCGGTGTGGCCTTTGGCGTCCAGCGTGCCCTGCATCAGGCCCACTTCCTTTTGCAGCAACAGCACTTCCAGCAAATCGCTCACGGTTTCGGTGTGGCTGATGATGTAGTGGCGGATGGCCTCATGGCCGAAGCGCGCGCGCATGTCCTTGGCCATGGTGAAGATGGCCAGTTCGGCAGTTGCATGGGCCGAGTAGGCCGCGCCATGCACGCGCAACGGGCGAGCATCGTTCAACAGGCGCAGCAGCAGCGCGCGCTTGGCGGTTTCGTCCAGCGTCTGGTAGCTGGATTCCACGCGCGCGGTGGCCAGCAACTCGGCCACCACCTCTTCGTGCTTGTCGGAGCTCTGGCGCAAATCGACGGTGGCCAGATGAAAGCCGAATACTTCGACGGCGCGGATCAACGGGTGCAGGCGCTGGGCCGTCAGCGCCCCGCCGTGGAAGGCCTTGAGCGAGGCTTCAATCACGCGCAGGTCGGCGATGAATTCTTCCGCCAAGGTGTAGGCGTTTTGCGGTGCCACGGCGTGGCGGGCGGCGCTGGTGCCGGTCAGGTCTTGCAGGGTGGCGGCCAGGCGGGCATAGACGCCGGTCAGGGCCCGGCGGTAGGGCTCGTCCTTGCGGTGCTCGTTGGTGTCGGGCGAACGCTCGGCCAGGGCCAGCATCTCGGGGGTGCAGCTGTTGAGCAGGGCCGAAATGGAGAGTTCGCCACCCAGGTAATGCACCTCGGTCAGGTAATGGCGCAGGGCCACTTCGCTTTGGCGGCGCAGGGCGTATTCCAGGGTCTGGGCGCTGACATTGGGGTTGCCGTCGCGGTCACCGCCAATCCACTGGCCCATGCGCAAAAAGGTGTGCACCGGTTGGTTGCCCAGCAGGCCTTCGAGTTCGGCGTAGAGCTTGGGGATCTCACGCAGGAAGGTGGACTCGTAATAGCTCAGGGCGTTCTCGATCTCGTCTGACACGGTCAGCTTGCTGTAGCGCAGCAACCGGGTCTGCCACAGCTGCATGACGCGGGCGCGCATGAGCGCCTCGTTGGCGGCCAGTTCCTTGGGGGTGAGGGCGTCCTTCTTGCCTTCAAAGGGGGCGGCGCGCTGCTTGATGTCGTCACGTCCGGTCAGCAGTTGGGCGATGTCGCGCTCGGCATCCAGAATGCTTTTGCGCTGCACTTCGGTGGGGTGGGCGGTGAGCACCGGCGCCACATAGCTGTGCGCCAGGGTTTGCGAAATCACGCGCGGCGAAATGCCGGCCCAGCGCAGGCGCGACAGGGCGACCTCGATGCTGCCTTCCTGCGTCTCGCCGGCGCGCTCGTGCACGGCGCGGCGGCGGATATGGTGGCGGTCTTCGGCCAGATTGGCCAGGTGCGAGAAATAGGTGAAGGCGCGGATCACACTCACCGTCTGGTCGCCACTCAAACTCTTGAGCAGTTTCTTGAGCGCCTTGTCGGCCTCGTGGTCGGCATCGCGCCGGAAGGCCACCGACAGTTTGCGGATCTGCTCGATCAGATCAAAGGCCTCGTCGCCTTCCTGTTCCCGGATCACATCCCCCAGAATCCGGCCCAAAAACCGGATGTCTTCGACCAGCGGCCGTTCGTTGTCTTTGTTGCGCTTGGTGGCTGTTGCAGCAAGCGCGGCGGCGGGGGCTGGGGGGGTAGGGTTCTTCATGGGAGACCATGCTAGCATCCATAAAGAACATCACGTTACATACAGGTTACCGCAGTGCAACATTTCACCATCGCCACCCGTGAGAGCCGCCTCGCTCTGTGGCAAGCAAACCACGTTAAATCCCTTTTGGAACAGCAAGGCCACCAGGTCACCCTTCTGGGCATGACCACGTTGGGCGACCAGATACTGGACCGTTCGCTCAGCAAGGTCGGCGGCAAGGGCCTCTTTGTTAAAGAACTGGAAACCGCGCTGGAAGACGGCAAGGCCGATCTGGCCGTGCACTCGCTCAAGGACGTGCCCATGGAGTTGCCGCCCGGCTTTGAGCTGGCCTGCGTCATGGAACGCGAAGATCCGCGCGATGCCTGGGTCTCCGGCCGCTACGCCCGCTTGCAGGACCTGCCGCCCGGTGCGGTGGTTGGCACATCGAGTTTGCGCCGCATCGCCTTGTTAC
>CANFIH010000214.1 GCA_947446855.1 Burkholderiales bacterium
CACCGACAGGCCAAAACGGTCCAACAATTGCGGACGCAGTTCCCCCTCTTCAGGGTTGCCGCTGCCCACCAACACAAAGCGGGCCGGGTGGCGCACGCTCAGCCCCTCGCGCTCCACCAGGTTCTCGCCCGAGGCTGCCACGTCAATCAGCAGGTCCACAAGATGGTCTTCCAGCAGGTTGACCTCGTCGATGTACAAAAAGCCACGGTTGGCCTTGGCCAGCAGGCCAGGTGCAAATTCCTTGATGCCCTGCGACAGGGCTTTCTCCAGATCGAGGGCGCCCACCACGCGGTCTTCGGTGGCGCCCAGCGGCAGGTCTACCACCGGCACCGCACGCAGTTCGGTTTTGGCCTTGCCTGCGGTTTTGGCCCTGCAGGCGTCACATTGCGCCTGGCTGCTGGCCGGGTCGCAGCCATAGGGGCAGCCGGACATCACCTTGATGGGCGCCAGCAAATCTGCCAGGGCCCGCACCGCGGTGGACTTGCCGGTTCCCCTGTCACCCAGCACCAGTACGCCACCAATGCTGGGGTCTACGGCCACCACCTGAATGGCCAGGGTCATTTCTTCCTGACCGACGATTGCTGAAAAGGGGAAGGGCTGTGCCATGGAGCCTCGTGTGGTTGCGAATAGGCGTATATTCCAAAAGTCACATCAATATGTCAAGTTAAATTGACACTATTTGCATCCTGTCCCGACAGACCCATCACAGCTTCAGAAAAGCCACCAGCGCCCGAAGCATGGGCTCTGGTGTTTCGGTCATCTGGTGGTGGCCGCCGGGCAGCATCACCACCTTGGCGTTGTGGGCCTTGGCAATCAGACTCTTGGCGGCCTTGGGCGGTGTCATCTGGTCGACCTCGCCCAGCACAAACAGGGTAGGGCAGGTGACTTGCTCCATCGCTGTCTCGCCATTGCGGTAGCTGTCGCAGGCCACAAAGCCAGTGTGGAACAGGTTGACACTTTTGTTGCTGGCCAGCACGTGCCTGCCCAGCGCCGTGGAGGCGCCGAAAATCCAGGTGCCCGGGCCCAGCGCCGAGGGCGGTGGTGCCAAGGTGGAGCGGGAAAACACATTCACCATCTCCAAGGCCTTTGCGGGATCGTTCAGGGAGGCTTCGATCAGCACGGGTGACACCTGCATGGGGTAGGCGCAACCGACCAGCACCAGTTGGCTCACGCGCTCGGGCGCACGGCTGGCCGCCTCCAACGCCACCAGTGAACCAAAGCTATGGCCCACCAGTGCGGCCTTTGCAACGCCGGCTGCGTCCAGCAGGGCCAGCACCCAGTCCGCCGCTTCTTCCACCGTGGTGGCCGGTGCGCCGCCGCTGCGGCAGTGGCCCGGCAGGTCCAGCGCCAGCACATTCCAGCCGTGGTGGGCCAGGTAGCGGCTTTGCAGAATCCAGACGCTGTGGTCGTTGAGCACGCCGTGGATCAGCACGACGGTGGGCTTGGCGGCATCAATGGCCCGTCCGCCGGTGTAGCAGTAGAGGGACGCGTTGTTGACTTGAATCTTCATGTCAGGCTCCGGCTTTTTCGGCGGCACGCAGGGCGCGCTTCAGATCGTCGAGCAGATCGTCAGCTTCCTCCAGGCCGATGGACAGGCGGATCGTGCCCTGGCCGATGCCGCCCCGGGCCAGGGCCTGGTCGTCCATGCGGAAGTGGGTGGTGCTGGCCGGGTGGATCACCAGGCTGCGGCAGTCGCCCACATTGACCAGGTGGCTGAATACCTTGAGCGCCTCCACAAAGGCCTTGCCCTGGGTACGCGAGCCCTGGATGTCAAAGCTGAACACCGAGCCGGCGCCGCGCGGCAACAGCTTTTGCGCCAGCGCATGGTCGGGGTGGCTCTCCAGCAGCGGGTGGCCCACGCGCGAGACCAGCGGGTGCTTGGCCAGAAACTCCACGACCCGCTGCGTGTTGCGCATGTGGCGCTCCATGCGCAGGGACAGGGTCTCTATGCCCTGCAGGATCAGCCAGGCCGAATGCGGGCTCAGGCAGGCGCCAAAGTCGCGCAGGCCCTCCCGGCGCGCGCGCAACAAAAAGGCGCCGACGCTGGCCTCCTCGGTGAAGACCATGTTGTGAAAGCCTTCATAGGGTTCTGACAATTCAGGAAACTTGCCGGACGCATCCCAGTCAAAACTGCCGCCATCCACCACCAGCCCGCCAATCACCGTGCCGTGGCCGCTGAGGAACTTGGTGGCCGAGTGATACACCAGATCGGCGCCCTGCGTGAAGGGCTTGACCAGCCAGGGCGAGGTCAGCGTCGAGTCCACCAGCAGCGGTACGCCATGTTCGTGGGCGATGGCCGAGACCTCGGGCGTGTTGAGCACATCCAGTCCGGGGTTGCCCACGGTCTCGCCGAAGAACAGCTTGGTGTTGGGCCGCACGGCGGCGCGCCAGCCGTCCAGATCGCCCGGCTTCACAAACGTGGTCTCGATGCCGAAGCGGCGCAGGGTGTAGTGCAACAGGTTGTGCGAGCCGCCATACAGCGCGGTGGACGCCACGATATGGCTGCCCGCCCCCATCAGCGTGGCAATGCAGAGGTGCAGCGCGGCCTGGCCGCTGGCTACGCTGATGGCGCCCACGCCGCCTTCTAGGGCGGAAATGCGCTGCTCCAGCACCGCGTTGGTGGGGTTGCTGATGCGCGAATAGACGTGGCCGGCGCGCTCCAGGTTGAAGAGGGCGGCGGCATGGTCGCTGGACTCAAAAACAAAGGACGTGGTGAGGTGAATCGGCACGGCGCGCGCGCCGGTGGCATCCACTGTGGCTCCCGCATGCAGGGCGAGGGTATCGAATCCGGGATCGGCGTAGCCTGCCATGTGTATCTCCACCTTGTAGTGTTCGTGAATTGGGCTGATAGCGGCACATTGTGGGCTATATTCACGCTCTAGAAACCCCATACGAGAGACTAGGAAACACCATGAAAGTCAGCGATATCCTGCGTGTCAAAGGTGGCACGCTTTTCACCGCCCATCCCGACGAGCCGCTGTCCCGCGCGCTGGACCTGATGGCCGAAAAAGATATCGGCTCCCTGGTGGTGATGGAGCATGGCGAACTTGTTGGCATGCTGACCTTTCGCGAACTGATTCAGACCCTGGTGAAAAACAGCGGCAGCATTGGCAACACCAATGTGCGCGCCGCGATGGACAATGCACCGCTCACCTGCACCATGGAAACCGATATGGACGAGGTGCGCCGCATGATGCTGGATCGCCACGCCCGCTACATGCCGGTAATGGATGAACGCATGCTCATGGGCGTGATCAGCTTTTACGACGTGGCCCGTGCCGTGGTGGACAGCCAGAACTTTGAGAACCAGATGCTCAAGGCCTACATCCGCGATTGGCCCGAGGGCGAAGCCCCAGCGCCCGACTAAGCCCGCGTGGGGCAGCCAAGCCCCCTGCGGCCAAAAGCCGCGCCGCCTCGGGGATAATCCCCCGCATGAGCGGCAATACATTCGGACTTTTATTCGCAGTCACCAACTTTGGTGAATCCCACGGCCCGGCCATTGGCTGTGTGATTGACGGCTGCCCCCCCGGCATGGACCTTTGCGAGGCCGACATCCAGATCGATCTGGACCGTCGCCGCCCTGGCACCAGCCGCCACGTGACCCAGCGCAACGAGCCCGACGCGGTGCAAATCCTGAGCGGCGTCTACCAGGGCAAGACCACCGGCACGCCGATTGCGCTGCTGATTCAGAACACCGACCAGCGCAGCAAGGACTACGGCAACATCCTGGACACCTTCCGTCCCGGCCACGCCGACTACAGTTACTTCCAGAAATACGGCATCCGCGACCCGCGTGGTGGTGGCCGCAGCAGCGCCCGCATGACCGCGCCCATGGTGGCGGCCGGTGCCGTAGCCAAGAAGTGGCTGAAGGAAAAGTTCGGCACCGAGTTTCGCGGCTGTATGACGCAGGTGGGCGATGTGCCCATTGCGTTCGAGTCCTGGGAGCATGTGCCCCACAACCCCTTCTTTGCACCGGTAGCTGACGTGGCCGCGCTGGAAGACTATATGGACGCCTTGCGCAAGGCAGGCGACTCCTGCGGCGCGCGCATTCGCGTGTCTGCATCCAACGTGCCGGTGGGCCTGGGCGAGCCTTTGTTTGACAAGATGGATGCCGACATTGCCTACGCGATGATGGGCATCAACGCCGTCAAAGGCGTGGAAATCGGCGCTGGCTTTGCCAGCGTGGCCCAGCGTGGCACCACGCACGGCGACTCGCTGACCCCCGCAGGTTTTGCCAGCAACAACGCCGGTGGCGTCCTGGGCGGCATCACGACCGGGCAGGATTTGGAGGTGAGCATTGCCATCAAGCCCACCAGCTCCATCATCACGCCGCGCGAATCGATTGATTCGGCCGGTAACCCGACCCAGGTCGTGACCAAGGGTCGCCATGATCCCTGTGTAGGGATACGTGCTACCCCGATTGCCGAGGCCATGCTGGCCCTGGTGGTGATGGACCATGTGCTGCGCCATCGCGCCCAGTGCGGCGATGTACCTGTGAATTTGCAGCCGATTCCTGCCAGCCGGTAAGCCAGACTCCCCGACAGTTCTCGCTGCGCTTCGTGTGTGCCCCCCGGGACGAAGCCCGCTTGGGGTGCCCGGCGCTGGCTTAGCGTTTGGGGCGTAAGGGAGAATCGCCCGCAATGCCCCAGCCTGATGAGCCGTTACCCGTGCCTGCGCCCGAGCCGAGCGCGGGCATTTCGCTGACCTGCACCTGGTCCACGTACCAGAGTGCCAGACCCGTACCACCCACGAGGATGACCAAGCCCAGCGCCAGCTTGATCGCCGTGACCCAGATGTTGGGTGTGTCTTGTTTCTTCTTCATCCCGACCACTCCCGAAAATTGCGTGTGCCTCTTGGCGGCATTTTCAACCCTGTAGCCGCTTCCACCAAGCGTGCTTGCGAAGAGGGCACCAAAAGCATACTAAATTTGCACGACTAGGTGTAAATCCTAGGTATGCAGTGAGATTAAGTACCACAAGATGCATTGTCAGTATCGTTTGTGCATCAGTGAGTCGGTATCTTCCATCTGTCAGTGCTGGCAGCCGATGCGCATTGAACAAAGCATCTCAATTAAACATTCTGGAGACAAAGACATGACACTGAAAACCCGCGTTGCAATAGCTTCTGCCCTGGTTGCATCCTTGTGCGGCCTCTCGGCCTCGGCCACCGAACTGGTGATCGCTACCGTGAACAACGGCCACATGATCGAGATGCAAAAGCTCAGCTCGAATTTTGAAACAGCCAACCCCGGCATCACCCTCAAGTGGGTGACGCTGGAAGAAGGCGTGCTGCGCCAGCGCGTCACCACCGACATCGCCACCAAGGGCGGACAGTTCGACGTCATGACCATCGGCATGTACGAAACCCCGATCTGGGGCAAGAAGGGCTGGCTCAAGGAATTGAAGACCGACGCCGCCTACGACGCCAACGACATCCTGCCCGCCATGAAAGACGGCCTGTCGGTGGACGGTAAGATGTTTGCAGCTCCCTTCTACGGCGAAAGCTCCATGCTGATGTACCGCAAGGACCTGACCGACAAGGCCGGCATCAAGTTCGAAGGCCGCCCCACCTGGGACCAGGTGCGTGACGCTGCCGCCAAGATCCATGACCCGAAGAACGGCGTGTACGGCATCTGCCTGCGCGGCAAGCCGGGCTGGGGCGACAACATGGCCTTCCTGTCCACCATGGCCAACAGCTTTGGCGCCCAGTGGTTTGACATGAAGTGGAAGCCACAACTCGAATCCAAGCCCTGGAAAGATGCCGTCACGTTTTATGTTGACCTGCTGACCAAGTACGGCCCTCCCGGCTCGTCGGCCAACAGCTTCAACGAAATCCTGGCCCTGTACAACGAAGGCAAGTGCGGCATGTGGATTGACGCCACGATTGCAGCATCCTTCATCACCGACCCCAAGCAGTCCAAGGTGGCTGACAAGGTGGCTTTTGCGCAAGGCCCTTACAGCGTGACGCAAAAGGGTGCCAACTGGCTGTGGGCCTGGGCGCTGGCTGTGCCGGCCGGCACCAAGAATGCGGAAGCCGCACAGAAGTTTGTGACCTGGGCCACCAGCAAGGACTACATCAACCTGGTTGCCAAGACCAACGGCTGGGCCCACGTGCCCACCGGTACGCGCAAGTCCACCTATGCCAATCCGGAGTTCCAGAAGGCTGCCGTGTTCGCTGCTGCTGAAAAGGCTGCGATCGACTCGGCCAACCCCAACGACAGCACCCTGCCCAAGTCTCCGTATGTGGGCGTGCAGTTCGCGGCCATTCCTGAGTTCCAGGCGATTGGTCTGGCAGTGGGTCAGCAGATGAGCTCCTTGCTGGCTGGCAAGACGACGGTGGATGCGGCGTTGAAGGCATCGCAAACAGCTGCCGAGCGTGAGATGAAAAAAGGTGGTTATTACAAATAAGGCCCATTGAGCTACTGCGCGGCTTGATCTGACGCCCGTGGTGTTGGCTACGGCATAACATGACGCACGCGTCATGTGAGCCTGTGCCGCAACCTCGGGTTGTCGCCGTACGAGAGTACGGCTGTGCGCCTCGGACGCCACCTCAAGCCGCTCGCTACGCTCACTGGACCCTATTTGGGCATCGTTTCGATTTATAAAAACTACAACTCCCATCCCATGAAGAAACTCCTACCGCGGCTACTGCTCACACCGGCGGTGCTGAGCCTGCTGATGTGGATGATCGTCCCGCTGGTGATGACGATTTATTTTTCCGTCATCCGCTACAACCTGA
>CANFIH010000215.1 GCA_947446855.1 Burkholderiales bacterium
CGACGACAAATACACCCTGGACCACGGCCCCGCCTTCATGAGCGGCGTGCAAGCATTGGTGCGCCTGCCCATGCTGCAACGCGTGCGCGACGCGCAACTCGGCAAGAACACGGCAGGTTTCATCAGCGGCTACCGGGGCTCGCCGCTGGGCACCTACGACCAGTCGCTGGTGAAAGCCGAGAAGCACCTCAAGGCCCAGCACATCGTCTTCCAGCCTGGCGTTAACGAAGAGCTGGCCGCCACCGCCTTGTGGGGCACGCAGCAACTCGGCTTCGCGCCACCCGGCACCAATAAATACGATGGCGTGTTTGGCATCTGGTACGGCAAGGGCCCGGGCGTGGACCGCTGCTCGGATGTGTTCAAGCACGCCAACATGGCCGGCACCACCGCCTGGGGCGGCGTGATTGCCGTGGCCGGCGACGACCACATCTCCAAGAGCAGCACTGCCGCGCACCAGAGCGACCACATCTTCAAGGCCTGCGGCTTTCCGGTGTTCTTTCCGGCCAATGTGCAGGAAATTCTGGACCTGGGCCTGCACGCCTTTGCCTTGAGCCGCTTCTCCGGCGTCTGGGCGGGCATGAAGACGATTCAGGAAATCGTCGAATCCAGCGCCACCGTGCTGGTGGACGCTAACCGCGTGCAGATTCAAACCCCGACCGACTTTGTGTTGCCCCCGGGCGGCCTGCATATCCGTTGGCCTGACCATGCGCTGGAACAGGAGGCGCGCCTCTTCGACTACAAGTGGTACGCCGCCCTGGCTTATATCCGCGCCAACCGGCTCAACTACAACGTGATTGAGGGACCGAACGACCGCTTCGGCATCATTGCCAGCGGCAAGGCCTACAACGACACGCGCCAGGCCCTGATTGATCTGGGGCTGGACGATGCCACCTGCCGCCGCATCGGCATCCGCCTGCACAAGGTCGGTGTAGTCTGGCCGCTGGAAGCCCAGCTGACGCGCGAATTCGCCACGGGCTTGCAGGAAATTCTGGTGGTGGAAGAGAAGCGCCAGGTCATTGAATACCAGCTCAAGGAAGAGTTGTACAACTGGCGTGCCGATGTGCGGCCCACGGTGCTGGGCAAGTTTGACGCGGTGGAAACCGAGGATCGCTATGGCGCCGGTGGTGAATGGTCGGTGCCGAATCCGACGGAGCACACGCTGTTGCGTGCCAATGCGGATCTCAACCCGGCCCTCATTGCCCGTGCCATTGCCAAACGCATCAAGAAGCTGGGGCTGGACGCCGACACCACGGCGCGCATCGACGCGCAGCTCGCCATCCTGCAGGCCAAGGAACAGGCCATGCACGCCATCGAGCTGAGCAGCGGCAAAGGCCCGGAGCGCCAGCCCTGGTTCTGCTCGGGCTGCCCGCACAACACGTCCACCAAGGTGCCCGAAGGCTCGCGCGCCATGGCCGGTATCGGCTGCCATTTCATGACCATCTGGATGGACCGCGACACCGTGGGCTTTACGCAAATGGGTGGCGAGGGCGTGCCCTGGGTGGGTCAGCAACCCTTCAGTACCGACCAGCACATGTTTGCCAACCTGGGCGATGGCACCTACTTCCATAGCGGCCTGCTCGCCATCCGCCAGAGCATCGCGGCAGGCGTCAACATCACCTACAAAATCCTCTACAACGACGCGGTTGCCATGACCGGCGGCCAGCAGGTCGGTGAGCGGCCCGAAGGCCATAGCGTGATCCAGATCGCGCAGAGCATGGTCGCCGAGGGCGCGGTCAAGATCACCATCGTCACCGACGAGCCGGAGAAGTACGACGACCGGCCCGGCCTGCCGGCCGGCATCGCCATCCAGCACCGCGACACGCTGGACGCGGTGCAGCGGGAGTTTCGTGAAATCAAAGGCACGACGGTCATCATTTATGACCAGACCTGCGCCACCGAAAAGCGCCGCCGCCGCAAGCGCGGCACCCTGGTCGACCCGGCCCGCCGCGTGGTGATCAACGAGCTGGTCTGCGAAGGCTGTGGCGACTGCGGCGTGCAAAGCAACTGCATCAGCGTGGAGCCGCTGGAGACCGAACTGGGCCGCAAGCGCCGGATCAACCAGAGCAGCTGCAACAAGGACCTGTCCTGCTTGAAAGGCTTTTGCCCCAGCTTTGTCACGGTGGAGGGTGGCAGGTTGAAGAAGCCCAAGGGCGCTGCGTTCACTGATGGGGGCGCAGGTGCAGCGCCTGCCGCAGGGCTGCCAGATCTGCCGCTACCCGTGATCCCCGATGTGGCCAGTGCCCCCGGCGGCGTCTGGGGCATGGTGGTGGCCGGCGTGGGCGGCACCGGAGTCATCACCATCGGCCAGCTGCTGGGCATGGCCGCGCATCTGGAGGGCAAGGGCATCGTCACCCAGGATGCGGGCGGCCTGGCGCAAAAGGGCGGTGCCACCTGGAGCCATGTGCTGATCGGGGCGACGCAGGACAGCATACGCACCACCCGCGTCGGCATGGCCTCGGCCGACCTGATCATCGGCTGCGACCCCATCGTGGTCGCGGGCAAGGAGACGGCGATGCGCATGCGCCATGGCCGCACCCATGTGGCGCTGAACTCCAACAGTGCGCCCACCGCCGGCTTTGTGAAAAACGCCGACTGGGTCAACCCCGGTGCACAGTGCCTGAGCGACATCGCCAAGGCAGTGGGTGCAGACCATCTGGGCAGCTTCGATGCCGACGCGCTGGCGGTGCAGATGCTGGGTGACGCCATCTACACCAACCCCATGATGCTGGGCTACGCCTGGCAGAAGGGCTGGATTCCGCTGCAGCGTGCCTCCCTGATGCGCGCCATGGAGCTCAACGCCGTGGCGGTCGAGAACAACCGCACCGCCTTTGATTGGGGTTGCCGCGCCGCCGCCTACCCGGCTGCCGTGCAGCGGTTGCTCCAACCCGCGCAGGTGATTGCCTTCACGCCACGCCCCAAAACGGACAAGGCCGCGCTGGATGCGATGGTGCAGTTCCGTGTGGCGTTTCTGGCCGATTACCAGAACGCGGCCTATGCTGAGCAATACCGCGCGTTTGTCGCCCAGGTGCGCGTTGCCGAAACTGCGTTGGGCCGCGGCGAGAACCTGCCGCTGAGCGAGGCCGTGGCGCGCTACCTGTTCAAACTCATGGCCTACAAGGATGAGTACGAAGTGGCGCGTCTGCACAGCGACGCCGGCTTTGCGGCCAAGGTGCAGGGGCAGTTTGAAGGCGACTACCAGCTCAACTACCACCTGGCGCCACCCCTGTTCGCCAAACGCAATGACAAAGGCGAGTTGCAAAAGCAGCAGTTCGGCGCCTGGATGGGCCACGCCCTGCGGCTGCTGGCCAAGCTGAAATTCCTGCGCGGTGGTGCGTTTGACGTTTTCGGCCGCAGCGAAGAGCGCCAGGCCGAGCGCGCCCTGATCACCGAATACCACAGCGTCATCGAAGCCATGCTGCCCACGCTGACGCCTGGCAACCGCGATGCCGCCGCCGCCTTTGCCCGCGTGCCCGAGCAAATCCGCGGCTTCGGCCACGTCAAGGCCCGGCATCTGCAAGCGGCGCGCCAGCAGTGGAAGCTGTTGCGGGACAGCTATTTCCAGTTGCCTTAAGCCGGGCGCCCGCCAATCGATTGACGGCCCGAGGATCCGGCTCAGGCCGGGCACGCCGCCCCCTTACAATGCCGGGTTGACCCTCGCTCCCGGGTGTGCTCCATCGCGGGCCACTGGCGGGGTGGTTTTAGTCCCGTTTTCCCTCTTTGTGGAGTTTGCCTGTGTTCATTTCTTCTGCCTTTGCCCAAACCGCTCCTGCTGCTGCCGCTGGCGGCGACATGCAGTCCACCCTGATGAGCATGCTGCCGCTGGTGCTGATGTTTGTGGTGCTGTATTTCGTCATGATCCGCCCGCAAATGAAGAAGCAAAAAGAAGCCAAGGCCATGATTGATGCGCTGGCCAAGGGCGACGAAGTGGTCACCGTGGGCGGCATGCTGGGCAAGATCACCAAGATCAGCGACAACAGCCTGAGCGTGGAAGTCGCCAGCGGCGTGGAAGTCCAAATCCAGCGCGGCGCGGTCGTGCAAGTGCTGCCCAAGGGCTCGATCAAGTAACCCCCCTCAACTCACTCTGGCGCGATCATGAACCGTTACCCGGTATGGAAGTACGCGATCATCCTGATCGCGCTGTTGGTGGGTGGGCTGTACGCCCTGCCCAATCTGTTTGGTGAAGCCCCGGCCGTGCAGGTCTCCGTGGCCAAGACCGGCATGCGGCTCGATACCGCCTCGCTGGCCCGCGTCGAAGACGCGCTCAAGGCGGCCGGTCTGACGCCGGATGCCCTGGCGCTGGATGGCACCTCCATCAAGGCCCGCTTTTCCAATACCGACGCCCAACTCAAGGCCAAGGACGCGATCCAGAAGGCACTGAACCCGGATGCGGCCGATCCGGCCTATGTGGTGGCGCTGAACCTGCTGAGCCGCTCGCCGGCCTGGTTGACCGCCATGCGCGCCTCGCCCATGTACCTGGGTCTGGACTTGCGCGGTGGTGTGCACTTCATGCTGCAGGTGGACATGCAGGCCGCTTTATCCAAGCGTGCCGAGTCGCTGGCCGGTGACATCCGCACCACGCTGCGCGAAAAGAATGTGCGCCACAACGGCATTGGCCGCAACGGCCAGACGGTGGAGGTCAAGTTCAAGGACACCGCCGCCATGGATGCGGCCAAAATCATCATCCAGGACCAGTTCCCCGAACTGATCAGCACCGAGGCCGCCGACGGCACCGAATTCAAGCTGACGGCAGCCATCAACCCGGTCGCCGGCCGCAAAATTCAGGAACAGGCGCTCAAGCAGAACATCACCACCCTGCACAACCGGATCAACGAGCTCGGCGTGGCCGAGCCGGTGATCCAGCAGCAGGGTCTGGACCGCATCGTGGTGCAACTGCCCGGCGTGCAGGATACGGCCAAGGCCAAGGACATTCTGGGCCGCACCGCCACGCTGGAAATCCGCATGGTCGAGGAAAGTGCGGAAGCCCGCGCTGCCGAAACCGGCTCCGGCCCCGTGCCCTTTGGCACCGAGCGCTTCCTGGAGCGCAGCGGCCAGCCGGTGATCGTCAAAAAGCAGGTGATCCTGACTGGCGACAACCTGACCGATGCCCAGCCCGGCTTTGACAACCAGACCCAGGAAGCCGCCGTGCACCTGACGCTGGATGCCAAGGGCGCGCGCATCTTCCGTGATGTCACGCGCGAAAGCATTGGCAAGCGCATGGCGATTCTCCTGTTTGAAAAAGGCAAGGGCGAAGTCGTAACCGCACCGGTGATCCGCTCCGAAATTGGTGGCGGGCGCGTGCAGATTTCCGGTCGTATGACCACCACCGAAGCGGCCGACACGGCCTTGCTGCTGCGTGCCGGTTCGCTCGCTGCACCCATGGAAATCATTGAAGAACGCACCATCGGCCCGTCTCTTGGTGCCGAAAACATTGCCAAGGGCTTTAACAGCGTGACCTGGGGCTTTGTCGGGGTGACACTGTTCATGTGCATGTACTACATGTTGTTTGGCGTGATCTCCAGCGTGGCTTTGGCCTTCAATCTGTTGCTGCTGGTGGCCGTGCTGTCCATGTTGCAAGCCACCCTGACGCTGCCCGGTATGGCGGCCATGGCGCTGGTGCTGGGTATGGCGATTGACGCCAACGTGCTGATCAACGAGCGCGTGCGGGAAGAGTTGCGCAACGGCTCTTCGCCACAGGCGGCCATCCACGCCGGTTACGACCGCGCCTGGGCCACCATCATCGACTCCAACGTCACCACCCTGATCGCCGGTTTGGCGCTGCTGGCCTTTGGTTCCGGCCCGGTGCGCGGCTTCGCCGTGGTGCACTGCCTGGGCATTTTGACCAGCATGTTCTCCGGTGTATTCTTCTCGCGCGGTGTGGTCAACGTCTGGTACGGACGGCAGAAAAAGCTCAAAACCGTGTCGATTGGAACCGTCTGGCGTCCAGCGCCGGAAGGGCAAACCCCCGCGGTTCAAAAGGGAAAGTAAAAAATGGAATTTTTCAAAATCCGTCGCGACATTCCGTTCATGCGGAATGCGCTGGTGTTCAACGCCATTTCCGGCCTGACCTTTCTGGCTGCGGTCTTCTTCCTGTTTTCGCGCGGACTGCATTTGTCGGTGGAGTTCACCGGCGGCACCCTGATGGAGGTGAGCTACTCGCAGCCAGCTGACCTGAACGCCATCCGCAATGCCGTGGACGCCCTGGGCATCAACGATGTGCAGGTGCAAAACTTCGGCACCGCGCAGGACGTGCTGATCCGCATGCCGGTGCAAAAGGGCAACAGCTCGGCCCAGCAAAGCGAAAAAGTGCTGACCGCGCTCAAGGCGGGCGACGCCAGCGTCACCCTGCGCCGCACCGAGTTTGTCGGTCCGCAGGTGGGTGACGAACTCGCGGCCGACGGCCTCAAGGCCCTGGCCTGCGTGGTGGCCGGCATCATGCTGTACTTGGCCATTCGTTTTGAGTGGAAGTTTGCCGTGGCGGCCATCATCGCCAACCTGCACGACGTGGTCATCATCCTGGGCTTCTTCGCCTTCTTCCAGTGGGAGTTCTCCCTGCCGGTGCTGGCCGCGGTGCTGGCGGTGCTGGGTTACTCGGTGAATGAATCGGTGGTGATTTTTGACCGGATCCGCGAAAACTTCCGGCGCTACCGCAAGATGAACACGCAGGAGATCATCGACAACGCCATCACCTCCACCATCAGCCGCACCATCATC
>CANFIH010000216.1 GCA_947446855.1 Burkholderiales bacterium
GAGGTCACCTTCGCCTTTGCCGAAGACCAGGAGCAGGTCGACAAGCTGCTGGAAATTCGCGAGCAATGCCCGCAACTGGCACGCATCTATTTCGACGATCCGCGTGGGCTGCGTAAATACGACGAGCCGGGCTTGGCTTCGCTGGACGAACTGCAGGCCCGGGGCAAGGCCTTTGCCGCTTTGCACACCGAATTTTTCGCCGAAGAAGTGGCCAAGATCCAGCCCGACGATGTGGGCGCCATGTTCTTCACCTCCGGCACCACCGGCAATCCCAAGGGCGTGGTGCACACGCACGACTCGCTGTTGAACCGTGCCCGTGCCGGTGCCGACTTCGACAAGCTGACCAGCTCCGAGGAGGTGCTGGCTTACCTGCCGCCAGCCTGGATCGGCCAGAACATTTTTTCGTATGCGCAATGGCTGGCCTGCGGCTACGTGGTGAACTGCCCCGAGTCGGCCGCCACCGCCACCATCGACCTGAAAGAAATCGGCCCGACCTACTATTTCGCGCCGCCCCGCGTGTTCGAAGGCCTGCTCACCAGCGTGATGATCCGCATGGAAGACGCCGGCGCACTCAAGCGCAAGATGTTCCACGCCTTCATGGCGGTGGCGCACAAGGTGGGCCCGGCGCTGATGAATGGTGAAGCGGTCGGTCTGGTGGACAAGCTGCTGTATGCGCTGGGCAATCTGTGCGTGTATGGCCCGCTGCGCAACACCCTGGGTTTCAGCCGGGTGCGCGTGGCCTACACCGCGGGTGAGGCCATTGGCCCGGACCTGTTCAGCTTTTACCGTTCCATCGGCATCAATATCAAGCAGCTCTACGGTTCGACCGAGACCGCTGTATTTGTCTGCCTGCAGCCCGACACCGAGGCGCGCGCCGACACCGTGGGCGTGCCCTGCGCCGGCGTGGAGATCAAGGTGGCCGACAACGGCGAAATCCTGGTCAAGTCGCCCGGCCTGTTCAAGGCCTATTACAAGAACCCGGCTGCCACAGCCGAGGTGCTGACGGCTGGCGGTTGGTACCACACCAGCGATGCCGGCTTCATCGACGCCCATGGCCACCTGAAGATCATCGACCGCGTGAAAGACGTGGGCCGCATCCAGGGCGGCAACTTCGATGGCGCCATGTTTGCGCCCAAGTACGTGGAGAACAAGCTCAAGTTCTTCCAGCACATCAAGGAGGTCGTGGCCTATGGCGACGGCCGCGAAAAGGTCTGTGTCTTCATCAACATCGACTTCGACGCCGTGGGCAACTGGGCCGAGCGCCGCAATCTGCCCTATGCCGGCTATACCGATCTGGCGCAAAAGCCCGAGGTCTACCAGCTGATCAAGGAATGCGTGGAAAAGGTCAACGCCGACCTGAGCGTGGACAGCCTGCTGGCCGGCAGCCAGGTCAGCCGCTTTCTGGTCTTGCACAAGGAACTGGATGCGGATGACGGCGAGCTCACCCGCACCAACAAGGTCCGCCGCGGCTTTATCGCCGACAAATACAGCGCGCTGGTGGATGCCCTGTATGCGGGCAAGAGCAGCCAGTTCATCGAGACCGTGGTCAAGTTTGAAGACGGCCGCACCGGCAGCGTCAGCGCCACATTGCGTTTGGACGACGCCAAGATATTTGCCCCCGTGAAGGCTGCAGCATGACCAAGAAAATCGGTGACGTCATTCTCGACGTCAAAAACATCTCCCTGAGCTTCGGCGGCGTGAAGGCCCTGACGGACATTTCCTTCAACGTCAAGGAACACGAAATCCGCGCCATCATCGGCCCCAACGGTGCCGGTAAAAGCTCGATGCTGAACTGCATCAACGGCGTGTACCGCCCGCAGATCGGCTCGATTACCTTTCGCGGCCAGACCTTCAGCCACATGGACAGCCACCAGGTGGCCAGCATGGGGATCGGGCGCACCTTCCAGAACCTGGCGCTGTTCAAGGGCATGAGCGTGCTCGACAACATCATGTCCGGGCGCAACCTCAAGATCAAATCCAGCATCTTCATGCAGGCGCTGCGCTTGGGGCCGGCCGAGCGCGAAGAAATCATGCACCGCGAGGCGGTGGAACGCATCATCGACTTCCTGGAAATCCAGGCCTACCGCAAGACGCCCGTGGGCCAACTGCCCTACGGCCTGCAAAAGCGCGTCGACCTGGGCCGCGCCCTGGCGATGGAGCCGCAGGTGCTGCTGCTCGACGAGCCCATGGCCGGCATGAACGTCGAAGAGAAGCAGGACATGTGCCGCTTTGTGTTGGACGTGAACGACGAGTTCGGAACCACCGTGGTGTTGATCGAGCACGACATGGGTGTGGTGATGGACATCTCGGATCGCGTGGTGGTGCTGGACTATGGCAAGAAGATCGGCGACGGCACGCCCGATGAAGTGCGCAACAACGAAGACGTGATCAGTGCCTACCTCGGCACTTCACACTAAGGAATCGGAATATGGCTTTCTTTTTGGAAACTTTGCTGGGCGGCCTGATGGCCGGCATGTTGTATTCGCTGGTGGCGCTGGGCTTTGTGCTGATTTACAAGGCCTCCGGCGTCTTCAACTTTGCCCAGGGCGCCATGGTGCTGTTCGCAGCGCTGGCGATGGCGCGCTTTTCGGAGTGGATTCCACTGCTGGGCATTACCGATTTCTACACGGTCAACCTGCTGGCCTTTGTCGCCGCCGGTGTGGTGATGTTTGGGGTGGCCTGGGTGATTGAGCGCCTGGTGCTGCGCCATCTGGTGAACCAGGAAGGCACCACGCTCTTGATGGCCACCTTGGGCATCACTTACTTTCTCGAAGGCTTGGGTCAGTCGCTGTTCGGCAGCAGCATCTACAAGATTGACATTGGCATGCCCAAAGACCCGGTGATGATTCTGGAGAGCGCCTTTGCGGGCGGCATCCTGATCAACAAGGAAGACTTTTATGCCGCCATCATCGCCGCGGCGCTGGTGGCTCTGCTCAGCCTGTTCTTCCAGAAGACCGGCACCGGCCGTGCCCTGCGCGCTGTGGCGGATGACCACCAGGCGGCACAAAGTATCGGCATTCCGTTGAACCGCATTTGGGTCATCGTCTGGTGCGTGGCGGGTGTAGTGGCTTTGGTGGCCGGCATGATTTGGGGCAGCAAGTTGGGCGTGCAGTTCTCGCTGACCACGGTGGCGCTGCGGGCCCTGCCGGTCGTGATTCTGGGCGGCCTGACCTCGGTGCCGGGTGCCATCGTTGGTGGCCTGATCATCGGTGTGGGCGAGAAGCTGTCCGAGGTGTATATCGGGCCGTTCGTAGGGGGCGGTATTGAAATCTGGTTTGCCTATGTACTAGCGTTGGGCTTCCTCCTGATCAGGCCGCAGGGTTTGTTTGGCGAGAAGATCATCGATCGCGTTTGAGAGATAAAAAATGTTTTATAGAGAAAACGGCCAATTCAAAACCACGTACCGCGCGGACCAGCAGATTCTGCCGATCCTGCAGGACCGCATTGCCATGTTCCTGCTGCTGGCAGTCGGTTTCGCCCTGGTGCCCATGCTGGCCAGCGATTACATCTTCCGCGCCATCCTGATCCCTTTCCTGATCTTCTCGCTGGCAGCGGTGGGGGTGAATATCTTGGTGGGCTACTGCGGCCAGATTTCGCTGGGGTCCGGCGCCTTCATGGCGGTCGGTGCTTACGCGGCCTACAACTTTTTTGTCCGCATCGATGGCATGCCGCTGGTGCTGGCCCTGATTCTGGGCGGTGTGTGCGCGATGCTGTTCGGCATCCTGTTCGGCCTGCCCAGCCTGCGCGTCAAGGGGCTGTACCTGGCGGTGGCTACACTCGCGGCGCAGTTCTTTTCCGACTGGCTGTTTCTGCGGGTGCAGTGGTTTACCAACAACTCCTCCAGCGGCTCGGTGTCGGTCAACAACCTGCAGGTGTTCGGCCTCTCGCTGGAGAGCCCGCTGGCCAAGTACTGGTTCTGCCTGGTTTTGCTGTCGGTGATTGCCCTGCTGGCCAAGAACCTGGTGCGCGGTGCCGTAGGCCGTGAGTGGATGGCGATTCGCGATATGGACGTGGCCGCTGCCGTGATCGGTATCCGCCCCATGTACGCCAAGCTCAGCGCCTTTGCGGTCAGCTCCTTCATCGTCGGCGTGTCCGGCGGTCTGTGGGCCTTCATCTACTTAGGCGCCTGGGAGCCGGCGGCCTTCTCGGTGGACCAGTCGTTCAAGCTGCTGTTCATGGTCATCATCGGCGGCATGGGCTCCATCATGGGTAGCTTCTTTGGCGCGGCCTTCATCGTGGTGCTGCCGATTGCGTTGAACCTGTTTTTGCCGGCTATCACCAGCGTGTTCGGGTTCGAAATTTCCACCGCCAGCGTTTCGCATGCCGAACTGATGGTGTTTGGCGGCCTGATTGTGTGGTTCCTGATCGTGGAGCCGCATGGTCTGGCCAAGCTCTGGGCCGTGGCCAAGCAGAAGCTGCGCCTCTGGCCTTTCCCTCACTGATTTTCCCTGTGCTTCAACAAACCAACTTTAGGAGAGACATATGAAGCTTTACTCACTCGCCCGCTCCGCTGCCCTCGTGGTGGCCGTTGCCTCCACCCTGGCGGCGCCCAGTGCCTTTGCCCAGGCCAAGGAACAGTTCTTTCCGCTGCTGTCCTACCGTACCGGACCCTACGCACCCAATGGCGTGCCGTGGGCCAACGGCAAGCAGGATTACCTGAAGATGATCAATGCCCGCGATGGCGGCATCAATGGCGTCAAGCTGACCTATGAAGAGTGCGAAACCGGCTACGCCACGGACCGCGGTGTGGAATGTTACGAGCGCCTCAAGAGCAAACCCGGCGTGGCCCTGTTTGATCCGCAAGCCACCGGCATCACCTTTGCGTTGACTGAAAAAGTGGTCAATGACAAGGTCGCACTGATTACCCTGGGCTACGGTTTGTCCGTGGCACAGGACGGCCAGGCCTTCAAGTGGAACTTCCCGCTGATGGGCAGCTACTGGACCGGCGCCGACATCCTGATCCAGCATCTGGGCAAGAAAGAAGGCGGCCTGGACAAGCTCAAGGGCAAGAAGATCACCCTGGTCTACCACGACAGTCCGTTCGGCAAAGAGCCGATTCCGCTGCTGGAAGAGCGTGCGCGCCAACTCGGCTTTGAGCTGGCCAAGATTCCTGTGACCGCGCCTGGCGTGGACCAGAAGGCCGCCTGGTTGCAAGTGCGCCAGAACCGTCCCGACTACGTGCTGCTGTGGGGTTGGGGCGTGATGAATTCCACCGCCCTGAAGGAAGCCCAAGCCACCGGCTATCCGCGCGACAAGATGTATGGCGTGTGGTGGGCCGGTGCCGAGCCGGACGTGAAGGACGTGGGCGAAGGCGCCAAGGGCTATAACGCGCTGGCGCTCAACACGGCGGGCACCCAGCCCAAGGTGATTCAGGACATTCTGAAGTTCGTGCACGACAAGGGCCAGGGCACCGGACCCAAGGACGAAGTGGGCTCCGTGCTGTACACCCGCGGCGTGATCATCCAGGCGCTCAGCATCGAGGCCGTGCGCCGCGCGCAGGAGCGTTTCGGCAAGGGCAAGGTCATGACCGGCGAGCAAGTGCGCTGGGGTCTGGAAAACCTGGCGCTGGACGACAAAAAGCTGGCTGCGTTGGGTCTGACCGGCGTGATCCGCCCCGTCAGCACCAGCTGTGCCGACCACATGGGCTCTACCTGGGCCCGTGTCGAGACCTGGGACGGTGCCAAGTGGAATGTGGGTGCGGACTGGTACCAGGCCGATGAGCAGATCCTCAAGCCCATGATCAAGGCCGGTGCCGACAAGTACCTGGCCGACAAGAAATTGACACGTCGCCCTGCGGCTGACTGCCAGTCTTAGGCTCCCCCCCGTCCAGACTCACTGGCGTGTAGTCTGTTCCCCCCTCAAGGGGGCAACACCAGCGGCCCGGCGAAGCCGGTTCCGCGGTGTTTCTGGAAGGGGTGGCTTGCTTCGCTTGCCACTGCCGCTCCGGTTAGTTGGTTTGTTGGTAGCCCGCAAGGGCTGCCAATTGAAAGAGTCGCGTGGCGGGTCTTTCAATTGGTCTCTATGGAAACTTGCGCTATGAGTGAACCCAAAAACATTGTTCTGAACGTAAACGGCATTGAAGTCATTTACAACCACGTCATCCTGGTGCTCAAGGGCGTCTCCCTGCAGGTGCCGGAGGGCGGCATTGTGGCCATTCTGGGGGGCAATGGTGCGGGCAAGACCACCACTTTGCGCGCCATCTCCAACCTGCTGGCCGGGGAGCGCGGCGAGGTGACCAAGGGCTCGATCGAGTTGCGCGGTGAGCGCATCGAAAACCTTTCGCCGGCCGATCTGGTCAAGCGCGGTGTGGTGCAGGTGATGGAGGGCCGGCACTGCTTTGCCCACCTGACGATTGAAGAAAACCTGCTCACCGGCGGTTACACCCGCAAGAGCGCAGGCGAGATTGCGGCCAATCTGGAAAAGGTCTACAACTACTTCCCGCGCCTGAAAACCCGGCGCACCAGCCAGGCCGCCTACACCTCGGGCGGTGAGCAGCAGATGTGCGCCATCGGCCGCGCGCTGATGACCAACCCCAACATGGTGCTGCTGGACGAACCTTCCATGGGCCTGGCGCCGCAAATTGTGGAAGAAGTGTTCGAGATCGTGAAAGACCTCAACGCCAAGGAAAAGGTGACCTTCCTGCTGGCCGAACAGAACACCAATATGGCGCTCAAGTAC
>CANFIH010000217.1 GCA_947446855.1 Burkholderiales bacterium
TCACCACCCACCACAACGCGCTGGACCAGCAAATGTTCCTGCGCATTGCGCCCGAGTTGTATTTGAAGCGCCTGATCGTGGGCGGTTTTGACCGCGTGTTCGAGATCAACCGCAACTTCCGCAACGAAGGCATCTCGGTGCGCCACAACCCCGAGTTCACCATGATGGAGTTCTACGCGGCCTACTGGAACTACCAGGACCTGATGACCTTTGTCGAGCAACTGGTGCGCGATGCCGCCATCAAGGCCGGCGACTCGCTGCAACTGAGCTACGGCGGCAAGCCGGTGGACCTGGCCAAGCCCTTCGAGCGGCTGACCATTCTGGAAGCCATTGCCAAGTACACCGAGGCCGGCGACGGTGTCAACAGCACCGAGTGGCTGATCAACGCCCTGCGCAAGCTGGGGCTCACCGAGGCCAAGCACCACCTGTCCACACGCAGTCTGGCCAGCCTGCAGGTGCTGTACTTTGAAGAGACGGTGGAAGACAAGCTCTGGAACCCCACCTTCATCTGCGAGCACCCGGTAGAAATTTCGCCGCTGGCCCGCGAGAGCGACACCAAGCCCGGCGTGACCGAGCGCTTTGAGCTCTACATCACCGGGCGCGAGTTCGGCAACGGTTTTAGCGAGCTGAACGACGCCGAAGACCAGGCCGCGCGCTTCCTGTCGCAGGTGGATGCCAAGGATGCCGGCGATGACGAAGCCATGTACTACGACCACGACTTTGTGCGCGCGCTCGAATACGGCATGCCCCCCACGGGCGGCTGCGGCATCGGCATTGACCGCCTGATGATGCTGCTGACCGACAGCGCCAGCATCCGCGACATCATCCTGTTCCCCGCCCTGCGCCGCGAAGCCTAGAGCACCCCGCCAGCCACCATGGAGGACAGCGCCGACGATGCCGCTCTGGCGCTGTACCAACGCGGGGCACAGCATTTGCAGAGTGGCGACCTGCCGGCCGCCGAGCAGGCTTTCAGGCAAGCCGTCCGCCTGGATCCCCAGTTTGCCGAAGCCCATGGAAACCTGGGGTACGTGCTGGACCACACCGGTGCCTGCGCCGAGGCCGAGGCTTGCTACCGCACAGCCCTGGAATGGGCACCCCAACTCGCCACAGTGCGCCTGAACCTGGGCGCCCTGCTGGCACTGCAAAAGCGCCACGCCGAGGCCGAGGCCAGCTATGCGGCAGCGCTGATGCTGGACGGGCAATCGAGCGCCGTTTGGTCCAACCTGGGCGCACTCCAGCTGAGTCTGAAAAACGAGGATACCGCCGAGGTCTGCCTGCGCCGTGCCATGGCGCTGGACCCGGCCAATGCGCGGGCTCGATTCAACTTGGCCTATTTGCAGCTGCGGCGCGGTCTGTTTGAAGAAGGTTGGGCATTGTTTGAGGCACGCGACTGGTACCAATCCGTCAAACAGCGTTTGGCGTTTCCGCGTTGGCAGGGTGAGGACCTGGCAGGCCGTTCCTTGCTCGTAACCTATGAGGCGGGCCACGGCGACGTGATCCAGTTTTGCCGCTACATTCCGCGACTCAAGGCGCTCGGGGCAGACCGCATTTCCCTGCTCTGCCACCCGGCACTGGCAACGCTGCTCAGCGGGCTGGAGGGTCTGGATGCCGTCTACCGCTTTGACCAGCCATGGCCGGCACAGGGCTTTGACTACTGGATGCCGCTACTGAGCGCGCCCTACCACCTGGCAACGCGCGCGGATACAGTGCCCGCGGCCTGCCCCTACCTGCAGGCCGATGCGGCATTGCGCACGCAATGGTCGGCCCGCCTGCCAGGCGCAGAGCAGCTGCGCATTGGCCTGGTCTGGAAGGGCAACCCGCAGTTCGAAAACGACCGTGACCGCTCGCTGCCGCATCTGAAGTCACTGGCACCCCTGTGGTCCGTTGCCGGTGTCCACTGGATCAGTCTGCAAAAGGGTGCCGGTGAGGGCGAGGTCGATGCGCAACAGGCCACACAAGCGCTCATCTCCCTGGGCGGCGCCATGCAGGACTTTGCCGACGCAGCGGCCATCGTGTCGCAGTTGGATCTGGTCATCACCGTGGACACCGCCATGGCCCATCTGGCCGGCGCCCTGGGCATACCCTGCTGGTTGCTACTGCCCTGGTACATGACGGACTGGCGCTGGGGCGCAGAAGGCACGCACTCCATCTGGTACCCAGACGCGATGCGCCTATTCCGCCAGGGCCCGGAAGGCGATTGGGGCCCGCTGATCGAGCAGCTTGTGCTGGCGCTGCGGGAACGGATGGGGGCGCAGCACGCGCCTTTGAACTAGCGCTCGGCCGCTATCATGCGTGTCCTTCAACATACTTCCCATGCAAAACCAATCCGCTCGCGGCATTCTTTATCTGTGCATTGGTGTCTTCATCTTTTCCCTGCAGGACGCCATCATCAAGCAGGTCAGCGGCGGCTACCCCCTGACGGAAGTGGTATGCATACGTTCCCTGGTGGGGCTGCCGATTCTGCTGGTGCTGGTGCAAAGGGAGGCCGGTTTGGGGGCCTTGTTTTCAGCCCATCTGCTGCCGTTGGCGCTGCGTGCACTCATCATGTTTGGGGCATATACGGCCTACTACATGGCCTTCCCGGCCTTGCCCCTGGCCGATGCGGTGGCGCTGTATTTCACCGTTCCGCTGTTTGTCACGGCCCTGGCAGGGCCGGTGCTGGGCGAACATATTGGCTGGAAGGTATGGGCTGCCGTGTTGCTGGGTTTTGCAGGCGTGCTGGTGATGCTGCAGCCCGGCACGGGCTTGTTTGAGCCCGCCGCCCTGCTCTCGCTCATCTCCGCGGCCCTGTACGGCACGGCCATGTTGATGGCACGCAAGATGGGCAACCGCTTGCCGACTTCGGTCATGGCGTTCTACCAGAACGGCTTTTTTCTGATCGGCTCGGCCTTTGCCGCAGCGCTGCTGCATCTGCTGGGCATTGAGCATGCCAGCCACCCCAGCGTGGTGTTTCTGGTGCGGCCCTGGGTGGTGCCCAGCGTGACGGACGGTGGGCTGATCGCCATCTGTGGCGCGGTAGCGGCCGTGGGTACCATGTTCCTCACTGCTGCCTACCGGGTAGCCAAAAGCAGCACGGTGACACCGTTTGAGTACACCGGCATTTTGTGGGCGCCGCTGTGGGGCTTTTTGTTTTTTGCGGAAGTGCCCAGGTTCACCACGTTTATAGGTGCTGCTGTGATTCTGGTGGCCGGTCTGATTGCCATGCGCATGTCCAACAAATGAGCACCGCATACTTGAACGGTTATCCGGCAGAGACCGTACAGCAAATCGAGGCCATGCTGCAGGCGCAAAAACTAGGCCCTTGGCTGCTGAAAAAATATCCGCAGGGCCATGGAATGCGTGACGACCGCGCCCTGTTTGACTATGTGCAGGAGCTCAAGCAAGACTACCTGAAGGGTGCCACCCCCATCAGCAAAGTGCTCTACGACAACAAACTGCAGTTGGTGAAAAACGCCCTGGGCACGCACACCACCGTCTCGCGGGTGCAGGGCTCACGACTCCTGGCCAAACGCGAGATTCGCATTGCCTCCCTGTTCAAGGACACGCCACTGGAGTTCCTGCGCATGATTGCGGTACACGAGTTGGCGCACCTGCGTGAGCGCGACCACGACAAGAATTTCTACAAGCTGTGCAGCTACATGGAGCCGGACTACCACCAGCTGGAGTTTGAAGTGCGGGTCTATCTGACCTACCGGGATGCCGGCGAGCAGCCGCTCTGGTCATAATGGCAGCCCACACCCTCGTCCCAAGTAAACCCCTATGACACGCCAAAGCAACCCCTGGGCCGCAAAAGTTGCCAGCCTGATTCAGGGCGGCAATACCTCCGCAGCGCTGGCCCAAATCAAAGTAGCCCCCACGGTGAAAGACCTGCAGCTACTGCGCAAGTTGCTGGGTGCCGGTGGTCTGCTGCAACGCCACCCCGCAGTAGATGACGCCACCAGCGACATGATCGTGGCTCTGTCATCACCCCGTTTGCACCGCTCGCCCTGAGTGCCGGGGCAGGGCCGGTCACAATAGGCTTGTTTACGCGACGCAACACGCCTTGCTTTACGCAAAAGCAACATCGCAAACTCGCTGGAACTTCATAATCGACAGCGATTGAATAGGAAACAATAGAACATGCTGAAGTCTTCTTTCTGGCGCACGTTTGCCGCCACGCTCTTGGCCCTGGTGCTGACCGCCTGTGGCGGCGGTGCCGGCGGTTCTGCCGCTGCGCCTGGCGATTTCACCGTGACGCCTGGTAACGGGCAAGTCATCATCAGCTTTTCCGCCAGCCCCGGGGTGCAGTACTGGCTGATGTATGCGCCAACTGCCACGCCCTTGGACATCAAAAACCCGCCCGGCAACCATGCCTGGGCCACCAACATTACATCTCCCTACGTGATATCCGGCTTGACCAATGGCGTGACCTATTCGTTTGCCATGAATGGCCGAACGGGCGGCGGAGCGGGCGGAGCGCAAACGGCATCTCAATCTGTCGCGCCCAGAGCGGCTGGTGCGAACTGGAAAGCCGGCAGCGGCACCACTGCCATTGGCGACCTGCGCGGACTTGCCTTTGGCACCTCCAGCGCCGATAGCCTGAATTACTACCTGGCGGTGGGTGATAACGGCGCGATGTACAAAGGGCTCGACGGGGTCAGTCAATCGCTGAACGGCTACGGCTGGGGTGTGCTGAATGGACCTACGGTGAACTACAAGGCGGCTCTCAATGTCAAACTGGTTGCCAACGCCACGAATAGATACATCGCGGTGGGTGAGGACACCATTGGCAATGGCACAAACAGTATTGTTTCCAGTACTGATTTGGCCACTTGGACATCTGCACTATGGGCTTCCGGCACCATTAAACCCAGCAGTTCAATCAATGCCCTGGCCAGCAACGGCACCACCACAGTAGCCGTCGGAAACGGTGGCGCCGCTTACTTCACCACGGACGGGCTCACTTGGACATCATCAGATACTCTGCCTACGAGCGCCAACCTCTATGGCGTCACCTATTCAACCTTCACTGGTATGTGGATTGCGGTTGGTGCAAGCGGCACCCTGCTGACCAGTCCCGATGCCAAGACCTGGACCGCGGGAAGTTCTGGTGTTGGCAACAACATCGCACTGCGCAGCGTGGCGGCCACAATCGGCAATGTGGTGGTGGCTGTCGGCGACAGTGGCACCATCATCACCAACAACACGATGACCACGGCGGCGGGAGGTGCAGGCGCATGGGTCGCGCCCACCGTGGGGCCAACGAATAGCAATGTCTTGTATGCGGTCACCACCGATTCCGCAGTCAACGCACTTGACCCTCAGTTTTTGGCTGTCGGTCAGGGCGGCGTGACCTACACCAGCGTGAATGGGCTTACATGGAATCCCCCCGTCGCGAATTCGGCAGGGCCAACCAACAGCCTTTACGGCATCATCGGAACGGCGAGCAAATATGTGGGAGTTGGCGCGTCAGGTGCTGTTTTCTCGTCCATCAATTAAACGGCGCCATACCGGACTCAGGTCCGGCGCCAACGTAGAAAAGGCCTCTTGCGAGGCCTTTTCTACGTTGGGTGATGCCCCAATTACTGCACAGCAGCCTTCTTGTGCTTGGCCTTGTGAATCTTCACCACATGGGCTTTCTTGTGCGCGTGCTTCTTGGCGGGTGCTGTCGCGGCCATCGAGGCACCGGCAAAGGCAAACATCATCACGGCAACAACCAAAGACTTCAACTTCATCATTCACTCCAATTTTTTTTAATAACAAAACTATCCGGAACCCATCCTAGCATGGGCAAATGTGACTTTTTTGATTACGCCAGCCAGTCGAGCGCATGCATGTATGCGGGCTGCACCATGAGGGCATCCCAATCACTGGCACCCGCGCGCGGCAGCAAGGAAAGGCGGCGCTCCTCGCTGGCTTCCGAGGGCTGCCACTGGCCCTTGACCTGGGCCTCGGTGAGGCCGGCAATCAGTTCGTCAATGGCAGTGCCGCCGCCTTCACTGTTGGCGACCGACTGGTTGCACAGCAGCACCATGTCGCAACCGGCCTGCAGCGCTTGCACCGCAGCTTGCGTGTAGCTGAGGTGTTGCCCATCCAGCACCCGCGCGCCGGCCATGGACAGATCGTCGCTGAAGATCGCGCCGGTAAAGCCTATCTGGCCGCGCAGAATTTCGTTCAGCCATTTGGCCGAGAATCCGGCGGGGCGGCTGTCCACCTTGGGATAGATCACGTGCGCCGGCATCACACTGGTCATGCTGGTGCTGAGCCATCGGTAAGGCGCGGCGTCGTCCTGCAGGATGGCCTTGAGGCTGCGGCGGTCCACCGGGATCTCGGTGTGTGAGTCGGCCTTGACAAAGCCGTGCCCCGGAAAGTGCTTGCCGCAGTTGGCCATGCCGCTTTGCAACAACCCCTGCATCACGCTCTTGGCCAGCAGGCTGACCACGCGCGGGTCGCGCGCGAAGGCGCGGTCGCCAATGACGCCGCTGGCGCCATAGTCCAGGTCCAGCACCGGGGTAAAGCTGAGGTCCACGCCACAGGCGCGCAATTCGGCGCCCAGCACATAACCACAAGCGGTGGCGGCGTTGGTGGCGTCCAGCGGGCCGGCCTTGATCTTTGCCTTCGGCTCTGCCA
>CANFIH010000218.1 GCA_947446855.1 Burkholderiales bacterium
CATCTCGATACCAAAGCGCATGCGCAGCACCTTGGCTTCGCGCGGCGTCAGGCTGTCCAGAATGTCTTTCACCACATCGCGCAGGCCGGCCTGCATGGCGGCTTCCATGGGGGCGGTGTTGGCACCGTCCTCGATGAAGTCACCCAGGTGGCTGTCGTCATCGTCGCCGATGGGGGTTTCCATGGAGATCGGCTCCTTGGCAATCTTCATGATCTTGCGGATCTTGTCTTCCGGGATCTCCATCTTCTCGGCCAGGACGGAGGCATCGGGCTCGAAGCCAAACTCCTGCAGGTGCTGGCGGCTGATGCGGTTCATCTTGTTGATGGTTTCGATCATGTGCACCGGAATCCGGATGGTGCGCGCCTGGTCTGCAATGGAGCGGGTAATGGCCTGGCGAATCCACCAGGTGGCGTAGGTCGAGAACTTGTAGCCGCGGCGGTATTCGAACTTGTCCACGGCCTTCATCAGACCGATGTTGCCTTCCTGGATCAGATCCAGGAACTGCAGGCCACGGTTGGTGTACTTCTTGGCAATCGAGATCACCAGGCGCAGATTGGCCTCGATCATCTCTTTCTTGGCCGCACGGCTGGACGATTCGCCCGAGTTCATGCGCTTGTTGATGTCTTTCAGCTGGGCCAGGGGCACGACCACGCGGGACTGCAGATCGGTCAGCTTTTGCTGCAGATCCTGCACCGGCGGAATGTTGCGGCCCATGACGGCAGACCAGGGCTTGCCGGCAGCGGCTTGCTTTTCGATCCACTTCAGGTTCAGCAGGTTGCTGGCAACCGGCTGGTTGTTTTTGTCGCGGCCGCTGAATTCGGCAATGAAGTTTTCCTGCGAGTAGCCGCACTTGTCGACGATGATGCGGCGCAGTTCGCGCTCCATCTTGCGCACATCATCCACCTGGCCGCGCACCATGTCGCACAGCTTCTCAATCGCCTTGGCGGTGAAGCGGATGGTCATCAGCTCTTCGCTCAGCGCATTCTGGGTCTTGACGTAGGCAGGCGTGCCGTAGCCTTCCTTGTCATAAATCTTGTGGATTTTTTCGAACAGCTCGCGCAGCTTGTCGAAGCGCTCCAGCGCCTGTTTCTTCAACTCCTCGAGCTTCTTGGTCAGCGCCTTGGAGCCGCCCTTGCCGTCGTCGTCGTCGTTCTCGTCGAACTCGTCGAAGTCTTCTTCGGCCACATAGTCATCGGCCTCGTTGGGGTTGGAGAAACCGTCGACGATGGTGGTGATGACCACCTTGCCTTCGCGGATGTCTTCGCCCAGGCGCAGGATCTCGGCGATGGTGGCGGGCGACTTGCTGATCGCCTCCATCATGGCCATCAGGCCGCCTTCGATGCGCTTGGCGATTTCAATTTCGCCTTCGCGGGTCAGCAGTTCAACCGTGCCCATTTCACGCATGTACATGCGCACCGGGTCGGTGGTGCGGCCGAACTCGCTGTCCACGGTGGACAAGGCGGCTTCCGCTTCTTCTTCGGCTTCTTCTACCGTGGCGGCGGTGGACACATTGTTGTTGAGCAACAGGGTTTCCGCATCCGGGGTCTGTTCGTAGACCGCGACACCCATGTCGTTCAACATGGAGATCACGACTTCCAGCGTTTCGGCATCGACCAGCTTGTCGGGCAGGTGATCGGAAATTTCACCGTGCGTCAGGTAGCCGCGGGTCTTGCCCAGGGTGATCAGGGCCTTCAGGCGCGCGCGGCGCTTGGCCATGTCCTCTTCGGACAGCACGGTCTCGTCCAGACCAAACTCTTTCATCAAGGCGCGTTCTTTGGCCTTGCTGATCTTCATGCGCAGCGGTTTGACCTTTTCACCGGTGGCGGTGGTCGTGGCAACGGCTTCGGGTTCACCGACCAAGTCGGCTTCGATGTCGGACATGTCCATGTCTTCCCCATCACCACCGGCCTTCGCGGCGGCAGCAGCCTTGGGCTTTCGGCCGCGCTTGGCGCCGGTAGCCGGGGCGCTGGAATCAGCGGCTGCGGCTGCGGCTTTGGGCGGGCGTCCTGGTTTCTTCTTCGCCAGAAGTTCGTCGGCGGCGGCTTTGAGAGCGGCTTTGGTGGTGGACACAGGTGTGGCTTTCTTTTCGGTCTTGGTGGCAGCTTTGCTGGCGGACTTGGCGGCGTTAGGTGCTGGCTTGGCTGATTTTTGAACGGGCATGCGAAAACCTCAGGACATCAAAACAATTCGGGCAGACGGGTCAAACGCCAACCGGGTCGCGCTGGGCGCCTCAGGTGGCAGGGGAGGGAAGGAAGATCCCACGGCAAGATGTGAGGGCGAACATTTGGAATGCAATCCTTGCGGTGAGGTGGCCTGCTGCGAACTGTGTCTGCATATGGCCTAGCCCGGAGGTGTTGCTGTCGCTCTTGCCGAATCAACCTTGGATTATACCTTCGGATTGCTGTTTTTCGAGTTGCAGACGGCGCGTCTGCAGTTCGCGGTAGCGCTGCAAAGCCTGCGGGTCGGCCTTGGAGGCTTCGATGGCCTCGGTCTCCTGGGCCTTCAGGCGATCAATCAGCATGCGGTGCAGCAAATCGCGCAGTTCGGGTGCTGATTCGTTTTCGGGCTGTACCGGAATGGCCGGGCCGGACATCAGGCGCAGGGCCAAGTCTTGGGCTGCGTGACCGGTCAAGGCCTCGCGCAAAGCCTCCCAGGGCAGGGCGCCGTGTTCGTGCAACTGGCCTTCCAGCCAGGCCAGCAGAGGGCCGTGGGGTTCGGGCAGTTCGCATAGCAAGGCGTGGTCTTCGTTGCTCAGGCTATCCCACAACACCGACTGGCCCAGCAGGATGCGGGTGGCATGGTCAGCGCGACTGGCCGGCTGGGAGCGCCCGCCGGGCCTGGCCGGGCGGCTGCCCAAGGCGCCATAGGAACTGCCCTGGCCCCACTTGCGGTCCGCGTTGCCTTGTCCAAAATCGCCTGTGTTCTTGCGCCAGCCCCCTTCGCGTGCCGGCTTGGCTGCCGCCGCGGCCGGATTCCACAGCGCAGAGAGCTCGCGTCCGGTGAGCTGCACCAGGTCGGCAATCTCACCCAGCAACTGCATCTTGAGGGCACCATCGGGCATGGCGGACCAGAGCGGCTTGGCGTTGCTGGACAGGTGGGCGCGGCCCTCGGCCGAGTTGAGGTCCAGCCCCTCGCGCGCCGATTCGATCAGGAACCGGCTCAAGGGCGTGGCCTCCGACACATAGCGGGCAAAGGCTTCGCGGCCATTGGCGCGGATAAAGCTGTCGGGGTCGTGCTCGGCGGGCAAGAACAGGAACTTGATGCTGCGCACATCGGTGGCATAGGGCAGGGCGCCGTCCAGTGCCTTGCGCGCGGCACGCTGACCGGCGGCGTCGCCATCAAAGCTGAACACCACGGAGTCGGTAAAACGGAACAGCTTTTGCACATGCTCGGCCGTGCAGGCCGTGCCCAGCGTGGCCACCGCATTGGGAAAGCCCAGCTGCGCCAGCGCCACCACGTCCATATAGCCTTCCGTGACCAGCACATAGCCCTGGTCGCGCAGGGCGGAGCGGGCTTCAAACAGGCCGTAGAGTTCGCGCCCCTTGCTGAACACCGGGGTTTCCGGTGAATTCAGGTACTTGGGTTTGTCATCGCCCAGCACGCGCCCGCCAAAGCCGATGCACTCGCCCTTGATGTTGCGGATGGGGAACATGACGCGGTCTCGGAAGCGGTCGTAGCGCTTTTCTTCAGCGCCTTCCTGCTCAGTGCTGCTGATGACCAGACCGCTTTCCACCAAGAGCGGGTCGTCGTAGTGCGGAAACACGCTGGCCAGGCTGCGCCAGCCCTCGGGTGCGTAGCCCAGGCCGAACTGCTTGGCCACCTCGCCCGACAGGCCGCGGCCCTTGAAATAGCCGATGGCACGCGGGGAGTCCTTGAGCGCCTTGCGGTAGGCCTCAGCGGCCTGCTCCAGCACGCTGGTCAAGGTGTGCTGCTTCTCGCGCTGCTCCTGGGCGCGGGCGCGGTCCTGCGGCGTGCCTTCTTCTTCCGGCACCTGCATGCCGTATTGCTGGGCCAGGTCTTTGACGGCCTCGATAAAGGTCATGCCGGCATGGTCCATCAAGAAGCTGATGGCGTTGCCGTTTTTGCCGCAGCCGAAGCAGTGGTAGAACTGTTTGGTCGGGCTGACGGAGAAGGAGGGCGACTTCTCGCCGTGGAAGGGGCACAGGCCCATGAAGTTGGCGCCGGCCTTCTTCAAGGGCACGTAGCGGCCGACGATCTCCACCACGTCCGCGCGCGCCACCAGTTCCTGAATAAATGTTTGTGGAATTGCCATGTTTGAACCCGAGAGCTTAATCGCCCAGCACCAGGCCCTCGCGGCGCGGGTCTGCCCCGCCCAGCCAATGGCCGGGCTGGCGCTGCAGGGCCTGCAGGCCGCTGGGGAGCGGTGTTTCCACCACCGGGTGTCCGAGTGCGCGCAAGTCGGCGATGGTGGCGGCGCTGAAACGGCCCTGCTCCAGAAACAGCGGGCCACCCAGGGTGCCGAAGTTCGGCAGATCAATCGCCTGTTGCGGGGTCAAGCCCCAGTTCAGCAGGCCTAGCAGCGTCTTGCCGGTGAAGTGGATGATGAAGGCCCCGCCCGGGCTACCGGCACTCAGCAGCAGCCGGCCAGGGGCCGTCTGTCCATCGGGTGCGGTGATTCGTTCAAACACCAGCACCGGCGACATGGAGGAGCGCGGCCGTTTGCCCGGCTCCACCCGGTTGGCCACGGGCTTGCCATCGGCACCGGTGGGCTCAAAGCTGAAGTCGGTTAATTGGTTGTTGAGCAAAAAGCCGCCGCTCAGGCCCAGGCCTCGGTTCACCATCAGGCGTGCACCCCAGCCGTCTTCGATGGTGCTGGTCATGGCCAGTGCGTTGCCATAGGCGTCGACGATGGAAATGTGCGAGGTGCCATGTTCAGTCTGGTCCGGCATGGGGGCATAACTGACGCTGAGCCGGCCGGGAACGCCGGGCAGCACTTCCCTGGCGCCAGGCCCGGTGATGGAGATGGCCCGGGCCCTCTCCTTCAGGTAAGCGGGTGCCAGCAGGCTTTCCCATTGGCCCGCAGGTGCCTGGACAAAGGCCGGGTCGCCCAGGTACTGGGCGCGGTCGGCAAAAGCCAGGCGCGAGGCTTGCGTATACAGATGCAGCCATTGCGCGTCGGGCAGGCCTTGCGCCAGTGGCCGGTCGGCGCCCGGCGTGGCGCTGAGCAGACCCAGTATCTGGCCTATGGCCAGCGTGCCCGAGCCGGGTGGCGGCATGCCGCAAATGCGGTAGGCGCGCACCGTGGCGACGGGTGTGTAGTCAAAACACAGGGGCGCGCGCAGCACCGGCTGGTAGTTGGCCAGGTCTGCCAGCGCCAGGCTGCCGGCGTTGGCATGCGCTTGCACCTTGTGCACCAGCGCCCGGGCCACCTCGCCCTGCATCAGCGCCTCCGGCCCCTTGGCTGCAATGGCTTGCAACACCTCGGCCAGTTCGGGGTTGCGCAGCAGATGGCCTGCCGGCCAGGCCTGGCCCCGGGCATCGAAAAAATAGGCCAGAGCAACCGGATCGGTTTTGAGGGCTTGCTCCGCCGCCAGCAGGGTGGCCATGCGCGGGCTGACGGCAAAGCCCTCGCGCGCCAGGTGGATGGCCGGTTGAAACAGGGCCTTCCAGGGCAACTTACCGTGTTCCTGATGGGCCAGGAACAACATGCGCAAGACGCCGGGCACACCGACCGAGCGGCCCCCCACCACAGCTGCCATAAAAGGCAGGGGCTTGCCGGCAGCATCCAAAAACAGGTCTGGCCTGGCCAGAGCCGGTGCAGTTTCGCGCCCGTCATAGGCTTGGGTGGTCCGGCCATCGTGGTGGATCAAAAAGGCACCGCCACCGATGCCGCTGGATTGCGGCTCCACCAGCGCCAGCACCATTTGCACGGCAATGGCCGCATCCACCGCACTGCCGCCGGCTTGCAAGATATCCTGCCCGGCCCGCGTGGCCAAGGGGTTGGCCGCGGCCACGGCATAGCTGTGCGTGGCCCAGCCGGACTTTGCGGTGCTGCCGCTGGAGAGCTCCGGCTGCGCCAGTTCGGCTCCCGGGCTGTGCAGGGCCAGGCCGGCCAGCACGCCCGGCAACACAAGGCGGCGGGCAGACGCCAGCCCGTGCGTCACGGCCGCATGCACAAACGCGAAGCGCATGGCTTACTTTTTGACCTTGGGCAGGCGGCCCAGCAGATAGAACTCGGGGTTGGGCAGCATGCCGGTCACGCTGGCCATGCGGTTGGACAGGCCGAAAAACGCGGTGATGCCGGTGATGTCCCAGATGTCTTCATCGTTGAAACCATGTGCCTGCAAGGCGGCAAAGTCGGCTTCCTCCACGGCCTGGCTGTTCAGGCAGACCTTCATGGCGAAGTCCAGCATGGCGCGC
>CANFIH010000219.1 GCA_947446855.1 Burkholderiales bacterium
GACGCACGTTGGAAGCCCGCTGACCCCGGTGCCATCTGCGGCCACGAAATGGGTGGCGCACAAGTGGCACCTCACACCACAGCAGTCACTATCAACCTGCAGCAGACACCGTTGCCTACCGCCAAGATTTCGGTCTTCGTGTTCCAGGATGACAACCCCCTGAACGGTGAAAACGATGCCGGTGGTGGTGTTGACGTGGTGGCGCCTAACGAGGCGGGCCTTGGTGGATTCGAGGTCAAGCTGTTTGACCAGGCCGGTCAGCTCGGCGACAACACCGGTCAGATCACCTATGACATGTTCAACCAACCCGTGAGCAACTCGTTGGCCGGTTACATCGATCCCGTAACTAATCTGGATGCCTGCCCGATCACTGTGCGCAAGGACGGAATCGTCGGCATGGTGCCGACCTGCCCGAAGTATGAAGCGGACGGAAAAACGATCTCGCCACTGGCCGGTCAAGTTGTGATCGCCAATCTGTACCCCGGCCTCTATGAAATTCAGGCCTATCCCGCAGCTGACCGTATCGGCAAGGGCGAACAGTGGTGGCAGACCAATACCCTGGACGGTGGTAAGCCGCACGAGGCCTTCATCAAGCCCAATGAGCCCGGTTACTTCCAGGAATTTGGTCCTGGCGGCTTCCACGTGGCTATCGGCTTTGCCAACCCGGCGATCATCAACGCCCGTAAGGCTGGATATTGCGCGTCTACTCTGAACCCTAACGGCGAATGCAAAAGCACGCTGACGGTGGAAGTGACCAACAACCACATGAGCCGTACGCCGGATCAGCGCACTTACGACACCGAGAGCTATGACCACTACAGCTTCACGCAGTGCTATGTCTCGATTGGCCCGGCAGATGGTGAAGACTTCGCGATCCAGCCCTGTGTATTCACCACCGACGGTAGCGGTCGTACACACGCTACGGCAACCTTCACGGACATGCCTGTAGGTACCTTCAAGATGTCGGTGTTCGACCAATGGAACGACATCATGCTTGACGGCCTGGTGGGTACAGTCGAAGTGGGTGGCGGAAGCAACACCAAGACTTTCCCGGTCACCCAATGGCGTACCAACCTGTACACCCGTACGTATATCGATACGGACGGTTCAGGCGTTTCGAACGATTCCAAGCCAGGTCTGGCGCTGGTGAATACGAACATTCACTATCGTGATGGTTCCATCGCCTTCTTCAACAACACCGACCTGAGCGGTTACGCAGGCTTTAACGAAATCTTCCCGTTCATGAACTGGCTGGTGGTCGAAACGACACAGACGCGCTTCAAACCGACCTGGGTGCATAGCGTCTATGACGCGGGTGGTCCGGTGGATTGTTCCGCTCAAGCCACTGCTGCAGGCATGCCTTGCTCCACCATTGCTGCCAACCTGGCCAATACCGATGCACGGGTACCCTTGCCTGCAGACCTGCGCGCCCCCGGAGCGAAATACTGCGATAGTGCCGATTGCCCGAGTGGCGATGCTGGCAACGGTAAATCATCCGGTACGCTTTTCCCTGGACAGGGTCTGTTTGGTAACACCATGGGCTGGCAGGGTCTGCTTGGTCAGAACACCTTCATGGAATTTGGTGTGAAACCGTTCAAGCCCTCGGAAAATGGTGGTATCCATGGCAATGTGGTGTATGCATCCACACGTCCATTTGACGACCCGGCTCTGTTGCTGCAACTCTCCTGGGCACCTGGTGTGCCACGCGTCAAGCTCAATCTGTACAAGAAAGAAGTGGACGCTTCTGGCAATGAAAAGCTGACGCTCGCGGACAGCACACTGTCGACCAGTTTTGACGACTGGGCTCAGGGCTTCCGTCGTGATGCCACCGGCAAATTGATTCAGAAAGCCGACGGCAGCTACATCCCGAACATGAACTGCCCGGGACAAGATGCTACGAGCCCGTTCTTCGCCACCCTGAAGGGCAGCAAGGAATATCTGGACGCTGACCGCAAGCCGCTGGCCTACAACTCGCAGTTCAAGTGCTATGACGGCTGGTCACAGCTTAACCAGGCCCAGCCTGCTCCGTACGACGGCTACTACAAGTTCCCGAGCGTCACGGCCGTCGACCCGTCAACCGGCAAATCGTCCATGTCCAACTGCGCAATTTGCGTAGCCAACCCTGACGACGGAACCCCGATGCTGCCCTCCGGCAAATACGTGGTTGAAGTCGTGGTGCCACCAGGCTATGAACTGGTGAAGGAAGAAGACAAAAACATTCTGCTGGGTGACGTGTATATCGCGCCTGTAGCGCAGCAGTTCGCTGGTTTCGGCAACATCTTCATCATGCCCGACCAGGCGTCCGTAAACAGCGCCTACAACGCCAAGAACCCTGGCGGTCTGAACAAGACCATGGCGATGGGTGCCACGCCACGTCACGAGGGTGACACTGGTAGTGTTGAAGCCTTCTGGCCTTGCGTGGGAGCCGAGCGCATCGTGCCCGACCTGAACAGCCTGTTCCCGCAAGCCGGTCAGGCAGCACCCTTCGCCGGTGCCAAGCGCCGCCTGTGCGATCGCAAGGAAGTTTCGCTGGACGACCAGTCCTCTGTGTTGGCCAAATTCTTTGTGTTCAGCTCGACCCACATTGCCGGTCACTTTACTGGAACGATTACCAACGACTTCGCGTCCGAGTTCGACCCCTTCTCGCCGCAGTTCGGTGAGAAGTTTGGTCCGCCAAACCTGCCTGTTGGTATCCGCGATTTCAACGGCAACGAAGTGGCCCGTGTCTATTCCGACCAATGGGGTATCTACAACGGCTTGTATTTCTCCAGCTGGAGCGTGAACCCACCGAACCCGACTGGCTACGCACCGCAAATGTCGATTGCCTGTATGAACGACCCCGGTCCGATCCTGGACACCCGCACCGGTTCGCCGACGCTGGGTCAGATGATCACCGACCCGTCTTACAACCCTGCCTACAGCAACTTCTGCTATGAGCAACCGTTCATGCCTGGTACGACAACTTACATGGACACTCCGGTGATCCCGACGCAAGCCTTTGCTGACGGCTACAACCTGCCGGATACCGAGTACCCGGACCAGACGCCTGCGATCAAGACGGTGGTCAATGCCACTGGCACTGTGGCGCAAGGACCCTGGGTGCATGTCGAGTCGGGCGCAACGCCAGCTGCTGCTGCAAGCGGTACGATCATCTTTAGCGATGTGACGATAAACGACAAGGTGACATCCGTTAGCGCTGGCCCAACGCAGCTGACCACGGCCACGATTACCTGCTTGGCGTCGGCGAATTGCCCGGCACCTTCTGGTAATAATTCCAACCAGACTAACCGCAACAATCGCATGGCGACGCTGGTTGCCGCCAACATTAATGCAAACTCTGCGACGAGCAAATTCTCTGCTTTCGTCAGTAACGGTAACAGGGTAACCATTACTGCAGCCACCACCGGTTCAGCGCTTAATGGCTACGACCTTAAGGTTGTTCAAACTGGCGTCACGGTCACTGGTTCGCAGATTTTGGCTGGCGGTTTGAATGCACAACCTGCTCAAGGTGTGGCGATGGATCTCACCATCACTGCGCTCGGTGACAAGGTGGTTCAGAACCCGAACTTTGCCGGTCCTAACGCGGCTACTGCGCCGTTCAACCAGAAGACGATTACCCGTCACTATGGCTTCGGTAGCGCTGGTACAGCGGTTCTGGTTGCGCCTGACGGAACAACGACGCGCAATCTGAACGCGACTAGTTGGAGCGACTTGTCTATCTCGGCGACCGTTCCGACTGACCTCTCCAGCGCCTTCAACTGCAAGGTGCAGCAAGCTGGATCACCCGCCAAGTGTGGTCAGCTCGTGATCACCCGTAGCGACAACGGCAAGCGCTCCATCGACGCCATTACGGTGACGGTTGGTGGCAGCGCACCATGGGTCGTCACGCCCACAGGCGTCACCCCACCTGCGGGCAAATCTGTCAAAGACTACGGAGCGGCCTTTGGACGCATGAACCTGGTTCCTGGAGCGGTCAATCAAAGCCCGATTCAGGTGGCAATCGACAGTGCCGCCCCTGGCGACCTGATCCTCGTGCAACCTGGCACTTACCGTGAGAACCTGATCATGTGGAAGCCTGTGCGTCTGCAAGGTGTGGGTGCTACTTCGGTCACCATCAATGCGGATGCGCACCCGGCCGGCCACATGGACCAATGGCGTCGTCAGATGGTTTGTGCATTCGGTCTGACGCTGCAAGGCCGTCCGAACCTGGGCAACAACCAGTCTGTATTCGACCCGACGGGCCAATTCCAGTGCCCGAGTGATATGTTCCTGAAGGGTGACCGCATTCCGTTCGAAGCCATCACCGGCTGGGATGCATCCGGTAACGGTAACCTGGCGCAAGTGTTGCAAGAGCCGACCTTGTTGGGTGCCTATGAAGGTGCCGGTATCACCGTGGTGGGTCGTGGTGTTCGCGTGCCCAACGGCAGCGGCGACTTCTGGGGAGCAGATCCGACTGCCGCAGGTGCATTTGCTGACGGAAGCCGGTATCTTGGTAGCAGCGGTGACGACTGCGTCGCGCATACCCAAAACGTGGATGGTATTGACTACGGTACCTCCAACTATCGCTGCAACCCGTCGCGTATCGACGGTGTGTCCGTACTGAACAGCTCGCAAGGCGGTGGCGGTCTCTTTGTACACGGTTGGGCTCACAGCCTGGAAGTGTCCAACACCCGCATTTCGAGCAACCACGGCACACTTGCTGGTGCTATCAACCTGGGTAACGGTGAGACGCCTCCCGTTTTCCTGAATGACAACACCACCTGCGGCACTGGCACGACGGCCCTGTGCCCGCCGATTCCGCCTGGTACGCCCGTTGGCGCTGCGATTCCGTTTGGCTTCAACACCAACGTTCGCATTCACCACAACATGCTTTACAACAACGCGTCTATCGGTGATGCCCTGTTCACCGGCACCCCGGCCGGTGCGGGTGGCGTGACGGTTAGCGCGGGTGGTGATAACTACCAGATCGATCACAACTGGATCGCTGGCAACCTCTCCACCGGCGACGGCGGCGGCGTGCAGATTCTGGGTGTGAATTTCGACGGCAAGATCAGCAACAACGTGATCCTGTTCAACCAGAGTACCAACCCGACCCTGCCGACCAACGGTGGCGGTATCGTGGTCCAGGGCGCCAACGAGCCCCGCACGCTGGCTGGTACGGAGTGCGGTGGTGCGACAGACACCGATTGCCCGCCTGGACTGGGTGACGGTACTGGTGCCCGTCTGGTCATCGACGGCAACCTGATCTACGGTAACAGCGCGGAGAGTGGCACTGGCGGCGGTATCGCCCTGGAGATGATCAACGGCAGCGAAGTGATCGCTTTCCCGAACACACCTAACAATTGGTATGGCGTGAAGTTGACCAACAACATCATTGCCAACAATGTGGCGGGTTACGACGGTGGTGGTATTTCGATGCGCGATGCTCTGAAGCTCAGCTTCATCAACAACACGATTGTCTCCAACGACACGACGGCCTCGGCTGGTGTGCTGTTCAAGACACTTGGTGCCATCAATTCGAGCAGCCCACCGCCCGGATGCAATGCGCAGACCGACCCGACGTTGCCGCAGAACACAAGTTGCCTGGGTAAAGATGCACCACATGGTCCTCAGCCTTCCGGCCTGGTGACGATGGCGCACACGCAGAACCTCAATGACGCCATCGGGGCGCTTGTTGTAACCGGCAGTACCCCACGGTTGACTTGCCCGGCTGGCTTTGGCTACGCCAATGGCACCGGTACCGGTAGTCTGAACAACGGCGATTGCATCAAGTTGTCCAAGCCTGCGCTGGTGAATGATCTGTTCTGGCAGAACCGTACGTTCCACGTGGACCTCGCTGGAGTGAAAGGTGCGGGCCTGCAGTCGCAACAGAACCTGGTGATCATCACGCCGCAACTCACGCAGACCACGACTGGTGAATGCGCGGCTGGTGCGCAGTTCTGGGACATCGGCCTGCGTACGGATGACGTTCAATCCGGCCTGATCGCTCGGGGTACTAACAGCTTGACGATTACCAACTCGATTCTGACGGGTACCGGCGACATCTCGAACCTGGCTGAAATCATCGCAAGCCCGACGAACAAGTTGGGTGGCGCCAACCCTGTCATTGCGCAGGTTTGTAACGGTGCCCGCGTTCCGCCGGAATATTGCGGCGCTGCGGATGTCACAGGTGGCCAGAACGGTGCTGCATCGTGCAAGGGCTTTAACGCTCCTCCCGGAGCCTCTGAGAGCACCAGCACGTCGCCGCTCTTCGTGTTCAATGGCATTCAGCCAACGGCCACGGTTGATGAAGGACATAACTGGTTGAACCTGGTCTATGGACCACTGACCCTGAACCGCACGGACGTAGGACAGTCGTCATCTCC
>CANFIH010000220.1 GCA_947446855.1 Burkholderiales bacterium
CGATAGAGGAGCCAACCAGCGGATTCCATCAGGGGCCGCACGCGTAAGTGCACAAAGCCCGGATATACGACTGCAATCTTCTCCTGTATGCCGTTACGTTCTGGAAAACTTGCAAATCGGTGGGCGTCCATATACGCCCCAAGCAGGATGAGCCCCCCTGGGGGGCAGCGAGCGACACGCAGTGCGCGAGCGTGGGGGCCACCCTCACAAAGGGCTGCGGTTGACCTCATTGGCTGGCAAGGACAGAAACAGGGTGAGCGCGCTGCCCACCGAGATGACGAACCAGAACACAAAAAACCCGAGCGTATAAACCGCCTGGCGGGAGATCTCGAAGGGCTGACCGAACCAGTTCATGTCCTGCGGATCCACCAGGGCAAACACCAAAAGCTCCAAAACGCCCGCCATCAGGAACGAGGGCCAGGCAATCCACATCATTTTTTGTTTCATCTTGTTGTCTCCTGAATTCTTGCCGTGGCTTAGCGTGGGACGATAAACACGGCTTTTTCTGTCACGCTCTTGCCGAGGTCCGGGGCGTCGATCTTGAAGTGAATACTGTGTGAGCCCGCGGGGGCGCCGTCGTAGGGAAGTTGCAGGTTCACCGGGACCCAACGCGCCTGGGTGGATTCGATGGTCACATCCTCTTCACTGGCGACCTTCAGTTCGGGCAGGCCTTCCACGGAAATATGGAACCGCTGCGTACTTTCGGTGGCGTTCATCACCTGGATGCGGAACACGTTCTCGATCTTGCCGCCCTCGGCAATGCGTGCCAGGGAGCCGCGGTCGCGCACCACATCCACCTTGAACGGAATGCGCAGCGCCAGGCTGATGGCCATACCCGCCACCACCACACCCAAAATGGCGGTATAGATCAACACGCGCGGCCTAAACACATGGCTGACCGTTTGCGCCTTGGTCCACTTCTGCTCCAGCGCGTGCTCGGTGGTGTACTTCACCAGGCCGCGGGGGTAGCCGACCTTGTCCATCACGGTGTCGCAGACATCGGCACAGGCACCGCAGCCTATGCATTCGTATTGCAGGCCATTGCGGATATCGATGCCGGTGGGGCAGACCTGCACGCACAGGCTGCAGTCCACACAGGCACCCAGATTCAAGGTGGAGAGGTCGGCCTTCTTGCTGCGCGCACCGCGCGGCTCGCCACGCTCGGTGTCATAGGTGACGATCAAGGTGTCTTTGTCAAACATGGCGCTCTGGAAGCGGGCGTAAGGACACATGTATTTGCAGACCTGCTCGCGCATGAAGCCGGCATTGCCCCAGGTGGCGAAGGCGTAGAAGAAGGTCCAGAAAATTTCCCAGGAACCCAGGTCCCAATGCACGAACTCGGTGGCCAGCGTATGGATGGGAGTGAAATAACCGACGAAGGTAAACCCGGTCCACAGGGCCAGCGTGATCCACATGAATTGCTTGGCAGCCTTGCGGCCAAACCGCTCCAGCGACCAGGGCGCGGCGTCGCGGCGCATGCGCATGGAGCGGTCGCCCTCGGCCAGCTTCTCCAGCCACAGAAACATCTCGGTGTAGACCGTTTGAGGACAGGCATAACCGCACCACAGCCGCCCGGCCACCGCGGTAAACAGGAACAGCGAATAGGCCGAAATCACCAGAATGCCGGTGAGGTAGATGAAGTCCTGTGGATACAGCACCAGGTTGAAGATATAGAAGCGCCGCGCGCCCAGATCAAACAGAACCGCCTGGCGCTGACCCCACTCCAGCCAGGGCAGACCGTAAAAAATAATCTGCGTCAAAAACACCAGTATCCAGCGCCAGCGCGAAAAAACGCCGGTAACGCTGCGCGGGTAGATCTTTTTGTGCGCCTGGTACAGCGACACCATCACCGGATCGGCACCGGGCGGCGGCTCAATCGGCTCCGTGGAGACTGTCAGTGGAATGATCTTTTTAACCGGGGTTTTGGATTCGGACACTTGGAACTTCTAACTTTAAGCTGATTAACGGAATAATACCCATACCGGTATGCATGTGACTGATCTAAATCAATCGCACAACAATGGCAACAGGTCTTTCAACATACCCATACCCGTATACAAAATACTTCACGGGGTATAAAATTACCGTATGCAAATTCTTCTTTCCACTCCATTGTGCCCCCGCTTGCTCCGATATACAGCAGGGCTGTGTGTTTTTGCCGCAAGCGCCAGTCTGGGCTGGGCGCAAGGCGCTGCTGTCCCTACCGCGATGGTGCAATCCAACGTGAGCTCCGGCGGCTACACACTGGACGGCGTCATCCAGGCGGTGAAGCAAAGCACGGTGGCCGCGCAGACCACGGGGCGTATCGCCAGCTTCACGGTCAAGGCCGGCGACAAGGTGCGCGCCGGCCAGGTGCTGGCCACGATTGACGACCGCGAAGCCCAGGTCGGCATGCAGCACGCCCAGGCCCAGGTGAACCAGGCAGACGCCGAACTGCGCAACGCCCAGGCTCAGATGGAGCGCACCCGCAGCCTGCAGACCCAGGGCTTTGTCAGCAAGGCAGCCTTGGACACGGCCGATGCCCAATACCAATCCGCCAAGGCGCAACGGGAACAGGCGGCCGCCAGCACACGCCAGTCCGCATTAGCGCAAGGCTATACCCGCGTCACCGCACCGCTGGATGGTTGGGTGCTGCAAACCTTTGCCCAGGCCGGTGACCTGGCCGTGCCCGGCGCACCGCTGCTGGTGGTCTATGCGCCCCAGCCCCTGCGTGCTGTGGTGCAAGTGCCGGCCTCGCGCAGCCAGGCCGTGCGCCAGTCAACCCAAACTGCCGTGCTCGTAGACACCGGCGCAGACGCGCCGCAAAGCATCAATCCGCTGAACCGCCTGGAAGTGCCCTCCAGCGACCCGGTGTCCCAGACCACGGAATGGCGCATGGACCTGCCGGCCACCGCAGCCCTGTTGCCCGGCCAGCAGGTGCGCGTGCGCTTCATAGGCGCAGACAAGACCCCCGCTTCTGCCCGCCTGCTGGTACCCGCCGCTGCCGTGGTGCGGCGCGGCGAGTTGAGCGCGGTGTATGTGGCGTCCGGCAAGGCCTTTATCCTGCGCGCCGTGCGCCTGGGCCGCGCGAGTGCCGAGGGTGTGGAAGTGCTGGCCGGCCTGCGGGCTGGTGAGGTGGTAGCCACCGACCCGCTGCGTGCCGCCCAGTCCGACGCTGCGCCGGCTGCCAAGTGAGCCCGGCATGACCCATCCTGTACTCCCCTTGGGTATTTCCGGCCGCATCGCCGCTGCCTTTCAGGGCAATGCGCTCACCCCCCTGCTGGCCCTGGTGGCCCTGTTGCTGGGCCTGTTCGCCGTGCTGGTAACGCCGCGCGAGGAAGAGCCGCAGATCAACGTGACCATGGCCAATGTGCTGATCCCCTTCCCCGGAGCCAGCAGCACCGATGTGCAGAACATGGTGGCCAAACCGGCCGAACAGGTGCTGGGCCAGATTGCCGGCATCGACCACACCTACTCCGTGGCGCGCCCCGGCCTGGCCATCCTCACCGTGCAATTCAAGGTGGGCGTGGCCCGCACCGAGGCGCTGGTGCGCCTGTATGACGTGCTCAACGCGCACCAGGACTGGCTGCCGCGCGATCTGGGCACCTTGACCCCCATCGTCAAACCCAAGGGCATTGACGATGTGCCGGTGGCAGCCCTGACCCTGTGGAGCAAGGATGCCACTTCTGCTGCTGAACTGGAAACCGTGGCCCACGCCATCGAGGCCGACCTCAAGGCGGTGGCTGGTGTGCGCGAGGTGCAAACCATTGGCGGCCCGGGCCAGGCGATCCAAATCGCCGTCAACCCCGAGCGTCTGCGCGCCCGCGGAATAGACCTGCTCACCCTGCAAAAAACCGTGGCCGCCGCCAACTCCGGCATGCCGGCCGGCGCCGTGCTGCAAGGCAACGCCTCCGCCACAGCGGGCGCGGGCTCGCAGATGCTGACGGTGGAAGCCGGCGAGTTCCTGCGCAACGCGGACGATGTGGCCGACATGGTGGTCGGGGTGAGCAACGGGAAACCCGTCTTTTTGCGCGATGTGGCAGATGTAACAGCCGGCACACAGCAAGCCCAACACTACGTCTGGTTCACGCCCGGCGCGGCCTACGCCGCAACCGCCGAAAGCCGCGCGACCGATGCAACAGCAGCCCCGGTGGCCGGCCAAAGCTATCCGGCCGTCACGATACAGGTCACCAAAAAGCCCGGCGAAAACGCGGTGGACGTGTCCGGTGCGGTGCGCGAGCGCATGGACGCGCTGCGCAACACCGTCATCCCCGCAGGCATGGAAGCCAGCGTCACCCGCGACTACGGCCAGACCGCTGCAGAAAAAGCCAACAAGCTGATCCAGAAACTGGCCTTTGCCACCGGCTCGGTGATTCTGCTGGTGGGCCTGGCCCTGGGCCGGCGCGAGGCGCTGATCGTGGGTGCGGCCGTGATCCTGACCCTGACCGCCACCCTGTTTGCCTCCTGGGCCTGGGGCTTTACGCTGAACCGCGTGTCGCTGTTCGCGCTGATTTTCTCCATCGGCATTCTGGTGGACGACGCCATCGTGGTGGTGGAAAACATCCACCGCCACCAGCAGCTCACGCCCGATTGGCCGCTGCGCAAGATCATTCCGCTGGCCGTGGACGAGGTGGGCGGCCCCACCATTCTGGCCACACTGACGGTCATCGCCGCACTCTTGCCCATGGCCTTTGTCACCGGCCTGATGGGCCCGTACATGAGCCCGATCCCCATCAACTCCAGCTTAGGGATGGCAATTTCCCTAGCCATTGCGTTTACGGTGACACCCTGGCTGGCGCTGAAGTTCATGCGTGAGCACAGCCCGCACGCCGGATCGAACAGCGCCAGCGGCCACGGCACCGCGGCGGCACCCTCCAAGGTGGCGCGCATTTTCGGCGTCCTCCTGTCGCCTCTGCTGAACAGCGCCCGCAAGCGCTGGCTGCTGCTGGGCGGCATTCTGGTGGCGTTGATGCTGTCGGTGGGCCTGGCAATGGTGCAGTGGGTGGTGCTGAAGATGCTGCCCTTTGACAACAAGAGCGAGTTCCAGGTGGTGGTGGACATGCCGGCAGGCACGCCGCTGGAAGACACGGCCGCCACGCTGCAGGAGCTGGGCGCCTTTCTGGCCACCCAGCCCGAGGTCACCAACCTGCAGGCCTATGCCGGCACCGCCTCGCCCATCACCTTCAACGGCCTAGTGCGCCAATATTACTTCCGCGCAGATCCCGAGCAGGGCGACCTGCAGGTCAATCTGGTGGACAAGCACCACCGCGATGACAAAAGCCATGTGATTGCCCAGCGGCTGCGCCCGGCCCTGGAGAAGATCGGCCTGGCCCACCATGCCCGCGTCAAGGTAGTCGAAGTGCCACCGGGACCGCCGGTGATGTCACCCCTGGTAGCCGAGGTCTATGGCCCGGACGAGATGGGTCGCCAGAAGCTGGCCGCACAGATTGCCGCCTCCTTTGCCGCCACCCCCGACATCGTCGGCGTGGACAGCAGCCTGCGCGAAGACGCGCCGCGCGCCTTCCTGCGCGTGCGCCGACAGCGCGCCGAGTCGCTGGGCATTCCGGTGGCTGCCATTGCGCAAACCGTGTCCTCGGCGCTCTCGGGCGCAGACGCGGCCTATCTGCATGACGGCTATTCCAAATACCCGGTGCCGGTGCGCATCCAATTGCCGCTGGACGCCCAGGTCGGTCTGGACGCCATCCTGGCCCTGCCCATGCGCGCGGCAAACAATCAGTTGGTGCCGCTGTCGGCCCTGGTGCAGGTGGAGCATGGCGTGATCGACAAGCCGCTCTACACCAAGGACCTGAAAGGTGTGAGCTATGTGTTTGGCGACATGGCCGGCAAGCTGGACTCGCCGCTGTACGGCCTGTTTGGCATACGCTCCACCATGCGTACCAGCGCCGACCCGGCCGCCAAAATCCAGACCGAGGCCATGGGCGAATACTGGATCAAGCAGCCCTCCGACACCTACCGCCAGTACGCGCTGAAATGGGACGGCGAGTCGCAAATCACCTACGAGACCTTCCGCGACATGGGTGCCGCCTACGGCGTGGGCCTGATCCTGATCTACCTGCTGGTGGTGGCGCAGTTCAAGAGCTACCTGACCCCGCTGGTGATCATGGCGCCGATTCCCTTGACCATCATTGGCGTGATGCCGGGCCACGCCCTGCTGGGCGCGCAGTACACCGCCACCAGCATGATCGGCATGATTGCACTGGCCGGCATCATCGTGCGCAACTCCATTTTGCTGGTGGACTTTATCGAGCTGCAGGTGCGTGAGGGCATGGCGTTTCGCGATGCCGTCCTGCAATCGGCCGCGGTGCGCGCGCAACCCATTGTGCTGACCGGTGTGGCCGCCATGATCGGGGCGTTTTTCATTC
>CANFIH010000221.1 GCA_947446855.1 Burkholderiales bacterium
GCACCCTTGCCAATGCTCTCGGGCCAGCGCTGCATGATGGATTTCTGCTTGGTGTAGAAGCGCACGCCTTCTTCGCCATAGGCATGCATGTCGCCAAACAGGCTCTTCTTCCAGCCGCCAAAACCGTGCCAGGCCATGGGCACGGGAATCGGCACGTTGATGCCGACCATGCCGACCTGGATGCGGCGGCTGAATTCACGCGCCACGTTGCCGTCGCGGGTAAAGCAGCTCACACCGTTGCCGAACTCATGGGCGTTGATCAGGTCCACCGCTTCGGCCAGGTCTTTCACGCGCATGCAGGACAGCACGGGGCCGAAGATCTCTTCCTTGTAGATGCGCATCTCGGGGGTGACGTTGTCAAACAGCGTGCCGCCCATCCAGAAGCCCTGGTCGCAACCGGCACCTGCAGAGGCACCGCTGAAGTCGCGGCCGTCATGCAGCAAGGTAGCGCCTTCCTTCACACCCTGGGCGATGTAACCGGTGATGCGGTCATGTGCCAGTTGCGTGACGATGGGGCCCATCTCGGCGGCCAGGTTCATGCCGTCCAGCACCTTGAGGGTCTTGGTGCGTGCCAGCAGTTTGGGCATCAGGCGCTCGGCCACATCACCCACCAGCACGGCCACGCTGATGGCCATGCAGCGTTCACCGGCGGAACCGTAACCGGCGCCGATCAGCGCGTCCACGGCCTGGTCGATGTCGGCATCGGGCATCACCACCATGTGGTTCTTGGCGCCGCCCAGGGCCTGCACGCGCTTGCCATGGTGGGCGCCGGTCTCATAAATGTGGTTGGCAATCGGCGTGGAGCCGACAAAGCTCACGGCCTTCACATCGGGGTGCACCAGCAGCGCATCCACGGCTTCCTTGTCACCCTGCACCACGTTGAACACGCCGTCCGGCAGGCCGGCCTGCTTGAACAAATCCGCAATCAACAGGCTGGGGCTGGGGTCCAGCGGGCTGGGCTTCAGGACAAAGGTGTTGCCGGCGGCAATGGCAACGGGGAACATCCACATCGGCACCATCACGGGGAAGTTGAAGGGCGTGATGCCGGCCACGACGCCGAGGGGCTGGCGCAGGGTCCAGTTGTCGATGCCGGTTGACACCTGGTCGGTGAAGTCACCCTTGAGCAGTTGGGAAATACCGCAAGCAAACTCGACGATGTCGATGCCGCGGGCCACTTCACCCTGGGCATCGGTAAACACCTTGCCGTGTTCGGCGGTGATGACGCGGGCCAGCTCATCCTTGTTGGCGTTCAGCAGTTCCAGGAACTTGAACATGACGCGGGCGCGGCGGATGGGCGGGGTGTCCGACCAGGCCGGGAAGGCGGCTTGTGCGGAGGCCACGGCGGCGTCCACATCGGCGGCGTTGCCCAAGCGCACCTGGCGCGCCACGGCGCCGGTGGCGGGGTTGTAAACCGCTTGCGTGCGATTGCTGGTGCCGGCGGTGCGGGCGCCCTGGATGTACTGGGCTACTTCGGTGGAATCGGTGTAAGGGGTCATTGCGTGTCTCTGTTGGAATAAGGGCTCAGACAAAACCCGCTCAGGCTTTGCTTGGGCGCCCAGTTTATGGCGCGCAGAGGGATCCAACAAGACCGGTGACCTGAATTGATTGTTCAACATGGTGAACAATAGGCCCATGATTGAGCAAAAATTGAAAGACCCCTGGAACCACCTGCATGGACTGATGGTGCTGTCGCAACAGGGCAGCTACACGGCCGCAGCGGCCCGCCTGGGCGTAAGCAAGGCGGCGATGAGTCAGCACATTGCCGAACTGGAGCGCACTGCCGGCGTGGAACTGGTCCGGCGCACCACGCGCAGCGTGCAGCTCACGCAGGCCGGGCAGCGCCTGGTGGACGAGACGCGGGCTCCGTTCGAGCAGATTGCGCAGAGCTTCGCCAGTGTGCGCGACCTGGCGGGCGCGCCGCGCGGCCTGCTGCGCATCACCGCACCGGTGGCCCTGGCACGCCAGCAACTGGTGCCCCGCTTGGCCGACTTTCTGCGCCTGTACCCCGAGGTGCGCTTGGAGCTGGATATGTCCGACCGCCTCAGCTCCATGGGTACCGAAGGCTTTGATTTGGCCATTCGCCACACCGCAGCGCCCCCGGACACGCATGTGGCGTGGAACCTGTGCACGACGCGCACGGTGCTGGTGGCGACGCGCAGTTACCTGCGCAAACGCGGCGTCCCGGCCGCCCCCGCAGATCTGGTCACACACAACTGCCTGCATTACCGGCGCTCGCACGACGCACCGGCCTGGACCTTTGAGCCCCTGAGCGCACACAAGGAGTCGGCGCGGGTCACGGTGCCCATATCGGGTTCCCTCTCTGCCAACAACAGCGAGGCCTTGCGCGACGCCGCCCTGGCGGGTCTGGGCGTTGCCCTGGTGCCGGACTTCAGCGCCCAGACCAGCCTGCGCCAGGGCAAGCTGGTGCAGGTGCTGCCGCAATGGAAGTCGGTCGGCGCCTTTGCCGAGGCCATCTATGCCATACGGCCTTACTCGCACCATGTGCCGCTGGCGGTCACCGCGTTTGTAGGCTACCTGCGGGAGGTGTTTGCCGGCGGCTTTGGCTTGCAGCCGTAGGGACGGGCTGCGGGGACGGGGCGGGCGACCGGATTCCAGCCGCGAGGCCGGAGAGGATCTCGAAACAATGTTGGATTTCGCCTTCGAGCGTGAACCCAACAGTCCAACAGGCGATCTTGAAATTCCGATGGGGGCGATTCAGTCCATCCGAGGGGCGTGCCAGTTTCTTGCCATGAGCCCGTTTAGCTGCCGCAAAGCATTCGATAGTCCGTTTGTCCGTGAACAGGTTGTCCCGTTGGGTGCAAGCGGCTATGGAGTGCACTTCGAAATAAAAGCCGCAGGTCGGGTCCATATCGGCGCAGTTCGGCACCAGCGAGAAAGCGACGACCACTGAGTGATCGAACAAAAAAATGACGCCTGCCAACTGACTTCGGCGCCGGTATTCCGTGTAGGCACCGTAGGGATGGATGCCAGGTTTCTAATCACATTCAGGGGGGCTCATCGCTTGCTGGATTTCGCTATGACGGCACACGACGGGCTTGAAATTTCTGCAGGAATGGTCACTAGGTCGATGTGGTTCACGCAGGCGGCATAAGGCATGGATGCAAGGGACCGTTCGCGGCGAGGTACGCCACGGCAAAATACATTCCTCCTTGCGGCGTCTCAGCGCAGTTCCAACAACAAATCCTTGGCGTTGATGGTTTCCCCGGCACGCACATGGATGGCGTGCACCGTGGCATCCCGGTCGGCCACGAGCATGGTCTCCATCTTCATGGCTTCCATGGACAAGAGCGGATCACCCTTGTGCACCTGCTGGCCCACCTTGACCGCCACGGTCACCACCATGCCCGGCATGGGCGCGCCCACGTGGTTGGCGTTGCCCTCCTCGGCCCGGGCCTTGGCGTGTCCTGCGGCCACACCGGCTTTGGGCACGCGCACCGTGCGCGGCTGGCCGTTGAGCTCGAAGAAGACCTTGATCTTGCCCTCCTCATCCACCGCGTCCGAGCGCCCGGTCTGGCGCACCACCAGGGTCTTGCCCTGGTCGATATCGATGGAGATTTCCTCGCGGTCCAGCAGGCCGTAGAAGAACGGTGAGGTGGGCAGCAGCGACACATCGCTGTATTCGCGGCGGTGCGCGGCATAGTCCTTGAAGACCTTGGGGTACATCAGGTAGGAGGCCAGATCGGTGTCGCTGAGCTTGCGGCCGATGGTGCTTTCCGCTTCGGCCCGCTTGGCTTCCAGATCGACCGGCGGCAGGTGGTCACCGGCGCGGCCCTGCATGGGCGCTTCGCCCTTGAGCACCTTGTGTTCCAGCGCCTTGGGGAAGCCGTCCGGCGGGAAGCCGAGCTCGCCCTTGAACAGGGAGATGACGGAATCGGGGAAGGCCACATCGCGCTCCGGGTTGCTCACATCCTGGGGCTTGAGATCATTGGCGACCATGAACAGCGCCATGTCACCCACCACCTTGGAGGTGGGCGTGACCTTGACGATGTCGCCAAACAGCACATTGACATCGGCATAGGCCTTGGACACCTCGGGCCAGCGGTGCGCCAGACCCATGGCACGGGCCTGCTCGCGCAGATTGGTGTACTGGCCGCCGGGCATTTCGTGGTTGTAGACGTCGGAGGTGCCGGCACGCATGTCGGCCTCAAATGGCACATAGGCGCGGCGCACGCCTTCCCAGTAGTGCGACAGGGCCTGCATGGCTTGCAGGTCCAGGCCGGGGTCGCGGGCCGAGCCACTGAGTGCGGCAGCGATCGAGCCCAGATTCGGTTGCGAGGTCAGGCCGCTCATGGCGTCCAGTGCGCCATCCACCGCATCGCAACCGGCCTCCACCGCAGCCAGCACGCTGGCGGCCGAGATGCCGCTGGTGTCGTGGGTGTGGAAGTGGATCGGCAGACCCACCTCCTGTTTCAACACGCGTACCAGCTCGGCAATGGCGCGCGGCTTACACACCCCCGCCATGTCCTTGATGCCCAGGATATGGGCTCCGGCTTTTTCCAACTGCTTGGCCAGACCCACGTAGTACTTGAGGTCGTACTTGCTGCGCTTGCTGTCGAACAGATCGCCGGTGTAGCAGAGTGCCCCTTCACACAGGGCGCCGGTCTCTATCACCGCATCCATGGCCACGCGCATGTTGTCGACCCAGTTGAGCGAGTCGAAGACGCGAAACACATCGACGCCGTTCTTGGCGGCCTGCTGCACAAAGTAGCGCACCACGTTGTCGGCGTAGTTGGTGTAGCCCACGGCGTTGGAGGCGCGCAAGAGCATCTGGAACAGGATATTGGGTGTCGCCTCACGCAGACGGGCCAGACGCTCCCAGGGGTCTTCCTTCAAAAAGCGCAGGGCCACATCGAAGGTGGCGCCGCCCCAGCATTCCAGGCTGAAGAGTTGGGGCAGCATGCGTGCGTAGTGCGGCGCGATCTGCTCCATATCGAAGCTGCGCATGCGCGTGGCAAACAGCGACTGGTGCGCGTCGCGCATGGTGGTGTCGGTGAGCAGCACCTGGGGCTGGTCCTTCATCCACTGGGCAAAGCCGCGCGCACCCAGTTCCTTGAAGGTATCGCGGCTACCCTTGGGGATGGGTGCTGTCAAATCGCAACCGGGTTTGATGGGAATGGACAGCGGCAGCGCCGGCAGGGTGCGTCCCTTCATCTCGGGGTTGCCGTTGATGGCCACATCACCCAGGAATTTCAGCAGACGCGTGGCGCGGTCGCGGCGTTTGACGAAGTTGAACAGCTCGGGTGTGGTGTCGATAAAGCGCGTGGTGCATTCGCCGGAACGGAACAGCGGGTGGGCGATCACGTTTTCCAGGAACTGCAGATTGGTCGAGAGACCACGCACGCGGAACTCTCTCAAAGCCCGGTCCATGCGGGAGGCCGCCTCGTCGGGTGTGTGGCCCCAGGCTGTCACCTTGACCAGGAGCGAGTCGTAATACGGGGTGATGACGGCACCGGCATAGGCCGTGCCGGCATCCAGGCGGATACCGAAACCGGCCGCGCTGCGGTAGACACCGATCTTGCCGTAGTCGGGTGTGAAGTTGTTTTCCGGATCTTCCGTGGTGACGCGGCATTGCAGGGCGTGGCCGCGCAGGGTGATGTCTTTCTGCAGGGGGATAAAGGAATCGTCATCGCCGACCGTGGCACCCTCGGTCACGCGGATCTGCGCCTTGACGATGTCCACGCCGGTCACCACTTCGGTCACGGTGTGCTCGACCTGGATGCGCGGGTTGACCTCGATGAAGTAGTACTTGCCGGTGTCCACGTCGAACAAATATTCGACCGTGCCGGCATGGGTGTAGTTGGCCGCCTTGGCCAGGCGCAGTGCCGACGCACACAGCTCGGCGCGGGTGTCCGGGTCCATATAGGGCGCCGGGGCGCGCTCCACCACTTTCTGGTTGCGCCGCTGCACCGAGCAGTCGCGCTCAAACAGGTGCACCAGGTTGCCATGCTTGTCGCCCATCACCTGCACCTCGACGTGGCGGGCGCGGCGCACCAGCTTTTCCAGATACACCTCGTCGTTGCCAAAGGCGGCCAGGGCCTCGCGCTGGGCCAGCTCCTTCATCGGGGCCAGGTCGGCCTCGGTCTCGATCACGCGCATGCCACGGCCACCACCACCCCAGCTGGCTTTGAGCATCAGCGGATAGCCCACCTCCAGCGCCATCTGCTTGGCCACCTCAATGTCGTCGGGCAGGGCCGTGGTGGCGGGCACCACCGGCACGTTCGCGGCCACGGCGACGGCACGGGCGGCGACCTTGTTGCCCAACGTGCGCATCACATCGCCGTTGGGGCCGATAAAGGCCA
>CANFIH010000222.1 GCA_947446855.1 Burkholderiales bacterium
AGATGCGCTCCAGCTCTTCGTACAGGGCCACGGTGTAGCTCTGCAGCATGGCCACATTCGGGTCGCCATTCAGCGTGTGGAATCCCCCGGCCGCATGCCAGGTGGAGCCACTGGTGAGCTGATCGCGCTCCAGCAGCATCACGTCGCTCCAACCCTTCTTGGTCAGGTGGTAGAGCACCGAGCATCCCACCACGCCGCCACCAATCACTACTACTCTTGCTGTTGTCTTCACGTTGAATCCTTGTTGCAGGGTTTTGTTATCAGGCTATTAAAAATCAAAAATCAGTGGGCGCGCCGCCCTCGGCCTTGCGCTTGCTCACAAAGGCGTCGAGTTCTTCCTCGATGGCCGCATCCATGGCCGGGCGCTCATAGGCTGCCAGTTCCTTTTGCCAGACCGCATTGGCCTTCTGGTAGGCGGTGGGGCTGCCGCCCTCGCTCCAGGTCTCGAAGTTGCGCCAGTCGGAAATGATGGGCGAGTAAAAGGCCGTCTCAAAACGCTCCAGTGTGTGCGCCGTGCCGAAGTAATGGCCGCCGGGCTCGACATCGCGGATGGCGTCCAGGCCCAGGGCTGCAGGGCTCATGTCCAGGGGGGTGAGGAACTCGGCCACCATTTGCAGCAGGTCGCAGTCGAGCACGAACTTTTCGAAGGATGCGGTGAGTCCGCCTTCCAGCCAGCCGGCGCTATGCATGATGAAATTGCCGCCACCTTGCGTGAGCGCCCAGAGCGAGAACACCGACTCGTACGCCGCCTGCGCGTCCAAGGTGTTCGCGGCGTTGACGTTGGACGTGCGATACGGCACGCCGTACTTGCGGCACAGCTGCCCACCGGCCAGCACGGCCTTCATGTACTCGGGCGTGCCAAAGGCGGGGGCGCCGGTCTTCATGTCCACATTGCTGGTAAAGCCGCCGTACACCACGGGCGCGCCGGGGCGCACCAGCTGGGTGAAGGCAATGCCGGCCAGGGCCTCGGCGTTCTGCTGCACCAGGGCACCGGCAATGGTGACGGGCGCCATGGCACCGGCCAGGGTGAAGGGGGTCAGCATCACGATCTGGTTGCGTGCCGACATTTCCATGATGCCCTGCAGCATGGGCGTGTCCAGACGGCGCGGCGAGTTGCTGTTGATGATGGTGAAGAGGGATGGCTCGGCCTCAAACTGCTCGTGGCTGATGCCGCGCGCAATGCGGGCAATTTCCATGCCGTCGCGGTTGCGCTCCTTGCCCAGCGAATAGGCATGGAAGGGCTTGTCGGTCAGCTTGGCGATGTCACTCAGGCAGTCCAGATGCCGGATGCTGGCATGCAGGTCCACCGGCTCTACGGGATAGCCGCCGGTGCAGCTGATGATGTCGTAACGCTGGGCCAGCTTGACCAGGTTGCGGAAATCCGCCTGGTTGCCAGCGCGCCGGCCGCCTTGCATGTCCGAGCAGTTGGGCGGGCTGGCGACCTGGGCAAAGGCCAGGTTCTTGCCACCTATGCGGATATTGCGCTCGGGGTTGCGCGCATGCAGGGTGAATTCGCTGGGGCAGGTCCGAATAGTCTCCATGAGCATGGTGCGGTCAAAGCGCACGCGCTCCACGCCCGGCTTCACATCGGCACCGGCCTTGCGCAGAATCTCGCGGGCACCCTCGTGCATGAAGTCGATGCCCATCTCTTCCAGCACCGTGAGGGATGCGTTGTGGATGGATTCCAGCTCGTCCTCGGAGACCACCGGGGTGGGCGGGAAGCGGTGTTTGAGTGCGCGGTATTGGCTGGTGGAGAGGGCAGGGCGAATGGTGCCGCTGCCGCGACCGCCCCGTCTGCGTGGAGAGGGGCTGCGGCCAGTTACTTCTTCTGACATGGGATGTGTCTCCAGGGGCTTTTGAATCGTCGAAAAAGATTATCAAGCCAAAGGAAAGCGCCGCACGGATGATGTTTTCGCCGCAAGCGGATGACTTTTAGTCATGCGCCAGGAAGGGCAGGGCCTGGCGGGCAAGTGGGCCTAGCAGCTTGAACTGCGGTGGCAAGGTCGCCGCCGCAGTCCTTGCGTTCAGGCCAGGCGCTGGGTGTGGCGTGCGATCTGCGCCCGCACCTGCGCCGGCGCCGTGCCACCCAGAATGTTGCGGGCGTTGAGCGAGCCGCGCAGGCTCAGGCACTCAAACACATCGGCCTCGATCTTAGGGTTGAAGGCCTGCAACTCGGCCAGCGACAGCTCCGACAGGTCCACGCCCTTGGCAATCGCCGTCTTCACGGCATGGGCCACGACTTCGTGTGCATCGCGGAAGGCCAGTCCCTTCTTGACCATATAGTCGGCCAGGTCGGTGGCGGTGGCATAGCCACGCTTGGCGGCGCGCTCCATGGCCTCAGGTTTGACGGTGATGCCGCCCACCATCTCGGCAAAGATGCGCAGCGTGTCCTTGAGCGTGTCCACGGTGTCGAACAGCGGCTCCTTGTCTTCCTGGTTGTCCTTGTTGTAGGCCAGGGGCTGGCCCTTCATCAGGGTGATCAGGCCCATCAGGTGGCCGACCACGCGGCCGGTCTTGCCGCGCGCCAGTTCGGGCACATCGGGGTTTTTCTTCTGCGGCATGATGGAGCTGCCGGTGCAAAAGCGGTCGGCAATGTCGATGAAGCCAAAGCTCTGGCTCATCCACAAAATCAGTTCTTCCGACAGGCGGCTGATGTGCACCATGGCCAGGGTGGCGGCTGCGGTGAACTCAATGGCAAAGTCACGGTCGCTCACCGCATCCAGGCTGTTCTGGCACACGCCTTCCATGCCCAGGTTGTCGGCCACGCGCTCGCGGTCCAGCGGGTAGCTGGTGCCCGCCAACGCGGCGGCGCCCAGCGGCAGGCGGTTGACGCGGCGGCGCACGTCAACCATGCGCTCGGCATCGCGGCTGAACATCTCCACATAGGCCAGCATGTGGTGGCCAAAGCTAACCGGTTGGGCTACCTGCAAGTGGGTAAAGCCGGGCAGGATCACGTCCACATTTTTGTCGGCCAAGGCCAGCAGGGACTTTTGCAAGTCGGTGAGCAGTTCGCCAATCAGGTCGATCTCACCGCGCAGCCACAGGCGCACGTCGGTGGCGACCTGGTCGTTGCGGCTGCGCCCGGTGTGCAGGCGTTTGCCAGCAATGCCCACCAGCGCGGTCAGGCGCGCCTCGATGTTCAGGTGCACATCTTCCAGGTCCAGCTTCCATTCAAAGTCGCCGGCCTCGATCTCCCCGCGTATGGTGGCCATGCCGCTCTGGATGGAGGCATGGTCAGCAGCGTTGATGATGCCCTGGTGGCACAGCATCTCGGCGTGGGCCAGGCTGCCGGTGATGTCGGCCAGCCACAGGCGCTTGTCAAAAAACACGCTGGAGGTGTAGCGCTTGACCAGGTCGCTCATGGGTTCGGAAAACAGCGCGGACCAGGCCTGCGACTTGTTGGCGAGTTGGTTGTCAGACGGGGCGGAGGAGGGCTTGGAGGACATGGGAAAGGCAATTGGGGGATCGCGCCACAAAAGGCGTCAGAATCCGGTGAAACATGGAAGACACCCAAATATTATCGACGCTCCAGGGGGCCGCGCCCGCTGGCGCACCCCGGCAGGCCGCAATTGCCCTGGTTTTTGACGTCTGCCAGATCGGCGTGGTGCTGCGTGCGGTGCTGTTTGTGGAAGTGTCCATTGCCGTGGTGGTGATGTACGGCGCGCAGAGCGTGCTGGAGTGGCTGGCGCGGCTGTCCCTGGTCACCGGCGGCGCCTTGCCAGCCGTGCTGGCCTGGTTGCTGCTGGCCTGTCTGGCCAAGCGGGTATTGGCGCGGCTGCAGCCGGAGCTGCAATACCTGCTGGCAGCGCTGCTGGGGGCTTTGGCCGCGCTCTATGGCTGCGGTTTGCTGGCGCTGACCGGCCTGCTGGCCAGCCCGCCCTGGCTGGCCAGCGGGTTTAGCGGCCTGGTGCTGTCCTCGGTGCTGATTGCAGGGCTGGTCTTGCGTGCCAAGGGCCGCACCCCCGCGAACACGGCCGCGCGCCTGACCGAGCTGCAGTCCCGCATACGGCCGCACTTTCTCTTCAACACCCTCAACAGCGCGATTGCCCTGGTGCGGGCTGAGCCGGCCAAGGCCGAAACCCTGCTGGAGGACCTGAGCGACCTGTTCCGCCACGCCCTGATGGAGCAGGCGGAGTCGGTCACGCTGGCCGATGAAATTGCGCTGGCGCGGCGCTACCTGGCGATTGAGCAGGTGCGCTTTGGCGAGCGCCTGCAGATTGCGTGGAGCCTGGACGCAGCCGCCGACAGCGCCCGCGTGCCGCCGCTGCTGCTGCAGCCGCTGGTGGAGAATGCGGTGCGCCATGGCGTGGAGCCCAGTGCCAGTGGCGCGCAGTTGCGCATCTCCACCCGCAAGCGTGGCCAGGCGGTGGTCATCAAGGTCAGCAACACCGTGCCTGCCGGGCCGGGGCCGGCCGGTGCCGGCGAAGCCTTGCGCAATGTCCGTGAGCGCCTGGCCTTGTTGCACGATTTGCAGAGCCAGTTTCGCAGTGGCTTCAAGGACGGGGTGTTCCAGGTGCGCATGGAGGTGCCGCTGTGAACCAGGCCTTGACCCCCGACAGGCCCCTGCGCGTGCTGGTGGTGGATGACGAGGCGCTGGCCCGTTCGCGGCTGGCCACGCTGCTGGGCGACTGCCGCAAGCCATCGGCCGTGGTGCAGGCACAGGCCGCGCATGCGGTGCAGGCCATGGAGTGCCTGCAGCACCAGCGCTTTGATGTACTGCTCCTGGACATCCATATGCCCGGCACCGATGGCCTGGCATTGGCCAAGCTGCTGACAACGCTGGACAGGGCGCCGGCACTCATTTTTGTCACGGCCTTTGCGCAATACGCGGTGCAAGCCTTTGAGTTGGATGCGGTCGACTACCTGACCAAGCCGGTGCGCCTGGAGCGACTGCAGGCGGCTCTGCAAAAAGCCGAGCGCTACCTGCTGATGCGCGGTGGCGCGCATCCGGCAGCGCAACAGCCGGATGTCGTCCTCATCCAGGACCGCAGCCGCACCGAACGCCTGCCACTGAGTGAAGTGCTTTACTTCAAGGCCGAGCTGAAATACGTCACCGTGCGCACCGCAACGCGCAGCTACATCCTGGATGGTTCGCTAAATGAGCTGGAAGACAAGTATGGCGAGCGTTTTATTCGCATCCACCGCAACGCACTGATCGCCAAACGCGCTGCCCGCGCACTGGTGAAGCACCACGACCCCGAAGAGGGCGAGGGCTGGGCGCTGCGTCTGGACGGGGTGAGTGAACTGCTGTTCGTCTCGCGCCGGCAATTGGCCGCAGTGCGGGATATGCTGGCGCGCGGGTAGGGCGCACGGGGCCCGGCGCGCGCTGCATATCAGGCGCAGGTTTCCGCCGGATTTATTTGGTGCATTTCACGAGCGCACCATAAAGAGCTGCACCACGATGAAGCAAATAATTCATTTAAATATTTGTTGATTTAAATCATTCATTTTGTTATCGTGAGCAATCCATTCAATGTACTGCCTGCGTTGCCGGCGGCGCGGTTGGTGGAAACAGGATGCCGGATTTCCCGGCACAGGCATTTTTCTTAACGCAACCTGGAGTCAATGAATATGAAGTTCAAAAGTCTTGCCGCACGCTTGGTGCTGACAGTGGTTACGGCAGCAGGTGCTGCAGGGTCAGCATTGGCAGCCGATTGGGTGGTGGGTGCCAACATTGGCAATGTGCCCTGGGAGTTTCAGGACGCTTCCGGTAAATTCGTCGGCTTCGAGATCGACCTAGTCAACGAAGTGGCCAAGCGCGCCGGCAAAACGGTACAGATCGAGAACATCCCGTTCAATGGCCTGTTCCCCGCGGTGCAGTCGGGTCGCATCCAGATTGCCGTGTCGTCCATCACCATCACGCCCAAGCGCCTGGAGTCCCTGGCCTTTGCCCAGCCTTACTACGACAGCGACCAGTCCCTCTCGGTGCTGAAAACCACCAAGATCGACAAGCTCGAAGACCTGTCAGGCAAGACCGTGGGCGTGGACACCGCCTCCACTGGCGACATCTACGCCACCGAGAACACGGCCAAGCTGAAGATCGCCAAGATCTCGCGCTACGAAGGCCTGGCACCCGCCATGCTGGACCTGGCGGCCGGTCGCATCGACGGCTACATCAGCGACATTCCGGCGGTGGAGTACTACATCAAGGACAAGCCCCAGTACAAGGTGGTGGCGCGCATCCCCACCAACGAGCGCTATTCGTTCATGTTTGCCAAGACCTTTACTGACGCCGGCAAGATCAACGACATCCTGACCACGCTGAAGAAAGAAGGCTTTATTGCTGCCACGCACAAGAAGTGGTTTGGCAGCA
>CANFIH010000223.1 GCA_947446855.1 Burkholderiales bacterium
CGGTCGTTGGCGCTGGCGTTCAGAAACGCCGCAAAGCCGCCCTGGGCCAGCAGCATGGATTTGGTGAAGCGGGGAAAGTCCAGGCCGGTGATCTCGGCAATGCGTTTGAGCTTGTCGTTGCTTTGGCTGCTGACGATGCTGCCCGCGCCCGTGCTCGGGTCCACACGCGCAAGCTCCACCTTGGGCGCCTGCAGCGCGCCGTCCACCTTGTCGCGGGCGCGGCGCTGGCTCCAGAAGGCGCGGTACATGACGCCTTTGACTTCAAACTCCACCTCGGCCAGGCAGTCCACGGTGTGGCGCGTCATGATGTCGTTGGCCGTGGTGGAGATGCTTTTCAGGCGCGGCGTCTCGTGGTACAGCGCCAGGCAGATGGCGTCCAGCAGCGTGGATTTGCCCGCGCCGGTGGGGCCGGTGATGGCAAACAGACCGTTGTCGGCAAACGGGGCTTTGCGGAAGTCGACGACCCACTCGCCCTTGAGCGAGTTGAGGTTCTTCAGGCGCAGGCTGAGGATTTTCATGGGGCGCCCTCGGTCAGGCTGGTGACTACGGCGCGGTAACGCTGGCGCAACTCCCGCTGCAATTCCGGCGTCAGTTCTTCCTGGGCCAGGCGGCGCGCGAAGACATCGTCGGGGCTGAGTTCATCCAGCGTCTCGCTCTGCTCTGCCGCCAGGCTGGCGGCGGCCGTGCCGCGCAGACGGCGCACGCGCAAGACCTCCACCGGCAGGCCTTGGGTCAGGGCTTCGATGCGCGCGGGCAGATCGGCCAAATAGTCGTCCTCGGCCACGGTGACTTCCATCCAGACAGATCGATCGGGCAGCGCTTCGGCAGCCGCCGCGCTGATGGCCGTGGCCAGTTCCTGCAGATTGCCGCTGACGGAAACCAGTTGCTGAAAGCGTGGCACGGCGATTGCGGTGACGGCGCCCAAGCCCTCCGCAGCCAGGTCCACCAGCAGCACTTCCTTTTGCTGGCGCGCCTCGTCAAAGCCCAAAGGGATGGGCGAGCCGCAGTAGCGGATGTGGTCCAGGCCGCCGACCTTTTGCGGCTTGTGGATATGGCCCAGCGCGATGTAGTCCACGGGCGGAAACGCGGCGGTGGGATAGGCGTCCAGCGAGCCCACATAAATCTCGCGCACCGACTCGTTGCTGCTGGCGCCCACCGTGGTCAGGTGGCCGGTGGCCAGCAGCGGCAGCGATCGGCCCAACTGCTGGGCCAGCTCGGTCTGGCGCGCGCGGCCGGCCTCGTACACCGACTGGTAATAAGCCTGAATGGCGGCCTGCATGGACTGCTGCTTTTCTTCCGCGCTCTGCCCGGCCTGGCTTTGCAGCACATCGCGCGGGCGGATAAAGGGCACGGCGCAGACGATGCAACCCGCTTCGCCACCGCGCAGGGGCAGCACGACGATGTGGCTGGCGGGCTCAACCACATCAGCCACCACGGTGGCGCTCAGACGCGCCAGCAGGGCGCTGCTCTCGCCCAGGGTGGCGACCGAATCGTGGTTGCCAGCCAGCAGCAGCAGGGCCACCCCGGCACTGTGCAGGCGCACCACCAAGTGGCTGTAGAGCGCACGCGCATAGCTGGGCGGCGCGCCGGTGTCGAACACATCGCCGGCGATCAACACGGCATCCACCGCATGGGCTTCGACCTGAAGCAGCAGCCAGTCGATCAGGGCCTGGTGCTCGGCCTGGCGGCTCTTGCCCATGAAGTGCTGGCCCAGGTGCCAATCGGAGGTGTGGAGGATGCGCATGGGGGTTTTCTTAACTTGGGTTTGAAGCGGACTTCGGTACGCCCTGCCACAACAGCGACACCGGGCCCGCATGCAGCTTTTCGTCAAACGGCGTGATGCGGTCGTGGTCATGCAGCACCAGGCCCTGCACAAACTTGTCGCCCACAGCAGCTTGCAACTGCCGCAGGCCGCGCAAGTCGGGCGCACGCACGGTGCTGGAGGCCTTGACCTCAATGCCGATGACGCGTCCATGCCGGTCTTCGATGACCAGGTCCACCTCGTCCTGAACCTTGGTGCGAAAGTGCGAAATGCGCAGACGCTTGTCAGACCAGGTGGCGAGCTTAAGCACCTCCGACACCACAAAGCTCTCCAGCAGCGGGCCCCACGCAGTGCGGTCGGCGCCACGGTCTTTCTGCAGTTGGGCCGCCGTGGTGCCCTGCAGCGCCGCCAGCAAGCCAGTGTCCAGAAAATGCAGCTTGGGGCTTTTGGTCAGACGGGCGATGGCGTTGTGCGACCACGGGGGCACCTGGCGCAGCAGAAACAGCCGCTCCAGAATGCCGACATATTTTTGTGCCGTTGGCGCCGTCAGGCCCAGAGCCGCGCCATAGCTGCTGTGGTTCACCAGCTGCCCGGCGTGGGCAGCCAACATGTCCAGCAGGCGCGGCATGCGATCCAGCTGATCAATGTTGGCAATGTCGCGCACATCCCGGTCCAGAATGAGCGCCACATAGTCTTGCAACCAGGCCTGGCGGCGGCCAGCGCTGGCGCGGCGCAGGGCTTCGGGGTAGCCGCCCTTGAGGACGATGTCCATCAAGACATCGCCCACCACCGGGTTGGCGACGGCTGGCAGACCCGCGCCATCAAACAGCCGATCCAGCAAATCGCCGGGGCTTGCGGCCAACTCCGCCTGGGCAAAGGGCAGCAGGGTGATGACTTCCAGCCGCCCCGCCAGCGAGTCAGCGACCAGGGGCAGTGCCATGAGATTGGTGGAGCCGGTGAGCAGGAAGCGGCCCGGCGCCTGGTCTTTGTCCACGCTTTCCTTGATGGCCAGCAGCAAGTCTGGCGCCCGCTGCACTTCGTCGATGACGGCTTGCTTCAGACCACGCACAAAGCCGGACGGGTCGGCGCGCGCAGCGGCCAGGGTTGCAGGGTCGTCCAGCGTGATGTAGGGGCGCGCACTGTGGGCATAGCGCCGGGCCAAGGTGGTCTTGCCGGCCTGCCTGGGGCCCACGAGCAGCACCACGCGCGTGTCTTGCAGCGCGGTGGCAATTTTGCGCTCTACATAGCGGGGAATGGTGTTGGTGGGTGACGGTGGGTCGGTAGTCATGGCATCGCATCCTGCTGACGAAGATTCTAGGCTGATTGAAAGTCAAAGTCTGCCAAATTTAAAATATGAATTGTCCAAATTTAAAATACAGAACCCACCAAGGGGGCTTGAATACCCCAGACTCACCCCTGCGCACAGGGCGGCGTCGGTCCGCTTTAGACAGCCACTGAGCCGCAAATGATGAAATACGGCTCACATTTTGAGCCGTATCGCTTAAAATGCGGCTCATGTCCAGCCAAGCCACCACCGCCCAAGTCCGCTATATCTGGCAGCAGCCAGCCTGGCCATCGCTGGCGTTTGACGCCGCAGCCCTGGCGCCCGCCTTGGACCGGGCGCGGCTGGCGCAGGGCACTTTGCTGGGCTTGCTGGACGCCATTGGCCTGGACCAGGCACAGGAAGTCCGGCGCGATCTGTGGGTGCAGGAGGCTATGGCTACAGCCGCAATTGAAGGGGACGAGCTCAATCTGGATTCGGTCCGCTCCTCGGTGGCACACCGGCTGGGCTTGGGCCACGCGCCCGGCCCTGACCGCACGGCAGATGGCCTGGTGCTGGTGATGCAAGACGCCGTGGAAAACTGCCAAGCCGCGCTCGATCTGGACCGCCTGTGCCGCTGGCAATCGGCCCTGTTTCCCGGCGGCACCTCAGGCCTGAGCCGCATTGCCGTGGGCCGATTGCGTGACCACGCGGACGCCATGCAGATCGTCAGCGGCCCCTTGGGGCGCGAAGTGGTGCACTACACCGCGCCACCATCCAGTCAGGTGGAAGGCGAGATGACCCGGTTTCTAACCTGGTTTGAGGCCACGCGCCCCGTGGCGGGCGCAGCGCCCGGTCTGCACGGCATTGCACGTGCGGCCCTTGCGCACCTGTGGTTTGAATCCATACACCCGTTTGAGGACGGCAATGGCCGCCTGGGGCGCGCCCTGGTCGATAGGGCATTGGCGCAGGACATGGCAGCGCTGGTGCAGAACGCGCCAGGCACCCCGGTGCGGGTGCTGGGCATGGCGCGCCAGATGCTCAAGACCCGGGCTGCGTATTACGACGGATTGAACCAAGCCCAGCGCACTCCGGGCACAGACACTAACGCTATCGATGTGACGCCCTGGGTGCAGTGGTTTGTGCAGGCTTTCACGCAGGCTTGCATAGCCTCGCAAGCGGTGGTGCGCCAGGCCGTGGACAAGGCGGCCTTCCGGCTGCTGGCAGCAAACGCCCATTTGAATGCGCGCCAGCACAAGGTGCTGGACCGTTTGCTGGAGGCGGGCAACACCGAACTGGGCGGCGGCTTTCTGGGCGGGATGACGGCGGACAAATACGCCAAGATCACCAGCACCTCCAAGGCCACCGCCACCCGCGACTTGGGCGATTTGCTGGCCAAAAAGCTGCTGCAGGTGCAGGGCGTGGGCAAGGCCACACGCTACGCCATCAACGTGCCGGGCTGGAGCCAGCCCGACCCCTCAGGAAACACAGAATGACCCACGCCGTCTCCCGCCTCGCCCTGCATGCGGTGGCCCGCCTGCGCGCCACCCGCCTGGCGCGCAGCCTCAAGCCCTTTATCGCCCGCGGCTCGCGCAAGGAGCGCTGCGAGGGTTGCCGCGTGATGCACAGCCACTGCCTGTGCGCGCTGCGCCCCAGCGTGGCCACGCAAGCGGGGGTGTGCCTGATCATGTGCGACATCGAACCGCTCAAGCCCAGCAACACCGGCTGGCTGATTGCCGACATGGTGACCGACACGGCGGCCTTCGGCTGGGCCCGCACCGCCGTGGACCCGGAGCTGCTGGAGATGCTGGCCGACCCGCAGTGGCAGCCCTATGTGGTGTTCCCAGGCGAATACGTGGAGGACGCCGGGCGCGTTGTGACGGTCGTCACGCCCGTGGAGGGCAAGCGTCCTTTGTTTGTGCTGCTGGACGCCACCTGGTCCGAGGCGCGCAAGATGTTCCGCAAGAGCCCGTATCTGGACCACCTGCCGGTGCTCAGCCTGCAGCCCGAGCAGCTGTCCAACTACCGGCTGCGCCGCTCCAAGCGCGACGACCATTTGTGCACCTCGGAGGTGGCGGCCCTGTGCCTGGAGCTGGCCGGCGAGCCGCTCGCGGCCGACACGCTGAGCGCCTATCTGGATGTGTTCACCAACCACTACCTGAACGCCAAGAACAGCGTGCGCATTGACCTGGAAGATGCGGTACATCTGCGGCTGCGCGGGTTGGGCCTTACCCCTCCCGCCGCACCCGCCTGAACGTCAGGTTGATGCGCCTGCGCCCCAGCAGCGCATGCGCACCCTCCTCCAGCGGCGCCACGCCATGAAAGGCCAGGCGCGCAGGGCCGCCCCAGACCACCACATCGCCATGGGCCAGCCGGTAGCGCTGCGGCCGCTGGCTTCTCGCTGTGCCGCCGAACAGGAAGATGGCCGGCAGTCCGAGTGACACCGACACGATGGGCGCGCTCAGGTCCCTTTCGTCGCGGTCCTGGTGCAGCGAGAGCTTGGCGCCAGGCACGTACTGGTTGATCAGGCAGGCCTCGGGCCGGAAGTCCGCATAACCCGCCTGTGCAGCAGCGCGCCGGGCCAGCGCCAAAAAACATTCCGGCATGGCGGGCCAGGTCTGCCCCGATACCGGGTCGCACACGGCATAGCGGTAACCCCGTGCATCCGACACCCAGCCCAGGGCACCGCAACTGCTGGTGGAGACCGACATGGTGTAGCCGCCGGGCGTTTGCATGTGGCGCAGCGGGGCTTGGGCCAGCACGGCCTCGGTCGCCTGCAGCAGCTGTGCGGCCTCATTCCAGGAAAAGGCGCGCAGCAACATGGCGCCGGGCGCCAGCACCTCGGCCGCTGCTTCCACGGGCAGGTCGTCAAAGAGATCCATAGGGGCACATGCTAGCGGGCTGCGCCTGCGCGTTCAGCAAACCTTCATCCAGCCGCGCTATGCTGCGGGTTTACCCGAAAGCAAAAAGAACACGCCATGAATTTCGCCGACATCGACGACACCTCCGAACACGCCAGCCACAGCCCGAGCGAGCGCGCTGCCGCTGCCAGCCGCAGCACCTGGGTCAGCGTGGCTGTGAACCTGGTCTTGTCCACCACGCAAATCGTGGTGGGGGTGCTGGCCAAGTCCCAGGGTTTGATCGCCGACGGCGTGCATTCGCTGTCCGACCTGGTGGCCGATTTTGTGGTGCTGTTTGCCGGTCACCATGCCAAGAAGGACGCCGACGAAGACC
>CANFIH010000224.1 GCA_947446855.1 Burkholderiales bacterium
CCGTCTTTGATGTCGCGTTTGCCGGCGTTGATCATGGGCTCGATGGTGAAGGTCATGCCTTCGACCAGTTTGTCCAGCGTGCCGGGGCGGCCGTAGTGCAGCACCTGCGGCTCTTCGTGGAAGCCGCGGCCGATGCCGTGGCCGCAGAACTCGCGCACCACGCTAAAGCCATGGCCTTCGGCAAACACCTGAATCGCATGACCGATGTCGCCCAGATGGATGCCAGGGCGCACCAGCTTGATGCCGTGCCACATGGCGTCGTAGGTCAGGGCACACAGGCGCTTGGCGGCAATCGAGGCGTCGCCCACCACATACATGCGGCTGCTGTCGCCATGCCAGCCGTCCTTGATGACGGTGGCGTCGATGTTGACGATGTCGCCTTTTTTCAGCTGCTTGTCATTCGGGATGCCATGGCAGATCTGGTGGTTGATCGAGGTGCAGATCGACTTGGGGTAGGGCGTGTTGCCGCCACCGGTGTAGTTCAGCGGCGCAGGAATGGCTTTTTGCACGTCCACGATGTAGTCGTGCGCCAGTTTGTCCAGCTCATTGGTGGTCACGCCTGGTTTGACGAACGGGGCCAGGTAATCCAGAACTTCGGCGGTGAGTTTGCCGGCCAGGCGCATGCCTGCAATGCCCTCGGCATCTTTGATGGTGATTGTCATGCGCCGAATTATCCCATCGCCTCCGGCACCGGGTGGGGCACAGGTAAAATTGTCCTCGTTGGCGCATGTTTGCGCCCCATCTTTTTAGCCCACCTTCCAGGCCCGCACAGTGACCCTGCATATTTCTCCCTTTGAAGGCGGCAACGCCCTCAGCAGCTTCCGCATCCAACAACTTCTGCCCGCGCTCCAGGGTATCCACGAAAAAATCACCGGCATTGCCGGGCGCTATATCCATCTGGTGGCCAGTGAATCGGTGCTGGACAGCGCTGTGTCTGCGCAATTGGCGGCGCTCATGACGTATGGCGACCCGTACACCGGCGCAACAGAAGGCCCGGCGATTGTGGTCAGCCCGCGTTTTGGCACCGTCTCGCCCTGGGCCTCCAAGGCCACCGACATCGCGCACAACTGCGGTTTTGGCATCAAGCGCGTGGAACGTCTGGTGGAGTATCGCCTGACACTGAAGAACCCGTTGCTGGGCAAGACCGTGTTGACCGCAGAGCAACTGCAGGCCGTAGCGGCCCTGCTGCACGACCGCATGACCGAAAGCGCCATGTTGGACCGTATCCAGGCTTTTGATCTGTTCCACGCGCTCGAGCCCGCCGCCATGGACCATGTGGATGTGCTGGCGGGCGGCCGGGCCGCGCTGCTGGCCGCCAACACCACCTTCGGCCTGGCCCTGGCTGCCGACGAGATTGATTACCTGGTGGACGCCTTCACCAAGCTGGGCCGCAACCCCACCGACGTGGAATTGATGATGTTTGCCCAGGCCAATAGCGAACACTGCCGCCACAAGATTTTCAACGCCGAGTTCACCATCGACGGCGTGGCCCAGACGAACAGCCTGTTCGGCATGATCCGCCACACCCACAGGCTCAACCCGCAGCACATGCTGGTGGCCTACTCCGACAACGCCTCGGTCATGGAAGGCGCTGTCGTGGAGCGCTTTGTGGCCACGGCCGCCGCCAGCGTCACCGGCGGCAACGCCCTGGCGGGTTACGAAAAGCAGACCGCCACCCAGCACATCCTGATGAAGGTGGAAACCCACAACCACCCGACCGCCATCTCCCCCTTCCCAGGCGCCTCCACCGGCGCCGGTGGCGAGATTCGCGACGAGGGCGCTACCGGACGCGGTTCCAAACCCAAGGCCGGCCTGACCGGCTTTACCGTCTCCAAGCTCTGGGGCGGCATGTCGGACCGCTCCGATGGCAAACCCGAGCACATTGCCAGCCCGCTGCAAATCATGATTGAAGGCCCGCTGGGCGGTGCCGCGTTCAACAATGAATTCGGCCGGCCCAACCTCTTGGGCTACTTCCGCGAATACGAGCAGACCGTGGTCACCGACCAGGACACGCTGCAGCGCGGCTACCACAAGCCCATCATGATTGCCGGCGGTCTGGGCGTGATCGACCAGACCCAGACCCACAAGATTGCCTTCCCCGCCGGCAGCCTGCTGATCCAGCTGGGTGGCCCCGGCATGCGCATCGGCATGGGCGGCAGTGCGGCCAGTTCCATGGCCACCGGCGCCAACGCGGCGCATCTGGACTTTGACTCGGTGCAGCGCGGCAACCCCGAAATTGAGCGCCGGGCCCAGGAAGTCATCAACCAGTGCTGGACGCTGGGACAGACCGGCGGCCCTGCCGGCTCCGGCAACCCGATCCTGGCCATCCACGATGTGGGTGCCGGCGGCCTCTCCAACGCCTTCCCCGAACTGACTAACGACGCCGAACGTGGCGCCCGTTTCGATCTGCGCGCGGTGCCGTTGGAAGAAAGTGGCATGGCACCCAAGGAAATCTGGTGCAACGAGAGCCAGGAACGCTATGTGCTGGCCATTGCCCCCGAATCGCTGGAACTGTTCAAGGCCCTGTGCGAACGCGAGCGTTGCCCGTTCTCGGTGGTCGGCGTAGCCACCGAGGAGCGTGAGCTCAAGCTGGTGGACGCGGGCAATGAATCCCCGGTCGACATGCCCATGAGCGTGCTCTTAGGCAAGCCGCCCAAGATGCAGCGCGATGTGGCGACCGTCACCCGCGCGGCCAAGCCGCTGGACCTGACCGGTGTCTCTCTGCAACAAGCCGTGATCGACGTGCTGGCCCATCCCACGGTGGCCTCCAAGCGCTTCCTGATCACCATCGGCGACCGCACCGTGGGTGGCTTCAGCCACCGCGACCAGATGGTCGGCCCCTGGCAGGTACCGGTGGCTGATTGCGCCGTGACGCTGGCCGATTACAAGGGCTTCGCCGGCGAGGCCATGTCCATGGGCGAGCGCACACCGCTGGCCGCGTTGAACGCGCCCGCATCTGGCCGCATGGCCATCGCCGAGGCGATCACCAATCTGCTGGCCGCGCCGATTGAACTCTCACGCGTCAAGCTCTCCGCCAACTGGATGGCCGCCTGCGGCGAGCCCGGCGAAGATGCCGCGCTGTACGCCACCGTCAAGGCTGTCGGCCTGGAACTGTGCCCGGCCTTGGGCATCTCGATTCCCGTGGGTAAAGATTCGCTGTCCATGCGCACCCAGTGGGACACGGCAGCGGGCAAGCAGAAGGTGACCTCGCCGGTCTCACTCATCATCACGGCGTTTGCTACGCTGGCCGATGTGCGCGGCACGCTGACGCCCCAACTCAACGCCACGGAAGACACCACCCTGGTGCTGGTCGACCTGGGCCACGGCCAGAACCGCATGGCCGCCAGCATCCTGGCGCAGACGCTCAACCAGAGCGGTGACTCCGTGCCCGATCTGGATAACGCGACCGACTTGGTGAACCTGGTCCACGCCGTCAACGCCCTGCGTGCCAAGGGGCAGGTGCTGGCTTACCACGACAAGGGCGACGGCGGCCTGCTGGCCACCGTGGCCGAAATGGCCTTTGCCGGCCGCGTCGGCGTCACGCTCAACGTCGACATGCTGGTCACCGAGGGTGACGGCATCACCGACAGCCGCATGGACGTGGGTGACAGCAAGAACTGGGCAGGGCAGGTGGGTGCGCGGCGCGAGGAGCTGACCCTCAAGGCCCTGTTCAACGAAGAGCCGGGCGTGGTGCTGCAGGTGCGTACTTCCGAGCGCAGCGAGGTGATGGCGACCCTGCGCGAGCACGGCCTGTCGGCCTTCAGCCACTTCGTTGGCAAGACCCGTCCCGCGTCCAGCACGGTGGATGCCGGCAAGGACATGCTGCAGATCTGGCGCGATGCCAAGTCCATCTTCAGCGCGCCGCTCGCCGACCTGCACCAGGTCTGGGACGCCGTGAGCTGGAAGATTTGCCAGCAGCGCGACAACCCGGCCTGTGCCGATGCCGAACACGCCTCTGCCGGTGCCGTGATGGATCCCGGCATGCACACGCATCTGCCGGAATCGCTCAAGACCCTGATGGGCAGCGCCCCCGCGATTCTGAAAAGCCGCCCCAAGGTGGCGGTGCTGCGCGAGCAGGGCGTCAATTCCCACGTGGAAATGGCCTACGCCTTTACCGAGGCCGGCTTTGACGCCTTTGACGTGCACATGACGGATCTGCAGACCGGCCGCGCCAAACTGGCTGACTTCCAGGGCGTGGTGGCCTGCGGTGGCTTCAGCTACGGCGACACGCTGGGTGCCGGCATCGGTTGGGCCCGCTCCATCACCTTCAATGCTGCGCTGTCCGACCAGTTCCAGGCCTTCTTCGGCCGTACGGACACCTTCGGCCTGGGCGTCTGCAACGGCTGCCAGATGTTTGCCGAGCTGGCCGACATCATCCCCGGCGCACAAGACTGGCCGCGCTTTACCACCAACCAGAGCGAACGCTTCGAGGCCCGCCTGTCAATGGTGGAAGTGCTGGAATCGCCCAGCCTGTTCCTCCAAGACATGGCCGGCACCAGGTTGCCGATTGCCGTGGCGCACGGCGAGGGCTATGCCAACTTCAAGTACCGCGGCAATGCAGCCCAGGCGATTGCGGCCATGCGCTTTGTCGACAACCGCGGTGCTGCCACCGAGGCCTATCCGTTCAACCCGAACGGCAGCCCGGGCGGTTTGACGGCAGTGACCACGGCCGACGGCCGCTTCACCGCCATGATGCCGCATCCCGAGCGCGTGTTCCGTAACATCCAGACCAGCTGGACCGATCTGGATGCGAATGGCCACAGCCCCTGGATGCAGCTCTGGCACAACGCCAGGCGCTGGGTGGCGTAAGCGCGCAGACGGTCGTGCGCGCTCAACGCTCCACGACGATCACCCAGGACTCTGAGCCTTCTGGCGTAGCCGTCTGAGTGGCTGGCCTTGATGCGGGTTCAGCGCCTCGCTCTCCAAACAGCAGGCGCGCCACCTGGTACTTGGTGGGTGCCCTGTAACCTTTGGGCGTCTGGTACTGCTCGCCCAGTTCAGGCCCGCTGGCTTCGAACTCCTTGAGCATGTGGTGTGCCGTGATGTAGCCCAACTCCCGGTAGGAGTCGAACTGCTTCTCGTCATAGAACTGGTCCAGCGTGGACTGGTTGGGAAACTCGGGGTGTTCACGCCGGTAGCTGAATACGTCCGCCGGCGTGCCTTGGAAGGCAGTTGCCTTGAGCAAAATCAGCGTGCCCACCTCCCGCTCACTTTCCGGGCTGTGCCCCAGCCGCTGCGAATACCGGATGGGCGCGATCAGATAACTCTGCACTGCGCTGCCTGAGCCTGCGCCACCTTTGCGCGTAGCGTCGTCTGCTTGCGGCATCAGGGTGGCCAATTGCTCGTCGCTGATGTCGATGATGGCGCCGAAATCTGCACGGACTTTCTGTATGGCGTTGGCCAGGTCGGTGAATTTGAAGTCCGGATCCGCCGTCGCATCGCACACGATGATCAGCTTGAGCCGGCGCCGTACCAGCTCATAGAGGCCCAGGTTTTCAAAATGTCCGCCGTCCGTCAGCAGGGAAAAGCGCTCATGTTCATTCAGGTTGAAGCGGCCGAAGGACTCGAACAGGCCCGGGTAAATCGGATTGGGCTTGCGCCAGGACGGGCCCTTTTTGCTGCCGTCCGGCTCCAGGTACCGCGGATTGGTAGCCCAGTAACCTAGCCGCAGATTGAGCAGACCCATCAGCACGGACAGCACGGGTTGGCGCGTCACGCCTTGCCCGCCGGTGCCGGCGTTGGGGTTGACGGCCGCGCCCGAAATGGCCATGGCGGTGGCCAGCGTGAAGCCGCGCCCGGGTGTGCGGTCGGTGTCCGTCCAGCCGGTGGCCCGGCTGCCGCAGAACAGCGGGCTGAAGAGGAAGTTGTCGCCGCCGCGGGGCCGGTAACGCGGGTGTTGGGAGGCCGTCAACACCACGTTGGCGTTGATCAGGGGGTAGGGGCCACGCAGCAGTTTGTTGCCGGCGTCCCTTTCGTCCGCGCTGCGGCACAGGTCGCCCAACAGGGTGGCGTCACCGGGCTGCAGGTGCGCGCTGCGCTGGCGCAGGGCCTTCACGCTGGCGACAAACCCCGCTACAAAAGATGCCTGCAAGGGCGTATTGCGCGTGCTGGCAAGCATGTCGGCGCGCACGACCTGCAGGTCGGGCAGGAACAAGTCCATCAACCGGTCCCGGTAATAACGGTGCAGCGA
>CANFIH010000225.1 GCA_947446855.1 Burkholderiales bacterium
GAGGTTCTCGAGCGCGTAGCTGCGGCCCATTTGCAGCGCGTGCACGTTGGGTTTGAGCAGTGCTTCCTTGCCCTTGTATTGCTCGCCGATGAGGCCGGCGATTTCTTCGGCATCCATGTCGAGCAGCGCCGACAGCGCTCCGACGTAAATGATGTTCTTGAACAGCTGGCGCTGGCGCGGGTCGGTGTAGGCCGCGTTGGCAATCTCGGTCAGCGGTACGCCAATGGTGTGCACATCGTCGCGGAATTTGTTGGGTGGCAGTGGCCGGGTGCTGTCGTAAAACAGGTAGCCACCGCTCTCAATCTCGGCAATGTCGGTGTCCCAGGTCTGCGGGTTCATGGCCACCATCATGTCCACACCGCCGCGGCGGCCGTGGTAGCCCTTCTCACACACACGGGCCTCGTACCAGGTGGGCATGCCCTGGATGTTGCTGGGGAAGATGTTGCGCGGGCTCACCGGCACGCCCATGCGCATCACAGCCTTGGCAAACAGCTCGTTGGCGGAGGCCGAACCCGAGCCATTGACGTTGGCAAACTTGATAACGAAATCGTTGACTGCGCTTATTCTTTTCATGCTGCCTCCACCGCGGTTTTGCGCAGGTCACGGGCGCGTGGCCCGGCTTGCGTCGTCGTAAACAAAAACTTCTGCATGTCCCAGGCGCCGGTCGGGCAGCGCTCGGCACACAGACCGCAATGCAGACACACGTCTTCGTCCTTCACCATCACATGGCCGGTCTTGAGTTCGCCCGACACATACAGCGCTTGCTCGGTATGGGTGGCCGGTGCTTTGAGGCGGGTGCGCAGTTCGGCCTCCTCGCCGCCGGCGGTGAAGGTGATGCAGTCCATGGGGCAGATGTCCACACAGGCGTCGCATTCGATGCAGGTGTCGCGGTTGAACACGGTCTGTACATCACAGTTCAGGCAGCGGCTGGCCTCCTTAAAGGCGGTGGCCGCGTCAAAGCCCAGCTCCACTTCCACCTTGATGCTGGCCAGGGCGATTTCGGCCTGCGCCCATGGCACCTTGAAACGGGTGTCGTTGGACACATCGTTGCGGTAGCTCCACTCGTGGATGCCCATTTTTTGGGACATCAGGTTCACCGTGGGCGCAGGGCGTTTGCCCACAATCTCGCCGTGCAGGAAGCGGTCGATCGACACCGCCGCTTCATGGCCATGGGCCACGGCGGTGATGATGTTCTTGGGGCCGTACGCGGCGTCGCCACCGAAGAAGACCTTGGGCCGCGTGCTCTGGAAGGTGCCTTCACCCAACTTGGGCAGGCCCCATTGGTCGAACTCGATGCCGCACTCGGTCTCGATCCAGGGGAAGGCGTTTTCCTGGCCCACGGCCACCAGCACGGTGTCGCAGGGCACGCGCACTTCCGGCTCGCCGGTGGGCACCAGATTGCGCCGGCCCCGGGCATCGTACTCGGCGCGCACGATCTCAAAGCGCATGGCTGTGAGCTTGCCGCCTTCGTGCTCAAAGGCCACGGGCACATGGAAGTTGAGGATCGGTATGCCCTCATGCACCGCGTCTTCCTTCTCCCAGGGCGAGGCCTTCATTTCCTCAAAGCCGCTGCGCACAATCACCTTCACGTCCTTGCCACCCAGGCGCTTGGCCGAGCGGCAGCAGTCCATGGCGGTGTTGCCGCCACCCAGCACGATGACGCGCTCCCCCACGCTGCTGATGTGGCCGAAGGAGACCGAGGCCAGCCAGTCGATACCGATATGGATACCGGCAGCCGCCTCTGTGCGCCCGGGGATGACCAGATCGCGTCCGCGCGGTGCACCGCAGCCGACAAAGATGGCGTCATAGCCCTGGCTCAGCAGGTCCTGCATGGACTCCACGCGCTGGCCGCTCTTGAAGTCCACACCCATGTTCAGGATGTAGCCAGTCTCTTCGTCGATCACCGACTCGGGCAGACGGAAGCGCGGAATCTGCGAGCGGATAAATCCGCCCGCCTTGGCCTCGCCTTCAAAGAGGGTGACGGCATAGCCCTGCGGTGCCAGGTCGCGTGCCACGGTGAGCGAGGAGGGCCCGGCGCCTATGCAGGCCACCCGCTTGCCGTTGGGCGGCGCAATCGCGGGCATGCGGGCCGATACGTCGACCTTGTTGTCGGCGGCCACGCGCTTGAGGCGGCAGATGGCCACGGGTTCCGGCTTCTCGCCATTGTTCTCCTCCACGCGGGAGCGTCTGCAGGCCGGCTCGCAGGGGCGGTCGCAGGTGCGGCCCAGGACGCCCGGAAACACGTTGGACACCCAATTCACCATATAGGCGTCGTCGTAACGCCCCTGGCCTATGAGGCGTATGTATTCGGGAACAGGTGTGTGGGCCGGGCAGGCCCATTGGCAATCTACGACCTTGTGGAAGTAGGCCGGATCATGGATGTTGGTCGCTTGCAAAGTTGTCTCCTTGCTCCGCTGGCCTGTGTGCTCCAGACCGCTGCGGGGAAAAATCAGTCTAGCCCAGAGCCCGCGGAAGGCCTATGGGGTTGCTCCCATCATTTGCAACCTATTTGACCCTGGTCAAAAGCGAGATGGATTGCATCTTCCCGTTCGCGCGGTTTCAAAACATGATGCGGGTCTGACTACGCTCCGCACAAGGTTGACAGGGGCGCCACCATTTTTGTGATTGGTTTGAACTTTTTGGAGAACCCCATGACGACGACTGCATCCCTTGTCCAGCCCTTCAAAGCCCTTGATGCCTGCCATCTGCAAATCCAGGAACACCTGGTGGAGTTGCAGCGCATGGCCAAGCACATGGAGTCCGAGGGGCTGAACGCGGCAGACCGCAAACTGGCTGGCGAGATCGAGGCCTTCTTCTCCAGCACCTCGCGCGAGCACCATGAGCAGGAAGAGAAGCATGTGTTTCCGCCGCTGCTGGCCACGGGCACCGAGGAAATGAAGGGCGTGGTGCAGAGCCTGCAACAGGACCACGGTTTTATCGAAGAAAACTGGATCGAACTGGCACCCCAGTTACGTGCCATTGCCGAGGGCAATGACTGGTTTTACTCCGCCGAGTTTCAACACAACGTGGGGCTGTTTCTGGAGCTGATGAACGGCCACATCGCGCTGGAGGAGTCCATGATTTATCCCGAATCCAAAATGGTGTGGGCCGAGGCGATTGCCCGTCGCATTCCGCGCACCGTGAAGAAGGCCGCCTGAGACGCAAGCGCCCAGGGTGGGAAGCCTAGCGCCGGGACAGATGTACCCCGGCCAGCATGCAGCGCACCGAGCCGCCCGCCAGCTCAATGGTGGGCACCTGCAGGGGCAAGAGCTTGGCGCTGCGCTCTATGCTTTCAATTTGGTCCGAGCGCAGGCTGTTCAGCGCCCTTGCTGACAGGGCCAGCACCCGGCCTGCACGGCCTGACAACTCCAAGGCATTGCCGGCAAACTCACCGATCTGCGCGCCGCTCAGTTCAATCAGCTCACGGCCCGATTCCTCCAGGCGCTGGCGTACCTGCCTACGCCGCGCCGCATCCCCGATCAGTTCCAGCCCCACCAGCGCAAAGTCGGTGGCCACGCACATCAGCACGTTGGTGTGATACACCGCCTGACCTGCAGCGTCCACCGCATCAAAGGCCATGGGCTCGTAGTTGAAGTGGGTGGCAAAACGCTCCAGCGCAATGGCGTTGGCGCGGTTGGAGCGTGCGGTATAGGCAATGCGTGCCACATGGTCCAGCACCATGGCGCCGGTGCCTTCCAGAAACAGGCCGTCGGGCTCCAGGCCCGAGTAGTCAATCACGTCCTGCACCCGGTATTCGGCCTTGAGCAGTTCGATCACATCGGGCCGGCGTTCCAGGCGCCGGTTGGGGGAATACATGGGATACAGCGCGATATGGCCGCCGGCGTGGGTGGAAAACCAGTTGTTGGGGAACACCGCATCCGGCGTGCGACCCGGTGTCTCGTCCTCAAACAGGTGCACGCGCACGCCATGCTGCTCCAGCGCCTGGGCCGCCTGGGTCACTTCGCGGTAAGCCGCCTGGGCGATGGCATCCGGCGCCCGCTCGCTGGCGCTGCGCTGGAAGGCGTTGTCGGCGGCGGTTTGCGGGTTGGGTGTGAAGTGGTGCGGGCGCACCATGACCACGGCGGCGGGGGACTGGATGGAAATGGAGTATTGCATGCAGGGCATTGTTCCGCCTTCCGGTGCCAGGCAAAAGAGCGCAAATTGGCAAGAAATGCACGGCGGCGCGACATAATGCGCAGCCCCAATAGACACATTGTAAGAAGCCGCCATGGATGACACCGACCGCCAACTCATCAGCCTGCTGCGCGACGATGCCCGTACCTCCGTGGTGGCGCTGGCGGCCAAACTGCGCATTGCCCGCGCCACGGTGCAAAACCGGCTGGCCAAGCTGGAAAAAGACGGCACTATTCTGGGCTACACCCTGCGCCTGCAACCTGCCGCCGAGGCGCCGCGCATACGGGCCCTGATGTCGATTGCGGTGGAGGGCAACCGGGGCGCTGAAATACTGCAGGTGCTGCGTGGCAACCCCAACGTCACCGCGCTGCACAGCACCAACGGGCGCTGGGACATCGTGGCCGAGTTGCGCGCCGACTCGCTGGAAGCGTTTGACGGCGTGCTGCGCACCATCCGGCTGGTCAGCGGCATTGCCCACACCGAGACCAGCCTGCTGCTGTCCACCTACAAGGCGTGAACGCGCATCCCCCGTGCGCCTGCGCTGCGCGGGGCCAGCAGGGGCTGGAAGCACTGGCTTTGACCTATGAAAAACATTGCATACACGGTGCATGGAGCAGTTGTCCATTTGTTGGACAACTGTGCCTTTCTGTGACACTTCATGCGACAGCCTGCGCTGTGACAGTTTCGCGCAGTTTGGAAAATATCCAATGAAATCAAGGCTCTGACAACTTGGCACGCGGTGGCACGCGACTTGATACCTATGGAGCACCCGCAAGGGGAAATTCCAACCCAATTTATATTCTGGAGACATTCATGATCTACGCATTCCCCGGTGCAGCCGGTGCCACGATTGCCTACAAAGCCCAATACAACAACTTCATCGGCGGCAAGTTTGTTGCGCCGGTCAAGGGCCAGTACTTTGATGTCGTTACCCCCATCACCGGCAAGGTGTACACCCAGGCTGCCCGCTCCACTAGCGAAGACATCGAGCTGGCACTGGACGCTGCCCACGCCGCCGCTGACGCCTGGGGCAAGACCGACGCGGCCACCCGCGCCAACATGCTGCTCAAAATCGCTGACCGCATCGAAGCCAATCTGGAGTTGCTGGCTTACGCCGAGACCGTGGACAACGGCAAGGCCATCCGCGAAACTCTGAACGCCGACATTCCCCTGACCGTCGACCACTTCCGTTACTTCGCCGGCTGCCTGCGTGCCCAGGAAGGCGCGCTGTCCAACATCGACGAAAACACCGTGGCCTACCACTTCCAGGAGCCCCTGGGCGTGGTCGGACAGATCATTCCCTGGAACTTCCCCATCCTGATGGCCGCCTGGAAATTGGCACCCGCCATTGGCGCCGGCAACTGCGTGGTCCTGAAGCCCGCTGAATCCACCCCCATCAGCATCTTGATCCTGGCCGAACTGATTGCCGACATCCTGCCTGCCGGTGTGTTGAACATCGTCAACGGCTATGGCCGCGAAGCCGGCATGCCCCTGGCCACCAGCAAGCGCATTGCCAAGATCGCCTTCACCGGCTCCACCACCACAGGCCGCGTGATTGCACAAGCCGCTGCCAACAACCTGATCCCCGCCACGCTGGAACTCGGTGGCAAGTCGCCCAATGTGTTCTTCGCCGACATCATGGACAAGGACGACGGTTTCCTGGACAAGGCCATCGAAGGTCTGGTGCTGTTTGCCTTCAACCAGGGCGAGGTCTGCACCTGCCCCTCGCGCGCGCTGATCCAAGAGTCGATCTATGACAAGTTCATGGAACGCGTCCTGAAGCGCGTGGCCGCCATTGCGCACCAGAACCCGCTGGACACCAACAGCATGATGGGTGCACAGGCTTCCAAAGAGCAGCTCACCAAGATCCTGTCCTACCTGGACCTGGGCAAGCAGGAAGGCGCAGAAGTGCTGGCTGGCGGCAACCAGGCGCACCTGGGTGGCGAACTGGAAGGCGGCTACTACGTGCAGCCCACGCTGTTCAAGGGCCACAACAAGATGCGCATTTTCCAGGAAGAAATTTTTGGACCGGTGCTGGC
>CANFIH010000226.1 GCA_947446855.1 Burkholderiales bacterium
AGCCTTGAAGAGAACCGAGCCATCTTTTTGCTGCCACGCCTTTCCACTGCTGATGGACACGATGCTGCTGAGTCGCACCGCATCCCCATACACAATATCGGCATCTCGAACGTAAGACAGCAGAGTCTGCGCCTCTATGCGCAGCAAGGTGTCTGGCTTGGCGAGTAGCTTGGCCACCTTGCCGGCGGCCACGGGTGCATCATTCACGCCCACCACTGTTACGCTAGCAGTGGCTGTGCTGCTTGCGCCAGCCACGTCGCTTACCGTGTAGTCAAAACTTGCAATGCCCTGGTAATCGGCAGCGGCATTGAACACCACTTGTCCACTAACCAACTGCACACTGCCGTGCTGCGCATTGCCTACGGCGCTAACACGTAGACGCTCATTGATATTGTTGGCAATGTCGGCGTCGCTGTCATTGGCAAGTAATTGCGCTGCATTGAGCGTGATCGGCGTGTCTTCGAGGGTGCTAAAGCTATCGGCTACAGCCACTGGTGCATCGTTCACCTCGGCAATCGTGAGCCAGACCATGCCCGTGCTTTGCTTGCCCGCACTGTCCCTCGCTGTGTAAGTGAAGTAAGCCGTGCCGCTCTGGTTCGCAGTCGGGCTAAACAGTACATCGCCATTGGTATCGCGGCTAACTACGCCACGGCGGGCATCTTGGACACTGAGCAGCGTCACACCAGTCAAGCCCGCCAGTAAATCTACGCTCTTGATTCTGAATTGTGTGTCTTCCCTGCCTTCCCACGCGTGATTTGTGAGCAACGGCCCCGCATTCGGATCAATACTCACCAGACCAAAAAATGCCTCCAGTGCCTTCTTGACTTCGGCTGCGTTGGGTGCCTGGCTGATAGTAAACACGTCCCCCGTCTGCGCCGTAGTGCTGTTGGGTGTACCCGCAACATTGCCTCCACCGCCTAACGCTAGCAAGGCAGTGGGATTAGACAGGTCCACCCCATACTTGCCTGCCAACGCAGTCAGACGCGTCTTTTCGGCATCGCTGATGCTGCTATTGGGGCGCACCAGATTCAGGATTTCGCTCAAATCCTGCGACGCATCCGCAGTCAGGGTCAGCTCTGAATCCTTGCCCTCTTGCTGCACCACGTATTGACCGGCTACAACCTTGCCGCTGGCGTCAGTGGCTGAATACACACTCACGCCCAATGCATCCGCCGTGAGCTGGGTCGATTGCAAGGTAACGGTCTGATTGTCGGTAAAGGTGACCGCGCCAGTGGTCACATTGATGCTGCTGACGCCCGCATCGGCCATGCTATAGACCTCACCCACCCCGGTGCGGGCATCGCCATTGATGTCCAACCAGAGCTTGAGGCTCTTGAAATACGGATCCAGCGCGTTGAGCTTGCCATCCTTGTTGGCGTCGAGAAAGGCCAGGCGCTTGAGCCCCAGGCTTTCTGCTGCGTCACTCAAATTTCCGCCGGTGAACAACTCGTTGGCACTGCTAAGCTGCCCGTCCCCATTGCGGTCTATGCCCAAAATGGCTTCCCTGGCACCCACCCATTGGGTGAGCTCCATATAGCCATCGTTGTCCACGTCAAAGCGGCTAATGGCTTTGGTGGTATCTGACTGCAAATCCTCCAGCCGCATGCCTGCAACTTGCTGGGCTTTGCGGGTAATACCATCGCCTCCCAAGTCCAAGGTCAACAGGCTATACGTTTCGCGATTGGCCGTCTGCTGGGCCGCCAATTGCACTTTGGTTAATAGGCTATCGGCTTCTTTGGGGCCGCTCAGCCTGTCTAAATACTGACCTTCGGTTTCTGTGGCGTTGGCATCCCCCGCAGCCTTCTTCATATTGATTTGCGCCAGCTCAGTGGGATCCACCACCGCATCGGTATAACCCACAATTTCTTTGAATTGCTTCGCCAAATCCTGATGGGCCATGGCCATCATTTGCTCGGCGCCGGTGTTGGGATCGTTAAAGCGCACGGTGAAGAAGAAGTTGTCCACCCCATTGCGATCAAAGCTGGGGAAGGCATGCACCTCTATGCTGGGCAGTCGCTCTAAAATTAGCTTGGTGCCATCTTTGGTGGCCTGGGCTTGCAAGTCTGCAATCATGCTCACCATGCGCCCCGCAAGCACGTCCGCACCCATCATCCAGTTTTGAGAATCCGTGCCACGGCCGGGATTGCTGACAATCTCTCCCGTAATCTTGCGACTCTGGTAGGTGTTGCCATTGCCATCCTTGATGAGCAAACCCACCGTGCCATCGGACAAGGTACCCACTTCGATGTGACCTGCAGGCGGTGGGCTGGGATAGTGCACGCTGCCGCCGAACAGACTTCCAAAAACGATACTGGCAATGGCGACTGCAATCATCGCCTGCGGGCCGAAAGCTGCGGATTGAGCAATCAAATTCAACGCGACCGCGCTGTTGGTCAGCGCCATAACAGTGCTTGCTATGGCAAACGGGTTGCCGCTCTTGAGGGTATCCTCTAGACCGGCGAGCGCAACTACACCTTGCAAGCCACCTAGTAGTTTGGAACTTTCCAGGAAGCCTGTCTGGCCATTTACGCTCATAGCCTTGGCTACTTCATTGGCCCCCAATATTGCACGTGCAGCCACTGCAATACGCTCACCATCACTTGCGTTGCCCCAGCTATCCATCGCGCTCAGCAACGATATGGCACCTGAAAGCCCGGTACCCACTGCACCCAGCACAGGCTGGGTATTGCTGGCAATCTGCGCGTTGTTCACCAGCCGTATCAGGCTACCCGCCGCAGCCACATCATTGTGGTTGCGCAAGGCTTGTAAAAACTCGAGCCCGGCCAGTGCCACGTTGCCACTGGCTTCACTGCGCTCTGCCTGGCTGTAGGAGAGCACCCGATAGGCCTGCTGGACCTGCACGCCGTTTTCCGACTTGAAGGTGTATTCCTCGATGTGGCCATCTGCCCGCGTCGTATTGACTATCCTGGCTCCGCCCGCTACCTCAAATGTCTTTTCGGTGGCTATTTGCGCACCTGTAGCGTTGTGGTTTGTGGATTCTGTAGTTGTGGCCGTGTCACCGCCAGCTAATAGATCAGTGTGTGACGTTACCGAAGTCTGCAATACTCCAAATCTGTCATATTGATTGAACGTACTACTCCTAGAGGCTTCATCGGTGGTTGATGTTTGAAATATTTTTGCATTGGCACCATAGACTGAAACGGCAACAACCGTCCCATTAATGGAAGCAATCGTTGCAGAGCCATCCACTCCGATTTTCATATTACCAATTTGACCCACAACCATCAGATTGCCTGCTGCGTCTTTATAGGCAGTAACAACAGAACCAATCTTTTGCAGGCCCTCTTCAGCTATGGAAAAAACAGATGCCTGCAATGCAACTCTATCGGCTGGCAGGGGTCCCGCGACCTCGATCGGGATCGCGATACTCGCTAGAGCAGATGCTTGCTCAGCACCTGTTAATGCTCGCTTCCAAGTGGAATCATCTAATTGAGCACCAAACCAATAGCCACCTGGTAACGTTTGATCGCTCGGTATTTGATGGTTATTTATATATTGTTGAATATGCGCAGGGTTTTCGTCAATTCCGCGGTATATCTGTTGAATTAATTGCGGAATTTGACTGCCATCGGTTCGCCATGGCTGCACTTGGTCCCGAAGTGTACTTCCATACGACAACTCCAAATTAAATGGATTTGAAGCTCCATCAATGAATTTCCCAATACCGTTTGGTTGGATGCCCCCTGCATTTAGGACATCACGTGCAAAGCCGGTACATTGATTTCCAAACAACCCATAGTCACCCGGAGCATTTGCAATTTGTGCTGCATAGGACAGCATCGCCTGTGCCTGTCCGGCACTGACATCAAAAGTTTTACTCCAAGTCTCCGGATGCGGTATCGGGCTTCCATCACGATCAAAGCCAGCAGATCCATCATTCTTCAGAATACCTGGGGCAGCAACGCTGTGTATTACAGGGTAATACCCAACCGTTACAGGCGTTTGCCCTGGCGCATTGATAGTAATAAATGCATGCGGAACTTCTATTTTACTTAATACCGCATTGACGTGTAATGTGACGGTATATCCTGTACTTGCCATTTAAGTCTCCTATTTTATTGATGAGCAAAGGTTTCATGCGTGATTACGATGTGGGCAGTTTTTATCTTTGTAGTCATGTCGTAGACATTAAATTCTTCCCGCACCCCACTGCCTTCATAAATTAGATACAATCTAACGCCCATGCACTCAGGCGCATCTATAAAATCCATTCGATCAAAGCCTAAGGGAATATAGTTAGATCTCTCCGGCTTACCATTCAACGCCTCTTGCGTAACAAAACCAGGGCGACCTTTATTTTTTTCACTACAGTTCAAAGACATACTTTTAATTAGTTTTTGGTTTGACATATCAGCAGGTGGCCAATTCATGTGAACAACCCTGTCGTATACTGCATAGACGAGCCAACCAAGTAACAAAGCAATCGCACTCCACACCCATCGCTTGGGGATCATGTAAGTAGTGACTGTCGCCAATTCTTGTTTTGCGGTGGAATTAGTAGTCATATGGTCTATTTCTATTCATATCGCTCGTTTAAAGATATTTGGAATTCACTTACCAGTAGGCGCCGCGGGCGTCTTGGGCTGCATGGACTGATGAATAGCACCAAAGAACTGCTCGCCTTCCTTGTGGTCATAGGCGTAAATCATCTGCGCCACCTTCTTTTCTCCTGATTTTTTATCGCAGTTGGGTGATAGGGTCGGGATAGATTTGCTTCACCCGGTGAAGGATGGTTCTGAGCAAGACTCTCTTGAGCGGAGTTGTCGCATCTGCTCTTGCAAGAACTAGCTCTTCCTTACTCACCTTTTCACGGTAATAATCGAATGGCATCATCAACACGTACAGTTGCTTTCCATCGATGACGCAATAGATGCGCTGATTGCGAATATCGGATGGCACTCGTTGTCGCAAGTCCACACGGTCTTCAAACACTTCACCGGTGGCTCGGATACGCCATTTCATGTAAACAAAATCTCCCCGGGGGAAGCCGCCGGTGATGCCCTCAGCCTGTGCAACATGATTTCCCTCTACTTCTAAATACGCTTCCTTAGACGGCTTGCGTGAGCTGTACTCGTAGTCCAAAACCTCAATCCCAGGACTGTCCGTATGCGCGTTGAATTCAAAAGAGTGGTCCACGGTGTTTCCCTTCAAGTCATTCATAAAACCAGCCACGGCATAAGTTGCGTAACCGCATCCAATCAATCCGCATCTAAGAAGAAGACTCAGAAGCACAACCCATGTAGATTTACGATTCATAAATTGGACCTTTCGCACGATACGAAGCTTGGGCAATCGCGGTCATCAGAATTGCTCATGTGAACTGTCCTTGGCATAGTTGATTGCATAGTCGTTGTAGAAGAATTCGAAATAATTCTCCTGTTTTATTGATGGGCAAAGGCTTCATGCGTTATTGAGATGTGGGCAGTTTTTCTCTTTGTAGTCATGTCGTAGACATTAAATTCATTTCGAACACCACTGCCTTCGAACCCCAAATAAAAACCAATAACGCATTTTGGATCTTTAATAAATGCTGTTCTATCAATTCCAACCAGTGTAAATATTTTTGAATTTGCATCGCCTTCTAACATTTGCTTTGTAACTAAGTAATTTGACCCCTTATCGCATTCCAACGTTTTTAGGTATGCATCATTGCTACGGTCAGCAGGTGGCCAGTTCATGTGAGAAACCCTGTCATATGCTTCATATACGAGCCAACCAAGTAGCAAAGCAATCGCACTCCACACCCATCGCTTGGGGATCATGTAAGTAGTGACTGTCGCCAATTCTTGTTTTGCGCTGGGATTAATAGTCATATGGTCTATTTCGATTCATTTCGCTCGCTAAAAATATTTAGAATTCACTTATCGACAGGCGCCGCGGGCGTCTTGGGCTGCATGGACTGATGAATAGAACCGAAGAACTGCTCGCCTTCCTTATGGTCATAGGCGTAAATCATCTGCGCCACTTTGTGCGGCAGTTCTATGGTGTGGGTGTAGCCCTGTGGGTAGGGAATACCGGGCTTTTCTTGATCTCGAAAGTAGTCTTTGCCCTGTATTACACCGATGGCCCAACTCTGGATCGGGTTGCTCTGGTCATACTCGCTGTCGCGATAGCGCCTGCCGTCCGTTTGCACTTGCAACTCGG
>CANFIH010000227.1 GCA_947446855.1 Burkholderiales bacterium
TAGGCCGCTTTACTGGGTCAATTCCCTGCATTTATCTGCAGGTAGATCTGCATGAAATATAGTTTTATATTTTTATGAAAAAATAGACAATTTGTCTAAAAATTTATATTAATGCAGATGTAAGCGTTTGAAAAAAATGGAAAATTTGGTTTCTGGCTTTCCGGCGCTTTGTTCTCAATTCTCAAATCCCCCAAATTGACCTGAAATTCAGCTTTAGTTTTGATCTTTGGCTGTCGATACACTAACTGACACTAGAGATCCGTTCAGGGCAATGCTTGTCTGAGTGCGGCGTTTGCGTCCCGATGTGATGCAGTTTGGGAGAATTTATGACTTCAGTATTTGTTGGAATGCCAACGGCGAACGTGGCAGTTCTGAGCACGGATCAGTTGAAAAATCTGAGCACGGCCGATTACGTCGGGCTCACAACAGATCAGGTTCGAGCGTTCACAACGGATCAATTGAAGTCGTTAAACACGTCGTTTATCGCTGCACTGACGACGACACAGGTGCAGGCGCTCACGACCAACCAGATCAGCAAAGGTTTGACAACCGACCAAGTGGTTGGACTAACGACCACACAGGTTGCGGCGTTGACGACCGATCAGCTCAGTAAGGGCTTGACCACCGATCAGGTCGCCGCGATCGAGACTCGCGATGTGGCGGTCCTGACGACCGACCAAATTGCTGCGCTTACGACCAATCAAATCAGCAAGGGCTTGACGACCAACCAGGTGGCGGCACTTACGACCAAGCAGGTGCAGGCACTTACAACTGATCAGGTGGGCAAGGGCTTGACGACCGATCAGGTGGTGGGACTGACGAGTTCGCAGGTAGCGGCTTTGACCACGGACCAAATCAGCAAGGGATTGTCGACGGATCAGGTCAAGGCGATGGAGACCCGTGATATCGCAGCGCTGACGACCACGCAGGTGCAGGCGCTTACGACTAACCAGATCAGCAAGGCTCTGACGACGGATCAGGTAGTGGGACTTACCACGGCGCAGGTTGCAGCTTTGACGACTGATCAGCTCAGCAAGGGCCTGACGACGGACCAGGTTGCTGCGATGGAGACGCGCGATGTGGCGGCCCTGACAACCGACCAGATTGTGGCACTGACGACGAACCAGATCAGCAAGGGCCTGACGACCAGCCAGGTAGCGGCTCTGACGACCAAGCAGGTACAGGCACTCACAACCGATCAGGTAGGCAAGGGCTTGACGACGGACCAAGTGGTGGGTCTGACCAGTACGCAAGTGGCGGCTCTGACGACAGATCAAATCAGTAAGGGTCTGTCGACAGATCAAGTGGCTGCTATGCAGACTGCCGATCTGGCAGCCATGACGACAACGCAAGTGCAGGCACTCACCACCAATCAGATCAGCAAGGGCTTGACGACCGATCAGGTGGTGGGACTGACGACTGCACAGGTTGCAGCCTTGACTACAGATCAGCTCAGCAAGGGCTTGACGACGGATCAGGTCAAGGCGATGGAGACCCGCGATGTGGCGGCATTGACAACTGATCAGGTTGCCGCGCTCACAACGAACCAGATCAGCAAGGGCTTGACGACCAACCAGGTGGCTGCTCTTACGACTAAGCAAGTACAGGCACTGACCACCGATCAGGTGGGCAAGGGCCTGACCACCGACCAGGTGGTGGGACTGACGAGCACACAAGTGGCCTCTCTGACCACTGACCAGGTGAGCAAGGGTCTGACGACCGATCAGGTGGCAGCGTTGCAGACTGCCGATTTGGCAGCCATGACGACAACACAGGTGCAGGCACTAACCACCAACCAAATCAGCAAGGGTTTGACGACCGATCAGGTGGTTGGTTTGACAACTGCACAGGTTGCAGCCTTGACAACGGATCAACTCAGCAAGGGTTTGACGACCGACCAAGTAAAGGCGATGGAGACGCGCGATGTGGCGGTCCTGACGACCGACCAGATCGGGGCGCTCACTACGAACCAGATTAGCAAGGGTCTGACGACCAGCCAAGTGGCGGCTCTGACGACCAAGCAAGTACAGGCACTCAACACCGATCAGGTGGGCAAGGGTCTGACGACCGATCAGGTAGTGGGACTTACCAGCACGCAAGTGGCGGCTCTGACGACTGATCAGGTGAGCAAGGGTCTGACGACCGACCAAGTGGCTGCGATGCAGACTGCCGATTTGGCCGCCATGACGACGACACAGGTGCAGGCGCTCACGACCAACCAGATCAGCAAAGGCTTGACGACCGACCAAGTGGTTGGTTTGACGAGCGCACAGGTTGCAGCCCTGACGACGGATCAGCTAAGCAAGGGCTTGACGACCGACCAAGTGAAGGCGATGGAAACGCGCGATGTGGCGGCACTGACGACCGACCAGATCGTGGCGCTCACGACGAACCAGATCAGCAAAGGTCTGACGACCAGCCAAGTGGCCGCATTGACCACCAAGCAAGTACAGGCGCTGACCACCGATCAGGTGGGCAAGGGCTTGACGACCGACCAGGTGGTAGGCCTGACGAGCACGCAAGTTGCGGCTTTGACGACGGATCAAGTGAGCAAGGGTCTGACGACCGATCAGGTCGTAGCGATGGAAACCGCGGATGTGGCTGCCCTGACAACGACACAGGTGCAGGCGCTCACGACCAACCAGATTAGCAAGGGCTTGACGACCAACCAGGTGGTTGGTTTGACGACCGCACAGGTAGCCGCACTGACGACGGATCAAGTGAGTAAGGGCTTGACGACCGATCAGATCGCTGCGATGGAAACGCGCGACGTGGCGGCCCTGACGACTGACCAAATCGTGTCGCTCACGACAAACCAGATCAGCAAGGGTTTGACTACCAATGAGGTGGCTGCACTGACGACCAAGCAGGTGCAAGCGCTGACGACCGATCAGGTGGGCAAGGGCTTGACGACCGACCAGGTGGTGGGCCTGACGAGCACGCAGGTTGCTGCGCTGACGACAGACCAGATTAGCAAAGGCTTGTCGACGGATCAGGTCAAGGCGATGGAGACGCGTGATGTAGCTGCACTGACGACGACGCAGGTGCAGGCGCTCTCGACCAATCAGATCAGCAAGGGTTTGACGACCGATCAGGTGGTGGGACTTACGAGCACCCAGGTGGCTGCGCTGACGACTGACCAAGTGAGCAAGGGCTTGACGACGGATCAGGTCGCCGCGATGGAAACGCGCGACGTGGCAGCGTTGACGACTGACCAGATAGCAGCGCTGACGACCAACCAGATCAGCAAAGGTCTGACCACCAATCAGGTGGCGTCCCTTACGACCAAGCAGGTTCAGGCACTGACCACGGATCAGGTGGGCAAGGGTTTGACCACCGATCAAGTTGTTGCTTTGACCACGGTGCAACCTTCGGCATTGACGACAGACCAAATTAGCAAGGGTCTGACGACGGATCAAGTGGCCGCGATGCAGACCGCGGATTTGGCCACATTGACCACTACGCAGGTGCAGGCGCTCACGACCAACCAGATCAGCAAGGGTCTGACAACCAACCAGGTGGTGGGACTGACGACCGCTCAGATTGCCGCCTTGACGACGGATCAGCTCAGCAAGGGTTTGACTACCGATCAGGTCGCGGCGATGGAGACGCGCGATGTGGCGGCCTTGACGACCGACCAGATCGTGGCTCTCACGACGAACCAGATCAGCAAGGGTCTGACCACCAACGAGGTTGCCGCATTGACAACCAAGCAAGTGCAGGCACTCACGACCGATCAAATCGGCAAAGGCCTGACGACCGATCAGGTGGTGGGCCTGACGAGCACGCAAGTGGCTGCGCTGACAACGGACCAAATTAGCAAGGGCTTGACGACCGACCAAGTGGCTGCGATGCAGACAGCCGATCTGGCCGCCTTGACGACAACGCAGGTGCAGGCGCTCTCGACCAACCAAATCAGCAAGGGCTTGACGACCGATCAAGTGGTGGCACTCACCACCGCACAGGTTGCAGCCTTGACGACCGATCAGCTCAGCAAGGGCTTGACGACGGACCAAGTGAAGGCGATGGAAACGCGTGATGTGGCGGCTTTGACGACCGATCAGGTTGCAGCGCTCACAACGAACCAGATCAGCAAGGGCTTGACGACCAGCCAAGTGGCGGCGCTGACGACCAAGCAAGTACAGGCACTCACAACCGATCAGGTTGGCAAGGGCTTGACCACCGACCAAGTCGTGGGACTGACCAGCACGCAAATCGCAACACTGACCACCGACCAGGTGAGCAAGGGTCTGACGACCGATCAGGTTGCAGCCATGCAGACCGCCGATGTGGCTGCGTTGACGACAACACAGGTGCAGGCGCTCTCGACCAACCAGATCAGCAAGGGCTTGACGACGGATCAGGTAGTTGGTTTGACAACCGCACAGGTTGCAGCCTTGACGACCGATCAGCTCAGCAAGGGCTTGACGACGGATCAGGTGAAGGCGATGGAAACGCGTGATGTGGCGGCTTTGACGACCGACCAGGTTGCAGCGCTCACGACGAACCAGATCAGCAAGGGCTTGACGACCAGCCAGGTGGCCGCGCTGACGACCAAGCAAGTGCAGGCACTCACAACCGATCAGGTGGGCAAAGGCTTGACGACCGACCAGGTGGTGGGACTGACGAGCACGCAAGTGGCTGCTCTGACGACCGACCAGGTGAGCAAGGGTCTGACGACGGATCAGGTCGCAGCGATGCAGACCGCCGATGTGGCGGCGCTGACGACAACACAGGTGCAGGCGCTCTCGACTAACCAGATCAGCAAGGGCATGACAACCGATCAGGTGGTTGGTTTGACAACGGCGCAGGTTGCAGCACTGACGACGGATCAGCTCAGCAAGGGCTTGACCACCGACCAGGTGAAGGCGATGGAAACCCGCGATGTGGCGGCCCTAACGACCGACCAAGTTGTGGCACTCACGACGAACCAGATCAGCAAGGGTCTGACAACAAGTCAGGTTGCGGCACTGACAACCAAGCAGGTGCAGGCGCTTACGACCGATCAGGTAGGCAAGGGTCTGACGACCGATCAGGTGGTGGGTCTGACGAGCACACAAGTGGCTGCACTGACCACCGACCAGGTGAGCAAAGGTCTGACGACCGATCAAGTGGCTGCGATGGAAACAGCCGACGTGGCTGCACTGACGACGACGCAGGTGCAGGCCCTCTCGACCAACCAGATCAGCAAGGGCTTGACGACCAACCAGGTGGTCGGTTTGACAACTGCGCAAGTTGCAGCGCTGACGACGGATCAACTCAGCAAGGGCTTGACGACGGATCAGGTCGCTGCGATGGAGACGCGCGATGTGGCCGCTCTGACGACTGACCAGATTGCAGCACTCACGACCAACCAGATCAGCAAGGGCTTGACCACCAACCAGGTTGCGGCACTTACGACCAAGCAGATACAGGCACTCACGACCGATCAGGTGGGCAAAGGCTTGACGACCGACCAGGTGGTGGGCCTGACGAGCACCCAGGTTGCTGCTCTGACGACGGACCAAATTAGCAAGGGCTTGTCTACGGATCAGGTCAAGGCGATGCAGACCGCCGATGTGGCTGCGTTGACGACAACGCAAGTGCAGGCGCTTACGACTAACCAGATCAGCAAGGGCTTGACGACTGACCAGGTGGTGGGACTCACAACCGCACAGGTTGCAGCGCTCACGACGGATCAGCTTAGCAAGGGCTTGACGACCGATCAGGTCGCGGCGATGGAGACGCGCGATGTGGCGGCTTTGACAACCGACCAGGTTGCAGCGCTCACAACAAACCAGATCAGCAAGGGCTTGACGACCAATCAGGTGGCGGCTCTTACGACCAAGCAAGTGCAGGCGCTGACTACCGATCAGGTGGGCAAGGGCTTGACCACTGACCAGGTGGTGGGACTGACGAGCGTGCAAATTGCGGCGCTGACGACGGACCAAATTAACAAGGGTCTGACGACCGACCAAGTGGCTGCGATGCAGACCGCCGATGTGGCTGCGTTGACGACGACGCAGGTTCAGGCGCTCTCGACGAACCAGATCAGCAAGGGTTTGACAACCAATCAGGTGGTTGGTTTGACGACCGCGCAGGTTGCGGCCTTGACGACGGATCAGCTCAGCAAGGGCTTGACGACGGATCAGATCGCCGCGATGGA
>CANFIH010000228.1 GCA_947446855.1 Burkholderiales bacterium
AAGATAATCAAACCAGTTGTCGTAGACGGAAACCGCCTGCGAAGAGATGGTGAAATTTTTGTCCGGTCTGAGATTCGCAATGTCGCCGTTAGCAATGGTGAGTGGATTAAGAACGATGGCCTAAGTAGCGGAACCATCCCCAAAAATAACACAGTAGAACGGGTGTTTCTGCTTGAAGAAGCAGGAGAGAAGTATCCAGGTGTTACACGCATTACTTGCTCTTTACAAGGAAGCGTCTCGGCGCAGTTGCTGACCTCCGAACGGCCAGACATTGGGAAGTAGATCTACCACGCCTCTAACTAATCATTCCACCGGACTGCTTCCCATCCGGTGAATTCAAACATTAGTCATCGGAAACCACCATGAAGAAGATCGCTTTACTAGCAGCCGTATTACTACAGGGATGTGGTGCCATCGAGTGTCTCGACGCAAAGGTTGAGCGCCCCGTAATATCCATCGAACGGGAATTCGCTGTTGAGTTTGAGTTCCAAAATCGAAGGATGACCACAAAGATCAAGTGCGAAAAATATTACGATGCCATATGCGCCGAACGGGGCAATTTTTGGGCGATTCGAGAAGTGGGGCAGAAGTCAGAGTATGACAGAGGCGACTTCGAGTTCTCGGATGGCGACTTAGGGAAAGTCCAATTCCCATTTCCACTCTGTAAGAACATGGTCACTGGCGAAAAGGAGCCTCTGGCCCATTTCGTTCCACGAATTGAGGGAGAGCCATACTGGCTCAGAGGCTCAGATGGCGACATCCGCACCTATGGCTCAGGCAAGAAGGCACTCAAGGCCAGAGTGTCAATCAAAGTAGATGGTGTGCCAATCAACTAGCGCGATGGCTAACCTAACGCTGCAGTGGACGCCTAACGGCAAGTCGCCGCTGAGCTTTACGTTACCGTTGGCCTCGGGCGTTAAATTTCACGCCAATCGACTCAATCCGGCGTTCCTAAATTATCTCAAACGTGCTATATTTCTAACATGAAATGGGAGATCAAATATCACGATGAGAAGTTGTAGGCTGATGTGCTGGCGCTACCTCCGGGAATTTTGGCCAGATTCTTTCATTGCACCGATCGCATGGTTGAGTTTGGCCCGGATTTAGGAATGCCTCATACCCGGGCAATGAGCATGGGGCTCTTCGAGTTGCGTTTGAAATCACGTGAAGGTATTGGGCGGGTGTTTTATTGCACCTTGGTGGATCGCAAGATCGTTATGCTCCATCAGTTTGTGAAGAAAACCGATAAGACACCGCCCAAAGAATTGGCATTTGCGCGCAAGCGAATGAAGGAGTGGAAAAATGTTGACGCATAAACAACTTCGCACTAAGGCATTGGAGAATGCTGAGGTAAAGGCGGAATACGAAAAACTGGCCGACGAGTTTTCTCTTTTGGACGAGTTCTTGAAGGCGCGGGCTGCGCAAGGTCTAACCCAGGCGCAGGTGGCAGAAAAGATCGGCACTACGCAGTCTGCTGTTGCACGCATGGAGTCGGGTAGCGGCAAGCATTCACCATCTCTGGCAACGCTGACCAAATATGCGGATGCGTTGGATTGCAAGCTAGAGGTTCGGCTGGTTCGCAGACCTCGGCCAGCGAGAAATTTAACTGGTCGTCCAAGCCCGACAAAGCCCAAGCGCGTCGCGGCTTGACTTCAACGTTATCCATCGAGGCCGGCGCTCATAGCGGTTCGCGCCCTTCAGCAGTAGAGACTTGAGGTTCCACTAGAGGATCACTATGGCCAATCTCATCGAAGAACTCAGTTCACAAGCTCGAACGCTGCCTCCGGCGGACCGGGTTCGATTGGCCGAGGAGATCCTAGCTACTGTGCACGAGACAGACGACGAAGTCGAGGCGGCTTGGGACGAGGAGATTCGACTCCGAATTGCTGATATCGACGCTGGTGCCGCAAAGCTCATTCCCGCTGAAGAAGTATTTGCGGAAGTTCGACGTCTGCTGAAGTGATGCGCGTCCGGTTTCACGAGGCCGAGTTGGCGCGGGAGGTGCAGTACTACGCAAAGATCAGTCCGCCGCTCGGTGAGCGATTCGCAACGGTCGTTGAGCGGGCGCTCGCGATTGCCGCTGAATTTCCGGATATGGGCTCACCTCACAGGTACGGCACTCGCCGAGTTTTCCCGAAGCGCTTTCCGTTTTCAGTCGTGTACCTACACCGCGGTGATGAAATCCTGGTGCTGGCAATCGCACCGGACGATAGGAAACCAGGCTATTGGCGTTCTCGGATGATCGAGGAATAACATGTCAATGGACACGGACCCACAACAGCAGGAGGCGGCTTCGCCGCAAATTTTTGTGTGCCGGTCATCTTTACGTTAAATTTCACCGCGTGGGCGACGAAGTGGTGATTGTTTGTGATTGCAACAGCATGTTTTCGTATATACAATAATCCTATGCTCGTATCCTACGATCCCTCGAAACGTGAAAAGGCGTTGGCAGATCGCGGATTGGATTTTGAAGATGCAGTTGCCGTGTTCGATGGCCTGACAGTTGAGGTTGAAGATACGCGCAGGGACTATGGTGAAAAGCGGATCATTTGTTACGGCCTACTGGCCGGACGCCTGGTGGTTGTCGGCTACACCCCGCGTGGTGCGGTGCGCCACATTTTTAGTATGCGAAAGGCAAATGATCGTGAACAAACACGCCTCGCCCCGTACTTTGGGTTCTGATCTTGCGCGTGTAGATGCGCATGTTGTAAAGCCTGTGGAATACAAAGAGCTGCCAGAACTCACCGATGACCTACTTAGCCGTGCTGTGGTTAAAAAAGGTGGCCGCCCCAAGTCTGCAAGTCCCAGGCAACTTATTTCCTTGCGTTTGCCGGTAGATGTTATTTCCAAGTGGCGCGCCACCGGGCCTGGATGGCAAACGCGCATGGCAGAACGCCTTGCTCGGGTTCATGTGGTCAGTGCAAGTAGTGAGATCTGACAATTTGCTCTGCACGGACACGCAGCCGAAGGCTGCCGCTTCGCAGCGCTTGCTGCGTGCCGGACTGCGCCGACGTTAGACATTGAATGGAGTAGCAATCATGTTCTGTAGCAAATGCGGTGAACTCGCAATTCAGAATGCAAAATTCTGCGCAAAGTGTGGTTCTGTTTTGTCAACTGCACAACCGCTCGTGCAACAAATAACAATCCCTGCTTCCGAAGTTTCATCCGCATCGACTCAAGTACGACCGTGGGTTCGGTATTGGGCCAGAATGTTCGATATTTATTCTTTTAGCCTAATTAGCGGCGTGTTTCTCGGAATTTCTGCGCCGGATTTTCTTGAAAGGCAGAACGAATACGCGCTGGGAATGATGTTGGTTTTTGCATGGGTGTTTGTCGAGGCTCTGTTGCTCTCGTCATTTCAAACCACGCCGGGAAAGTGGCTGTTAAAAACGAATATTGCATTGACCTCAGGGTCTCCTATTGGCTTTTCTCAGGCACTCACGCGGAGCTTGAAAGTCTGGTGGCGAGGTTTTGGAACAGGGTTCCCAATAGCGGCATTGATTACGATGCTTGTCGCCCACGGACGACTGACCAAGAATGGCATCACCTCATGGGATAAGGACGAGGGAGTTTTGATTTCTCACGAAAAGATCGGTGTGCCCAGAGTGCTAGCGACGGTCGCATTTTTCGTTTTGTTTCTTGTAATAGTGGGCATTGGGAAGAGTGCCAATGCCTAACACTTCATTCCAGGGGACGCGCCGCAGTGAGGCCGCGTCGCGCCCCTGAATTCGGACGTTCTTCAAGGCTCTCGCCGCAGTCCTGCCGGCCAGCCACACCCTGTGGTTATTGGATGCCATCAAGGTTATGAAAATGCCTCACAATGGGTTCACACTGTTCATCAAGACGAAGGGAGACTGTTATGTTCTGTCCAATATGCGGCAATGAGAATTCTGATGGCGTAAAGTTTTGCGGTAGTTGTGGCGCCAACATCGCAGCATTGAACCCATCCAGTCCCGCGTCCGCACCTGCATACGCATATGCCTCCAGTGAACAAATGACATTCGGCAAGTCAATAGCTGTCTGCATGGGGAAATATGTCGATTTCAGCGGCAGAGCCTCGCGGCCTGAGTATTGGTGGTTCTACTTGTTTACCATCCTTCTCAGCTGGGGTTCGCTGATTGTTGACCATTCGGGAGTCGTATCCGGCCTCGTCAATCTGGCACTCTTGCTGCCTTCCCTTTCCGCAGCGGCAAGACGGCTGCACGACACCAACCGCAGCGGCTGGTGGATGCTGATTGCTTGCACAATCATCGGCCTTATCCCGCTCGTTATTTGGCTTGCGAGTAGGGGCAGCGATCAATCCAACCAATACGGAAGCCCCGTCGGGTTGCCGATGGTTGCCTAACAGTAAGGTCAACATGACCTGTGCGAAAAGCCGCGCGGGCCGGTTAACTCCACTTTAGGCGCCAGAACAAATAGCAGGAGTCCATGCTGGTCGGAGATTCAAACAGGAATCGCCAAGTGCTGCTTCGAAAAACGTCGCAGAGGAGCAAAACTCATCGGTTTGCGACAGTTTGGGTAATGTAGTGCGAGGCGAAGAAGCACGAGTACGGCAGCAATAGCTGCGACGCTCACCAACGCTTGTGCCCATTGTGCGAACCTACGGCGAAACCGGGAGAGCCCATTTGAATCACGTGGCGCATTGACTTCGGCGCCAGCCTGCAGGCGATCCAACATGCCTGGAGCCAACACTTTGGCAGCTGAATTTCCCCATATTTTGCAGGCATAGTTTTTGGCTCCAACTTGCCGACGAAGAGTTGCCCATGCCTTTCGATCAATTCCCCTGTTTTCGAAAGGGGGGGATTGAGCTGATATCAGACGTTCAGTGGTCTACGCCCGATCATCTCTATTGGCCGGGTTCTGCCATCGATCTATCGGTGCAGTCCATATGGAACCCAGCCGCATTTACGCTGGTTTCGGGCGCAGCGGGCTAGCTGGTAGGTTCACCATGCGCGCGTTCGGTTCCCCTCTGACCGTCAAGCGCCCACGCCCCGCAGATCCCTGATCTGCTGCCCCAATTTTCGCAGCATCTCCAGCAGGTTGTTTTGCAATTGGCCTATCAGGCAAATTTGCACCCAGTTGCGTTGCTGCAAATACCCGCTGCGGCCGGCCAGCAGGTAACCAAGGTGGGCCATGGACTTGAGCAGTGTGCTGGGGGAACTTCGGCGGGAATCTCCAGCGTCACAATGCCGCGGGTTCGCACAGGCGCCCCCTGATCCGCAAACCTTCTGCTTCCAACTGCGCGCAGAGGGCGGCGTCGGCGCTTTGAATGGCGAGCTAACGCGCGGGCCGTTCGGTGTGGAGCAGGGCGGCCCGGCACAAGCGCTTCAGGTGCTCCACCTGGTTGTCCGTGCCGGTCGAGGTTTCACAGGCCCCAGCCCATACCCAGCCGGTGGCTTGCTGCCGCAGCTGGTGCACCAGTTCCGCCAGATCCAGGGCATCGCCACGGGGCGCACCCACGACGCGGAAGTCAAGCCCATAACGCCTGACATGGTCCACCAGTCGCTCACCCAATTCACTGTTGGACAACACCCCCCCGCCTGCTTCGTCACCGCCAGTTGGGCTGCAATCGCATCGCTTGCCAGCGTCATGTACATCGGTTGATAGACGGCGTAGCAAATGCCGACGGTCTGGCCAAAAAGCTCGAAGCCCAGGTGGCGGTACAGGGCCAACTGCTGCACGGTTCCAGAGAAAAGGGGCGCTGGCAACGCCCGCCAATCACGCCAACCAGTTGGTTGCCAAATAGGCAGATGGCATGGGTGTTTTCGTCATGAAACTGATCCACTACGCGCTTCTGAGGGTTCGGAGCATGCTGCGGAATTTCTTCAACAAAAGCAGAGGTAGTTGACCCAGTGAATCGCCTCGAATTCTTCGGGCGTGCTGGAGGTGACGGTGTCGCTGCGCAAGGTGTTGTGCGGCACCGAGTTGAGCGTCGCCCAGAGCGGCATCGGAGGATGTCAATCTAGTTGTCGCCCAAGAGTAAGTGTTAAGCAGCTTTTTTGTGTTCTTTAGATTCAGCCCTTCGATGGATCTTCTCAGCGCTGGACTGGTTGGGGTTGAGGTGAACAACCTTGATGGGTGCCCAGTTCCTGGTGGGCCCGCTCCAGCGGTTCGGGGCAGCCTTTTTGGCCGCCTCGTAG
>CANFIH010000229.1 GCA_947446855.1 Burkholderiales bacterium
GCTCATCTTCTCGCCCTGCTCATTGAGCACGGTGGGCAGGTGGGCGTAGACCGGCGGCTCAGACCCCAAGGCACGGAAGATGTTGATCTGGCGCGGCGTGTTGTTCACGTGGTCGTCACCGCGGATGACGTGGGTAATGGCCATGTCCATATCGTCCACCACCACGCAGAAGTTGTAGGTGGGCGTCCCATCCGGGCGGGCAATCACCAAGTCATCGAGTTCGTCGTTGCTGAACTCGACATGGCCCTTGACCTTGTCGTCCCAGGCGACCACACCGCCCTGCGGGTTCTTGAAACGCAGCACGGGCTTTACGCCTTCGGGGATGGCAGGCAAGGTCTTGCCGGGCTCCGGGCGCCAGGTGCCGTCGTAGCGTGGCTTCTCTTTATTGGCCATCTGCTTCTCGCGCAGGGCGTCGAGCTCGGCCATCGACATGTAGCAGGGATAGACCAGGCCTTTGGCTTGCATCTGTGCCAGCACTTCCTTGTAGCGGTCCATGCGCTGCATTTGGTAGAACGGGCCTTCATCATGGTCCAGGCCCAGCCAGGCCATGCCTTCGAGGATGACGTCCACCGCGGCTTGCGTAGAACGCTCCACATCGGTGTCTTCAATGCGCAGAATGAAATCGCCACCGGTGGAACGGGCAAAGGCCCAGGGGTACAACGCCGAGCGGATATTGCCCAGGTGGATAAAACCGGTGGGTGACGGGGCGAAACGGGTGCGGGTCTTGGTAGTCATTTATTTCAGGGTGCTCAAGCTGTCGAGGCCGCGCAGCAGGTCGGTCTTCAGGTCTTCAATATGGTCCAGGCCCACGGCCAGGCGGATCAGTCCCTGGCTGACGCCTGCTGCCTGGCGCTGTGCTTCGCTCAGACGCCCATGCGAGGTGGTGGCGGGATGGCAGATGGTGGTCTTGGTGTCACCCAGGTTGGTGGTGATGGAGCACACCAGGGTGCTGTCGATCACATGGAAGGCGCGTTGGCGTGCGTCTTCCGGGTTCGCCGCCTTCACATCAAATGACACCACCGGCCCGCCCAGCCCCGACTGCTGGCGCATGGCCAAATCGTGCTGGGCATGGGACTTCAAGCCCGGGTAATAGACACGCGCCACTTCGGGCTGCGCTTCCAGCCAGGTGGCCAGTGCCAGAGCGTTGTCGCAATGCGCCTTCATGCGGATGCCCAGGGTCTCCATGCCCTTGAGCACGACCCAGGCGTTGAACGGTGCGAGCACCATGCCGGCCGTGCGGGTGATCGGCAAAAAGACCTCATCCTTGTGCTTCTGGCTGCAGCAGATGGCGCCGGCCATGACACGGCCCTGGCCGTCCAGGTACTTGGTGCCGGAGTGGATGACGAAGTCGGCACCCATGTCGGTGGGCTTTTGCAATATGGGCGTGGCAAAGCAGTTGTCCACCGCCAGCAGGGCGCCAGCTTGGTGGGCAATGTCGGCCAGCGCCTGGATGTCGCACACGTCCGTCAGCGGGTTGGTCGGCGTCTCGGCAAACAGCAGCTTGGTGTTGGGCTTGACGGCCGCAGCCCAGGCCGCCACATCCGATTGCGGCACATAGGTGGTTTCCACGCCAAACTTGCCGAATTCACCCGAGAACAGGCGAATGGTCGAGCCAAACACCGATTGCGAGCAGATCACGTGGTCTCCGGCGCGCAGCACGCCCATGCCCAGCAACAGGATGGCGGCCATGCCGGTGGCAGTGGCTACGGCAGTCTCCGTGCCTTCGAGGGCGGCCAGGCGCATTTCCATGCTGGAGACAGTCGGGTTGCCCACACGGGTGTAGGTGTAACCCTCCTCTTCCATGGCGAAGCGGCGCGCGGCGGTGGCCGCGTCGGGCTGCAGGAAGCTGCTGGTCAGAAACAGGGCTTCGGAGTTTTCACCATACTGGCTGGGCTCCAGCGCGGTGCGCAGGGCCAGGGTTTCAGGGCGCAAACCAGAGGGCAGTTTTCTTTGCGTCATGGGCAGATCAATTTCCGTGGTTTGGCAAGGCCAGGCGCGAGTTGTCTTCCATACCTTCTTCGCCGCCCACGCGGCTCGCACCCAGGCGCGTGATGTCAGCCGCCGTGATGTCACCGGTGACGTAAACGCCATCAAAGCAGGAGGCATCGAAACCGGCCAAGTCCTTGTTCAGCGATGCAACGGCTTTTTTCATGGCTTCCACGTCCTGGTAAATCAGGGCGTCGCAGCCGATGATTTCGCGGATTTCTTCCACCGTGCGGTTGTGCGCCACCAGCTCGTTGGGGGTGGGCATGTCGATGCCATACACATTGGGAAAGCGCACCGGTGGCGCGGCACTGGCCATATAGACCTTGCGGGCACCGGCATCACGCGCCATTTGCACGATCTCGCGGCTGGTGGTGCCGCGCACGATGGAGTCATCGACCAGCAGCACGTTGCGGCCCTTGAACTCGCTGGCAATCACGTTGAGCTTCTGGCGCACGGATTTCTTGCGCACGGCCTGGCCCGGCATGATGAAGGTGCGGCCTACGTAGCGGTTCTTCACAAAACCTTCGCGGTAGGGCAGACCCAGCAATTGCGCCAACTGCGCCGCACTCGGGCGGCTGGATTCGGGAATCGGGATGACCACGTCAATTTCATTCGGTGGCACGGTGGAGACCACGCGCTTGGCCAAGGTCTCACCCAGGTTCAAACGCGCCTGGTACACCGAGATGCCATCCATCACCGAGTCCGGGCGGGCCAGGTAGACGAATTCGAAAATGCAGGGATTCAGCGACGGTGACTCGGCGCATTGCTCTGCGTGCACCTTGCCTTGCAGATCGATGAACACCGCTTCACCCGGATTGATGTTGCGGTCGAAATGGTGGCCGGTGCCCTCGAGCGCCACGGATTCGCTGGCCACGACCACATTGCCTTCGTCGTTGCGTCCCATGCACAGGGGACGAATGCCGAACGGGTCGCGGAAGGCCAGCACGCCATGGCCCGCAATCAGCGCGATCACGGCGTACGAGCCCTTGACGCGCTTATGCACCTGGCGCACCGCGTTGAACAAGTCCTGCGGTTGCAAATCGGCGCCACGCGTGGTGCGCTCAACCTCATGCGCCAGCACATTGAGCAGCACTTCGGAGTCGCTCTCGGTGTTGATGTGGCGGTGGTCGGTCAGGAACAGCTCGCTCTTGAGCGCATGGGCATTGGTCAGATTGCCGTTGTGCACCAGCACGATGCCGAACGGTGCATTCACATAGAAAGGCTGCGCCTCTTCTTCGCTGAAGGCGTTACCGGCTGTGGGGTAGCGCACCTGGCCCAGGCCGCAGTTGCCCGGCAGTGAGCGCATGTCGCGGGTGCGAAACACGTCGCGCACCATGCCCTTGGCTTTGTGCATGAAGAACTTGCGCTCCTGCTGGGTCACAATCCCCGCCGCATCCTGACCCCGGTGCTGCAGCAGCAGCAAGGTGTCGTATATCAACTGATTGACCGGTGCGTTGCTGACAACGCCGACTATTCCACACATGGTTTTATGCTCACGAAGAAGGTAAATATTTTCCGAACTCTTGCGGCAGCACGGGCTTGAGTAGACCCAGTGTTGCCGTCGCCCAACGCGCACCGGTAGAGGCCTGCCATTCAGCAGACGCACCCCAGGGCGTCATACCCACCACGACTGTGGCGGCCAGAATCAGCAGTACGCCGCGCAGCACGCCGAACAGCGCACCCAGCAGGCGATTGATAGCGCCCAGCCCCACGGCGGACAGCAATTTGGAGACCAGAAAACCGATCAGGGCGCCGGCAAACAGCGTGGCTACAAACACCAGCACAAAACCGGCTGCATAGCGCACCGCTTCGGCCGCGCCCGCCATAGGCAGCTTGGCTGCCACAGCAGGGGCAAACCATTGGGCCAGCACAAAGGCGGCCAGCCAACTGGCCACCGACAACACTTCCACCACCAGGCCGCGCCAGGCACCGACCAACAGGGAGCCCAGCAAAACCGCAAGGCAAGCCCAGTCCAGCGGCACTAAAGCAACAGGCACTGCTTACAGCCCCAGAATGGCTGCGGGCATGCCAATCTTTTTGATCTTTTCGGCAGCTTTTTCAGCGTCCGCGCGCTTCTCGAAGGGGCCCACACGAACGCGGAATTTCTTGCCGTCCGGTGTATCGGCAATTTGCGCGTAGGTTTTAAGGCCGGTCTTTTCGACCTTCAGGCGGGCTTCGTGCGCGTGGGCGGAGTCGGTAAAGGCACCAAACTGCACCACAAAGCGTGCCGCGCTGTCGGCTGGCTTGTCGGCCTTTTTCTCGGCCGGCTTGGGTTCCGCCTTGGCTTCAGGTTTGGCCACGGACTTTTCTTCGGCCTTGGCCGGCACCGGATTGGCAACTGGCTTGGAGGACGAGAGGATGACCTCTTCCTTCTGCACTTCTTTCTGCACTTCCTTGGGCGCTGGCTTGAGTTCCTGGGCCACGGGCTTGGGCAGCGCCACGGGGCCGCTGGCAGCGTGAAAAACCGCGACCTCGGGCACTGCGGTCATAGGCACTGAAGCCACAGGCTCAGCAGGGGCCGCCGTCACGCTGGGCTTGGCATCGCTGACCGGGGCCACCACCAGCGGTTTGACCTTGGCCTTGTCCGGAATATCGATCGGGATATCCACCGCAATCGGGCGCGGCTGGTTGTCAAACAGCAGCGGAAAACCGACCACACCGGCCAGCACCAAAATCGCAGCACCCGCCAGGCGGTAACGTGCGCGCTTGCGCAACGCATCCACGCTCTCAGGGGCTGGTGCCGGTGCCGGCTGTTCCCCGGCGGCTCTGCGAAGTTTGAAAAATGCCATGGATGCGCGTGCGCGGATTTAGGGGTTTAAGGTGACAGGTGGGTGGCGTGCAGGCGGGGCAAACCCTCTTGCAAGATACCGCCTACTGTGTAAAAGGACCCGAATACGACGATTCTATCAGCGGGGTCTGCAGCGGCGATGGCCGCCTTGAGCGCGGCGTCGGGCGACGCAAAAGCCTGCGCCTTGGCATCCTTGCGGGTGTTTTGAGCCTCCCAGGCGGCCTGCAGCGCAACGCCACTGGCGGCACGCGGCGTGGGCAGGTCGGTGAAATACCAACGGTCCAGCATGGGGCCGACCTTGGCCAGCATGGGCGCCAGATCCTTGTCGGCCATGGCGCCAAACACCGCATGGGTGGTGGGAAAGAAGCCCATGGCGTCCAGATTGGCGGCCAGCGCCGCCACCGAATGCGGGTTGTGCGCCACGTCCAGCACCAGCGTGGGCTGGCCCGGGATGATCTGGAAGCGCCCGGTCAGCTCGACAAAGGCCAGGCCGTTGCGCACCGCCTGGGCCGTTACCGGCAGCAGTTCACGCACGGCGGTCAATGCGGCCAGCACACCAGCGGCATTGACCAGCTGGTTGGCACCGCGCAGTGCGGGGTACGCCAGGCCGCTGTAACGCCTGCCGCGCCCTGCCCAACCCCACTGCTGCTTGTCGCCGGAAATATTGAAGTCCTGCCCCACACGCCACAGGTCGGCACCCACTTCCATCGCACGGTCCAGCAGGGATTGCGGCGGCACCGGGTCGCTCACCACCACCGGGCGGCCGGTACGCATGATGCCGGCTTTTTCCCGGCCAATCGTCTCGCGGTCGTTGCCCAGCAGCTCCATATGGTCCAGATCGATGCTGGTGATGATGGCGCAGTCGGTATCGATGATGTTGACGGCGTCCAGACGGCCGCCCAGGCCCACCTCCAGAATCACCACATCCAGCCCCATGTTGCGCATCACGTCAAAAATGGCCAGGGTGCTGAATTCAAAGTAGGTCAGCGACACCACCTCACCCTGCACGCGGGCGCGCTCCACGGCGGCAAAGCCGGCCACCAGCGCGTCGGCAGACACCATCTCGCCGTTTAGCCGCAGCCGCTCCTCGAACTGCACCAGATGCGGCGAGCTGTAGACACCGGTCTTGTAACCGGCCTGGCGCAGGATGGACTCCAGCATGGCGCAGGTCGAGCCCTTGCCGTTGGTGCCGGCCACGGTAATCACGGGACAGGCAAAGCGCAGGCCCATGCGGTCTGCCACGGTGCGCACGCGCTCCAGCCCCATGTCGATGTTCTTGGGATGCAACTGCTCGCAATAGGCGAGCCACTCGGGCAATGTGGTGAAGGAAGTGGTCATAGGCCGGAATTGTCGCCCAGCGGCA
>CANFIH010000230.1 GCA_947446855.1 Burkholderiales bacterium
ACCACGCTGGTGTCCGTTTGCGGGCTGCCGCACAGCAGCAGGGCACCCACGGGGTCGTGCACGGCACCGCCGGCAAACGACAGTGTGTTGAGGTTAAACAGCACCAGGTCGGCACACATGCCCGGCGCCAGGTGGCCTATGTCGCTACGCCCCAGCACCTGCGCGCCACCACGCGTGGCCATGTGCAGGGCATCGCGTGCGGTCATCTCTGCGGGCCCGAGGTCGCAGCCGAAAAATGTCTTGCGCTCGCCATTGGCCAGCGTGCGTTGTTCGGGCGGCTGCACGGCCCGGCCCACGCGGGCCAGCAGCAAAGCCTGGCGTGCTTCGTTCACCATGTGGGCGGCGTCGTTGCTGGCGCTGCCATCCACGCCCAGGCCCACCGGCACACCGGCATCGAGCATGCGCCGTACAGGGGCGATGCCGCTGGCCAGGCGCATATTGCTGCAAGGGCAATGCGCCACACCAGTCTTGCTGGCAGCAAACTGGCTGATGCCCGCGTCGTCGAGCTTGACGCAGTGCGCGTGCCAGACATCGGGCCCCAGCCAGCCCAGGTCCTGCGCGTATTCGGTGGGTGTGCAGCCGAACATCTCGCGTGAGTAGGCCAGGTCGTGGTCGTTCTCGGCCAGGTGCGTGTGCAGGCGCACGCCGTGGGCACGCGCGAGTTCGGCTGACAGGTGCATCAGATCGCGGCTGACGCTAAAGGGTGAACAGGGCGCCACTGCCACTTGCGTCATGGCGCCAAAGCCTGCGTCGTGGTGCGCCTCAATCACACGCTGTGTTTCCTTGAGGATGAAGTCTTCCTTCTCCACCACGCGGTCGGGCGGCAGGCCACCTTGGCTCTGGCCCACGCTCATGCTGCCGCGGGTGGCCGTAAAGCGCATGCCGATTTCGCGCGCCGCATGAATGCTGTCGTCCAGACGCACGCCATTGGGGTAGATGTAGAGGTGGTCGCTGCTGGTGGTGCAGCCCGACAGCAGCAGCTCAGCCATGGCCACCTGGGTGGAGACCTGCACCATGTCCGGTGTGAGCCCGGCCCAGATCGGGTACAGGCCGCGCAACCAGCCGAACAGTTCGGCGTTTTGCACTTGCGGTACGGCCCGCGTCAGGCTCTGGTACATGTGGTGGTGGGTGTTGACCAAACCCGGAATGACCAGGTGGTGGCTGGCGTCAATCACCTCGTCGGCCTGCAAGGCCTCAGGGGGGACATCGGACGATGGTCCCACGAAGGCGATGACTCCGTCGCGAATAAAAAGGGACGCATGGCGCAGCTCCGTGCGGGCGTCATCCTGGGTGGCTATGGTGTGGGCGTTGTGAATCAGCAAGCTGGCCATGGGGCGCTCTCAATCGTTGGGGTTGGCAAAAAAATCGAGGCCGAATCCCGCTGGAGAAACCCTATCTTTCCAGAGGCGAGCGCCGCGTTGCCGTGCGTATCGGGCTGTGCTGAGTGATCATAGCGCCGACTATTACTTTTACAGCGATCTTTGATCTCGCTCAATGTGACAAGGGCTGCAACACGGCAAAGTGAGTGCCATGTTAGCCAGTCAATACGCACTCACCTCCGCCTACCCTTCCCAGTCGGTAGCACCTGGCACCGCCTTGTTGCGACGGGGTGTGCCTGCGGGCGTGGCCGTATTTATTGAGTCCGGTCGGGTGGTGTTGGGTGTTGCGTCTGCCGCCGATTTGGCTCTGACCGATGGCGATGCCGATGCAGCGCAGGCGATGGAGCATCAGTTCGCTGTGGTGGAAGGCCCGGCCTGGCTGGAGGCCAATGCAGCGGTGCTCGACTTGCCCAGTGCGGTCGATGCCGTGGCCGAGACCGAAGTGGTGTTGCGCCGCGTGCCGCTGGATGAATTTCGCGCATCGCTCACCGGCAGCACCGTGGCTGCGCTGGCCATCCTCAAGGACGTGGCGCGCGCGCACCGTCAGCAAATTGAGTTGGCGGTGAGTCGCTTGTCCAAAGACGCGGAGGCACGCTGCGCCGAGTGGCTGCTGCGCCATGCCGAGTCCACCGACAAAGGGGTGTGCTCGGTCAAGCTGCAGCAGCGCAAACGCCTGATTGCAGCCCAGCTGGGCATTGCGCCTGAAACGCTGTCACGCGTGCTGCGCCATCTGCGCGAACGCAGCCTGATCAGCGGCTCGGGCCGCATCGTCAATCTGGTGGACCCGGGCGGTTTGCGCTCACTGGCCGGCGTTTAGCTGTACCTGTTTGTAGCGCGCAGGCTCCTCTGCGGCACCCTGCAATAGCCCGCTGCCCAGCGGGCTTTTGCATTCACGGCTGGAGTGCTGCCAAGACGTTTTCCGCTGTCGCAGGTGCCGTGAGTTGCACGGCGCGGCCATCGGCGCGCGCTTGTTCCACCGCATGGCGCAAGGCCTCGTACACACTGATGGCCAGCATGAAGGGCGGCTCGCCCACGGCCTTGCTGCCAAACACGTTGTCTTCGCGATTGGGCTCGGGCCACAGCGTCACCTCGAAGTGCTGCGGCACATCACCCGCTGTGGGGATCTTGTAGGTGCTGGGCGCGTGGGTACTCAGGTGCCCTTTGTCGTTCCACACCAGTTGCTCGGTGGTGAGCCAGCCCATGCCCTGCACAAAACCGCCCTCAATCTGGCCTATGTCGATGGCCGGGTTGATCGATCGGCCGACGTCGTGCAGGATGTCCACCTTCAGCACCCGGCTCTCGCCGGTGAGGGTGTCAATGGCAACCTCGGTGCAGGCGGCGCCATAGGCAAAGTAGTAAAAGGGCCTGCCCGACAGCGTGGTCTTGTCGTAATGGATTTTGGGCGTGCGGTAAAAGCCGTCGCTCCACAGCTGAATGCGGTTGGCATAGGCCATGCCTACCACGGCTTCAAAGCTGCGCGTGGTTTGGGGCGAGTGCACCTGCCCGCCGGCAAAGCGGATGGCACCGGCGCCGCAGCCGTCCAGGCCGCCCACAAAGGCGGCCAGGTTGTCGCGCACATGGCGTGCGGCATATTGGGCGGCGCGGCCGTTCAGATCGGTACCGGCCGAGGCGGCCGTGGCCGAGGCATTGGCCACCTTGCTGGTGTCACTGGCCGTGGCCAGCACACGCTCAAACGGAATGCCCAACTCGTCGGCCACGATTTGCGAGACCTTGGTGTGCAGGCCCTGGCCCATCTCGGTGCCGCCATGGTTGACCTGCACGCTGCCATCGGTATAGACATGCACCAGAGCGCCGGCCTGGTTGAACAGGGTGGCGGTGAAGCTGATGCCGAACTTCACCGGGGTCAGTGCAATGCCGCGTTTGAGTACGGCACTGTTGGCATTCCAGCGTTCGATTTCCGCGCGGCGTTGGCGGTAATCGCTGCTCTGCTCCAAGGTGCTGATCAGCGGCAAGAGGATGTTGTCCTCCACCTGCATCTGGTAATGCGTGGTGTTGCGTTTGCCGCTGGCGTCGGCCAGCGCTTCTTCGTTGTAGAGGTTGCGCAGGCGCACATCCAGCGGGTCCATCTTCAACTGGCGCGCGATGTCGCCCATGATGGCCTCAATCAGGATCACACCCTGCGGCCCGCCGAAGCCGCGAAAAGCCGTGTGGCTCTGCGTGTTGGTTTTGCAGCGGTAGGAGGCAATGTCCACATGCTGCAGGTAATAGGCGTTGTCGCTGTGGAAAATGGCGCGGTCCGCCACCGGGCCGGACAGGTCGGCGCTCCAGCCGCAGTTGGCGGCCATCATCAGTTGCAGCGCGGTCAGGCGCCCTGTGTCATCAAAGCCTGCGGTGTAGGCGTATTCAAACGGGTGGCGCTTGCCGGTGACCATGAAGTCGTCGTCGCGGTCCAGGCGCAGCTTTATGGCCGCCCCCACCTTCTTGGCCGCCACCGCCGCCCACACCGCCAGATGCCCGGCCTGGCTTTCCTTGCCGCCAAAGCCTCCCCCCATGCGCCGGCATTCCACGCGCACGGCGTGGTTGTCGATGCCCAGCGCGTGCGCTACCCAGTGCTGCACCTCGCCGGGGTGCTGGGTGCTGCTGTAGACCGTCCACTGGTTTTGCTCCATGGGCAGCACGTAGGCGATCTGGCCTTCCAGGTAAAAGTGCTCCTGGCCGCCGACCTCCAGCGTGCCGGTGAGCGTGTGCTGCGCGCCTTTCATGGCTGCTGCGGCGTCACCACGGCGCACATGCACCGGCGGCAGCACATAGCTTTGGGCTGCCAGGGAATCCTTGACGCTGAGGATGGCGGGGAGGGCTTCTATGTCCAGCGTCACCTTGCGCGCGGCGTGGCGCGCCTGCAGCGTGGTTTTGGCAATCACCAGGCCGACGACCTGGCCGACAAACTGCACCGTGTCCATGGCGAACACCGGCTCGTCACCGGCAAAGGCGGCCAGCATGGGGTCACCGGGAATGTCGCGCGCCAGGATCACATCGACCACGCCGGGCATGGCCAGCGCGGCGCGGGCGTCCACGCCCAGGAGGCGGCCATGGGCCACGTTCGAGAGGATGGGCGCGGCGTGCAGGGTGCCGCGCACCTCGGGCAGGTCGTCGATGTAGTGCACCGCACCGGCCACCTGGGCGGCAGCACTTTCGTGATGCACCGAGCTGCCGGCAGCGGGGGCGGTGACCCGAGCTGGAGCAGCCGTTGCAACAGCAGAGGAAGCGGCGCCTGCATCCAGCACGGGCGCTACGGCAGGATTCACTGGCAACGTGGCTTTGGGGCTCATGCGGCTGCCCCTTCCAGCACCAGCGTTTCCAGCGAGCTATCGCCTGCGCCCTGGCTCTCCAGCCAGAAGCGTTGCAGCAGGTTGCCCAGCACCGCCGTGCGGTAGGTGGCGCTGGCGCGCATGTCGCTGATGGGGCTGAACTCAGCACGCAGCACTTGCATCGCAGCCTGCACCGTGGAGGGAATCCAGGGCTGGCCCAGCAAGGCTGCCTGGGTTTTCAGGGCGCGCACCGGCGTGGCGGCCACACCGCCGACACCGATGGACGCCTGCGTGACCACGCCTTGCTCGATGTGTAGCTTGAGCGCCAGACACACGGCCGAGATGTCGTCCTCAAAGCGCTTGGAAATTTTGTACACGCGGCTGAACTCCTGCGGCACCGCCTTGGGCACCTTGATCCAGGCCAGCACCTCGTCCTGGGCCACCACATTTTTGCGGTAGCCGGTGTACAGGTCTTCGAGGCGCATCTCCCGGTGGCCGCGCGTACTCATCAGCACCACGTTGGCACCCAGCGCAATCAGGAGCGGCATGGAGTCGCCAATCGGCGAGCCATTGGCCACATTGCCGCCCAGGGTGCCGGAGTTGCGCACCGGCAGGCCGGCAAAACGGTGGGCAAAGCGATCCAATTGCGGCCGGTCGGCCACCAGGGCGGCGAAGGCATCGGTCAGGGGCACGGCCGCGCCGATGGCGATGTGGTGCTTGTAGTGCTCCACACGCCGCAGTTCCTTGACGCGGGTGACGTCCAGGATGCGGGGGAACTGCATGTGCATCTTGGTGACCCACAGGCCGACGTCGGTGCAGCCGGCTACTAGTTGGGCCTCGGGGTACTGGGCCCGCAGGAAGAGCAGGTCTTTCAAGCTCTTGGGGCTCAGGTAGCTGGTATCCGGCGCAGTGGCTGCACCCTTGGGCTTGGCCAGCTCGCGCAAACCGGCCAGCACCGCCGCCTCATCCACCCGCACGGCCGGCAAGTCCTGCATGGCCTGGGCCGCGTCCAGGATGGGCCGGTAGCCGGTGCAGCGGCACAGGTTGCCCGACAGCGCGCCCTGGGCCTGCGTGCGGGTGATGGCTTGACCGGGCTTGCTCTCGTACAGGGCAAACAGGCTCATCACAAAGCCCGGCGTGCAAAAGCCGCATTGCGAGCCGTGACATTCCACCATGGCCTGTTGCGTGGGATGATTTTTCAAATCCTCCACCGTCCACAACGCCATGCCGTCAATCGAATGCGCCAGCCGGATGCAGCTGTTGATGGCGCGCAGCTCCAGCTTGCCCTGCTTCTCCTCGCCCAGCACCACGGTGCAGGCGCCACAGTCGCCTTCGCCGCAGCCTTCTTTGGTGCCGGTGCAGTGCAGGTCTTCACGCAGCAGGTCGAGCAGGGTGCGGTGGGTCTCCACGCCGTCCAGGGTGACGACCTG
>CANFIH010000231.1 GCA_947446855.1 Burkholderiales bacterium
ATTGGGCACGGTGCGATTGGACTTGCCGCAGGGGGTGAACTCTAGCGTGCTGCATTTCAATGCCGGCGAAGCGGGCAACCAAGGCTTGTCACCCTACGATGTGCTGTTGGGTTCGGCAACGGCCACGTCAGAGGCGGACGGCACCTACCTGATCTCTCCATTGCCGGTGGGCGTGTACAACGTTGAGGCCCACAAAGCGCTGACCGCGAACGAAACCGGCATCGCCATCAGCGCAGGGGATGCGCTGGCGGCTTTGAAAATCGCCGGTGGCCGCAACCCCAACAGCGATGGCCTGGCTGTATCGCCCTACCAATTCATTGCTGCAGATGTGAATGCAGACCACAAGGTCACCGCCACCGACGCGCTGGGTGTGCTGAAAATGGCGGTGAACAGCCTGGACGCACCCGAGCGTGCCTGGTTGTTCTTGGACGAAAAGCAAGACTTCTGGAACGAAACCACCCGCGCCTTCACCACCACCCGATCGTCGGTGCAGTGGCCATCGGTCAGCCCGATCGACACCGCCACCACGATCCCACTCAACCTGGTGGCCGTGCTCAAAGGCGATGTGAACGGCAGTTGGTCAGCCCCGGCGGGGGCACTGGATTTGGACACCGTGCAGCCCAACTACTTCACTGACTTGGCCGCCAAGCTGGGCGTGCCTGCGGCGCAGTGGGGGATCATCTGAGCCAGCATAATTGGCCTGGATGATGTGAGAAAGCGTGCATGCCATACACCGCGACGATTGATGAATACCAAGGTGATGCCTTCAATTACCGTGGTGCGGGCTACAGGGATGCGCCAGGTGTGCTGGGCTATACGATGTTTCACCTGGCCCAAGGCAGTGCGCTGGCTGCTTATGGGGCGCTGACTTCAGCCAATGACTTGGATGTGTACCGACTGGGTTGGTTGCTTCCTGGGGTCTACACCTTCCAGGTCAAACCGCTGGCTTGGCACAGTGCCAGCAGCATCGCCGCCAGTGCCACCCCCAGTATGCAAATACTGGATGCACAGGGCTTGGCGATGGCGCAGGCCAGCAGCAGCAACGGCACTTTGGCGTTCACGGTCAGCCAAGCCGGGGACTACCAAGTCCAGCTGGGCAGTGCCTCCGGTGTCGCCACCCAGTATCAGCTGAGCTACAGCTTCGCGGCGGCCACACCCAATGTGGCGGCCAATGTGGTGGCTCAAATTGGCGGGACGCTCACAGAAGGGCAGACGCTGACGGCGATTTACAGCTTCACCGATGCCAATGGGTCCGCCCAAGTCAGCCCCGACATCCAGTGGTATGCCTACAACGCCAGCACCCAGCGCTGGCAGCCCATGGCCGGTGCCAACCAAACCAGTTATCTGTTGACGGCGCAGGATGTGGGCAAACGCTTGGCCTATACCGTGAGCTTTGTCGACAACCTGGGTTATCTGGAAAGCAAGGCCTCCAGTGCGACAAGCGCAGCCATTGCGGCAGCGAGCGTGCCTGTCGACACCACGCCTCCACTGGCCCCGCGCTGGTCTTCGCAGTCGGCATGGCACTACACCGTCAACCCGCATGTGACGCTGACAACTTCATTGGGCGTGATCGAGCTCGAATTGTTTCCCAATGCGGCGCCGGCCACGGTCGATAACTGGCTGGCCTATGTCAACAGCGGATTTTTAGATGGTTTGATTTTCCACCGCGTGATCCAGCAGTTCATGATTCAAGGCGGAGGGTTTGATCCGAACTGGGTGCAGCAAACCGACACCTATGCGCCTGTGGTGCTGGAGTCTCGCAACGGCCTGTCCAATCTCAGGGGGACCTTGGCCATGGCACGCACCTCGGACCCCAACTCGGCCACCAGCCAGTTTTTCATCAATCAAGTGGACAACCTGTTTTTGAATTTCGATCCTTCGGTGCCCACGTCGCAGGGCTATGCCGTTTTTGGTCAAGTGATCAAGGGCATGGAAGTGGTGGATCAGATCGCTGCCGAAACCACCGCCACCATTGCAGGCATGAGCAACGTGCCCACCATCGAGACCCTCATCCATACAGCGGTCCAGTCACAGGCGGGCGTGGCTTACAGCGCCACCGGTTCGATTGCCATTGACGCACTGGAAACCACAGGCTCCTGGGCTTACAGCTTGGATGCCGGGCAAACCTGGCGCCCAGGTGTTGAACATGTCTTGACTTTGTCGTCAGGCTATTACAAGGCGGACAGCATTCGCATTCGGCAATGGGACGCTGCCGGCAACCAGAGTGTCAGCGATGCCCATGTGGACAATGCACTGGTGGTCGGTGCCACGGGCTTGATCAGCGGGCATGTCTATGAATGGAAAACCCACGCCTTGCTCAGCGATGTGCAGTTGAATTTCTCAGCCGCAGACGCACCAGCTTGGCTGACTGTGTCCACCGACCACGATGGTCGCTTCACCGCCCCGTTACTGGAGGGCACCAGTGCGACCTTGCAGGCCCACAAGGCATTGACCAGCGGAGACATGGGTGCTGCTGTGATCACCATGGCCGATGCCCTGGCGGCTTTGAAGCTGGCTGCGGGCCGTAACCCCAACGCCGATGGTGCGCCGGTGAGTCCCTACCAATTTATGGCGGCCGATGTGAATGGGGACGGCCGTGTGACCAGCGCCGATGCGCTGGCCATTTTCAAAATGGTGCAAGGCGGCAGCGTATCGACGGCCAGCCAATGGCTATTTGTCGACGAAGCGCAGGACTTTTGGAACGAAGCCTTCCATAGTTTCAGTCTGAGCCGCAATGCCTTGGATTGGCAACCAAACCTGCTTGCCAATATTGGCACGCACAACCTCGTGGCGGTTCTCCAAGGTGATGTGGATGGCAGTTGGTCAGCTTCAGCGGGCACGCGCAACTTGGACGTCATCGACCCCGGATATTTCTCGGATCTCGCGGCAAAGCTGGGTGTACCGCTGGCGCAATGGGGCATTTGGGCTGCCTGAACTGTTTTCCGAACATGCTTCGCTGAGTTGCTTGGGTTTTTTGGCGTTAATGTTAATTTTATTAATATAAAATCTTTTTATTATTATTTAAAAAGATTTCCCATGAAATGGACAGACACGGCGCATGGATGGGCAGTTGCTGTCATTGCCTGTGCGTTCTGCTGTGCCCAAGCACAAGCTGCTGATTTGAAATTGAGTCAAGCTCTATTGTCCGCTGCAACAACCCATCCCTCAGTCCAAGTACGTGTTGCTGAGATTCAAGCGGCAGGCAAAGAAGTTGATGCGGCCAAATGGGGCCGTTTTCCGACTGCCAGTGTGCAGGCCACCAGTTCTGATGGCCAACCCCAAGCTGCGCTGGTGCTGCAGCAACCCCTTTGGGTTGGCGGTAAGGTGGACGCTCAGATCCGCTTCAGTGAGGCTACTTTGTTGCAAGCTGAAGCGGCGTTGCACGAAGCGCGCCAAAACGCCTTATTGCAAACGAGCAATGGTTTTTTTGAAGTGCTGCGTTTGCGTGAACGATTGGCGCTGGCACGCAGCAATGAGGCCGAGCACAAAAAACTGCTGGACCTGATCGATCGCCGCGTTCTGGCCGAAATTAGTCCTGTGGCCGATTTAACTCTGGCGCGCGCTCGAATGCAGCAGGCCATCAGTGACCGCATTCAGTTTGACCGGGCACTGCAAAATGCCTTGCTGACATTGGACCAATGGGTAGGCCCACAGGCGGGTCAAGCCAAGGCGCCTGTGCGCATCGACAGTGAACCCCTTGGCGCTGATCGCCTGATCACCTCGGCCAAAGAATATTCAGGCGAATTGCGTCGCCTACGCCATCAAGTGGAGGTCGCACAGGCCCAGGTGGTCATCGCCGAATCCAATTTGTGGCCAGGCTTGTATGTGACGCATCGCCACGGTTTGGGCGGGCCTGGGTATGTGACGCAAACCGCCAAGAATCAAACCTTCTTGTCGCTCAACATCACACCAGGGGCGGGCTTGTCGGCTGCAGCGCAGGCACAAGCAGCCAAAGCACGCATAGAAACGGCCAATCAAGGCATCGAAACTTACTCAAGGCAGTTGGAGCAGCAAGTACGCAACAACATGGCTGAGTGGAGCGCTTTGAAAGAGCAGCAAGTGTCCTCACGCGAGTTGGTCCAAGCCACCGCAGACGTGGTGGACTCGTATTTGAGGCAATACCAGTTGGGGCGAAAAAACTGGCTGGATGTGCTCAATGCTTTGCGCGAGAGTGTTCAAGCTGCCTATACCGCAGCCGATATTGATTACGGAATTGTCAGCGCGCAGCTGCGCTTGATGCTTTTCAGCGGACAACTCAACCTCGATAACCTGCAATTGATCCATGACTGACACTAAAACCGACGACAGCCACGCTCTGGATCCGGGGCTGGCGGCTCAACTCTCGCGGCTGGCAGGCTTGTTGGGGCAAGCAGTCCCGTCACACCGATTTGGCATGATGGGCGTGACCGATTCTGGCTTGTCGCTGAAGGCGGTTTCACGCGCTGATCGTCTCAAGGCTTGGTGGGGTGCCCGTTTCCCGACGTCGCAGGTGACTGAGGTCAGTTTGGACAGTTTGCAAACCGACATGTTTCCCTTGCTGTGGTTGTCTCAAGACCAAACCGTGGCGCGCTTGGTCCGAAGTCGTTCGGGGCAAGGCGTTTTGATCACCCAGGGTGAGGACGGCGAAACCATTTCGCTGCAAGCAGATGAAGTCCGTAAAGGCTGCTTGTTTCACTTGACCATTGGGCCTGCTCAGCCTGGAGAGGCGGCGCATCCCCACATGTCGGCTACAGAATGGTTCGCCTATGCCTTGCGCCGTTATCGGTTTATTTTTTTTGAAGGTGTAGCGGCCACATTTGTACTGAGTATGTTGGGGCTGGTGGCCGCGATGTATTCGATGCAAGTCTACGACCGGGTGATACCCACCAAAGGCTATTCGACCTTATGGGTGCTGACCATTGGCGCGATGATTGCCATTGTGCTGGAGTTAGTGCTCAAGCAGGTGCGGGCGTATATGGTCGACCGCGCTTGCAAACTGATTGACCAAGAACTCTCGGCCGTATTTTTTGGCAAAGCCCTCGACATCCGCTTGGACGCCAGGCCGCGCACCGTGGGCACCTTTGCATCGCAGATTCGCCAATTCGAATCGGTGCGCAACTTTTTAACCTCGTCCAGCCTGTTCATCATGGCCGATATGCCGTTCGGCATTTTCTTCATTGGGGTGATCGCCTTGTTGGCCGGGCCCGTGGCATTGGTGCCCCTGATCATGGTGCCCGTGGCGATTGCCGCAGGCATGGTCTTTCGCAGCCCTTTGGAGAAGTTGACGGCGGAGCACATGCACGAGTCGAACTTGAAGAACGGCTTGTTGATCGAGGCGATCGACGGTATCGAGTCCATCAAAGCGGCCAATGCCGAATGGAAAATGCTGGCGCGTTGGCGTGCCATGACGCAAACCATTGCGGGCAGTGAACTCAAGATGCGCATGATGTCGAGCCTGTCCAGCAATTTGACGCAGTCCATCCAGCAACTGAGTTATGTGGGCTTGATTGCGGCAGGCGCTTATGCCATCAACACGGGCAGTCTGAGCATGGGCAGCCTGATCGCCTGCTCCATCATCTCTGGCCGTGCACTGACACCCGTGGCGCAGCTTTCCGGGCTGATCGTGCAGTGGCAGCATGCGCAAATTGCGTTGAAATCACTCAACGGCATCATGGCCATGCCCAGCGACCGAGACGACAATGAACGTTTGGTGGTGCCGGAAACCTGTGTGGGTGATGTGCGCATGGACAAGGTCGGCTTTGCCTACGCCAAGGGCGTGCCCGGGGTGGACATTCAGGCTTTGCAAATTCGTCCGGGGGAGCGCATTGCGGTCTTGGGTGCGGTAGGCTCTGGTAAATCCACCTTCATCAAATTGCTCTCAGGTCTGTACAAACCCATGGCAGGTCATGTGTTTCTGGATGGTGTGGACATGACCCACTTGGCGCCCGAGTTCGTGCGCGAAAGCATGGGCTACCTGCCGCAAGATGTGAGGCTTTTCAACGGGACTTTGCGTGACAATTTAGTGCTTGGGTTGCCCACGCCCGGTGACTCGCAGATTTTGCGTGCTGCAGCCCTG
>CANFIH010000232.1 GCA_947446855.1 Burkholderiales bacterium
ACGAACCAACAGACCCCAATAGGCCCCGACTGGGCCACGTCAGCGCCGCGCAGTCAAAAAATGTGGCTCGGGCCTCGGCTCGACGCTCTACTGGAAATCCGAAAAACCTCTGCCGCCCAGACTCCTAGTCCCCTTGGATGAATGCTGGCCTTCAGGCAAACCATTGAACTGGACCACCAGATACCGGACTGTCGTGTAGAACCGCTAACAGCCCTTAGTGACACTACAGGTAATCAAACCCTGTGACTGCTCATGGCCCACTCCGGCCACAGCCCTGTAATCGCAGATTGACGCTGGCGGACGATGCGCTGAGTTCGTACGCGCTATTTTTCGCACTTCGGCGCACAAACGTTTTGCGCCCTGCCCAGCAATTTGCGCGTCATGAGCTGCGTGCGTGGGCGGTGCTTGCCACAAAGGAAACATGACATGGTAGCGGTGTGAGCATATTGGTTGGTTTCCCCGAACGGGGAGCCTGAAACCTTGGCCTTGTAACGCAGGCCATCTTTCACAATCTGTGATGTTTTAACTGGGGTACTCATTGCGTTGCTTCCTTGTCGCCTCGGCCTATTGCCTGTCCTGACCTTCAGTTTGAATTTCCTCTTTTTGAACTGGCACTGTTCTCCACTCGTCAATGTCCGTGAAGACCAGGCCACAGTCCACGCACTGATGCTCGCCCGACGGCATCATGGTGCCGCTCTCATCGCGCTTGATCACCGGCTTGTAACTCGTTGCACCACATCGGTGGCATTTGTTGATTTTTGTCATCGCCCTGGAAAGATTGTTTTTTGTGGAATGAGGCATGGTTCTGCTTCGCTGCATTTCAACACCCTGCGGTCCGAATCCACATACCACAGGATGGTGCCCTGCCAATCCACAGAAGCTGTGTGTTGATCTGGGGATAACTCTGGGGCATGTAGGTCAAACCCGCATGCCTATTGGCCTGGGATAGCGTGCTTAAAAAGTATGCAGATCGTTTTTCTTTATTTTTTCTTTATTTTTTCTTTATTGCTTGCAAAACTGCTGTTCAGTGCTGCCACTTTTTCTTCGGCTTTGTCGTCAAGGGCATCTCGCCTCTGAGGCGGCGCAGATCTTCTTCGGTCAGGTCCTCGCACTCGTCGTTAGCAGCTGAGTGGTGACTCACTTGTTCCATGGATCCGATGCGTGGCGCGTGCGAATTACCGAACTGACTGGCTCGAGTTTTGTTGGCGCGTACCGGAGTCTGCCGTTCCTGCCTCTGCGCCCTTGGCTTGTCTGACCTTTGCGATTGAGGCTTGGTCACTGGTTCCCCGACAAATGGCTGCAGATGTGTCAGCGTGCCGTCCACCTCAATGCGGTAGTAGGTTCCCGATGCAAGCTTGACCTTCAAACTGTTGCCTTCGATCGTGGCGTGACCGGATGCGATGTAGCCGCCGGTGTTGGTGGCATGGCCGAAGAGCATCACTGTGCGCCCCCACTGCTCACGCGGCACGCAGTCAAAGACATTGGCCTCCGCCACATCGGGCATCTTCTCCACCAAAGTGAACTTGCCTTCTGTGGACTCGAAGAACAGAGCGGCACTGCCCTTCTTGAGCGTGATGGCGCCCACCACTTCGCTGCGCTGGACCCTGCTATCAAGTTCAGCCAGATAGAAGCTCTGGAAGGCCTCTATGGCTGCTTGTGTTGGATTGACGGTTTTCATGGTTTCAGACAATTCTTCAATGCAAGCGCATCAGCCAGCAAAGTTCCGTAAAACCAAGGAGTCCACCCCAATGAATACTTGGAGTCTGGAATCCGGCATCACAGATAAAAAACATGGGCCATGAGGCCAATAGTCAAAATCAGCTCCGTGAAAAATTCCGTGGGCCATGCGTGGGCCACAGGTGGGCCATGGAAAACTGGGCTGATAGCCTACGACGATCGGCCTTTTTCGGGCCAAACTGCTTTTTGACTATTGGACACCACTCGAAATTCTTGCTCATTGGAGCCCGGAATTTGCAGTTTCCCCTCTGGTGGTGCGGCTGGCGGGGATCGAACCCACGACCCTTGGCTTCGGAGGCCAATACTCTATCCACTGAGCTACAGCCGCGACCTAGATCAAGCATTGTATGCGCGATCAATGGGGCGGCCGCTATAATCCAGCCTCTTACAGCCATCCAAAGTACATAAGAGGAACACATGAGCGATCACGGCACTGCAAGCGGTCACGATGAGGACCATACTGGCCCCATCAAAAATCCTAAACAATTGTTGCTCGCTGTAGCCTATTCCTTTATCTTGCCTGTGTTCATCATCATCGGTTTGGTTTATTTCGTGACTTCCGGAAACAAACCAGCCTCCGGCTCTGTCGATCCGGAGCGCGCTACCGCTGAGCGCATTCAGAAAGTTGGCTTGGTGGAGATTCGCGATGCCAACCGCGCTTTGCGTAGTGGCGAGCAGGTCTTCAAGTTGGTGTGTTCTGGCTGCCACCTCACGGGTGCTGCTGGTTCGCCCAAATTTGGCGATGCGGCTGCTTGGGCCCCGCGGATCAAAACAGGTTTCGATTCCTTGTGGAAGTCAGCGATGAAAGGCAAGAACGCCATGCCTGCGCAGGGTGGCGGCGATCTGGCAGATTTGGAAGTTGCGCGCGGCATGGTCTACATGGCCAACGCGGGTGGTGCCAAGTTTGAAGAACCCAAGGAACCTGCTGCGGCTCCCGCCAAGTAAGGCCTATATCTGCGTTGACGAAGAAGCCGGTCACTGCACCGGCTTTTTTGTTGCCTGTGCTTGCAGTGGGCTGCTGACATAGGCGTAGCGCTGCGTCAGTTGGGCTGTGTTGATGTCGGCCACGGTCCATAAACCTTTTTCAATGGCGTCGGCCGCAATCCCCACATCCTGCGTATGCACCAAGCCCAGGCCCAGATTGGTGCTGCAATACAACCAACCACGCTCATCCATCCAGCATTGTTGCCATGTCACGTGGCGGCCGTCGTGCGCTGTGATGCTGAAGTCATCCGCCACGCGCCAGATCCAGGGTGTTGCCTCCAGTTCCACGTACACGCGTTGCGGGCCATTTTGGAAGTACCACTGGCCGTCGGCATCCGCTGCGTAGTTGCGTTGAATGAACTCGATCAGTTTGGTGTGCTGCAATCGGCTGCCTTTGGCGGCAGCAATACCGCTGGCAAAACTGCCCGCAGCCTGGGCGCTGTCGTCGCGCATATACCAGTTGCCACGACCATCCAGCCCCAGCCAGCCATAACAACTGGGCACGTTGGGCCACTTGATCATGGCCTGCAAAACAATGTCGTCCATTCGCTATTCCCTATTCATTGATCTGCGCATGCAGCCAGTTACCCACAGCCTGCGGGAGGTAATTCAGATTGCCGGGCAACATGCCTTGGGCAAAACCAACATGACCGCCCTTTGCGGGTTGCCAAAGTGTGACATGGCTGCCTGCTTCTTGCTGGCTGGGCAGGCACGACGCCGGCACAAAGGGATCATTGCGCGCATTCAGTACCAGACTGGCCACCCGGATGGAGCCCAGCTGCGGCTTGGCTGAGGCCTTTGCCCAGTAATCGTCGGTATTTTTGAAGCCGTGCAAAGGCGCGGTGAACACATCGTCAAAGGCGTGCAGGTCGCGCGCTGCCAGCAACGCTTCGCGATTGAACAAGCCAGGATACTGCTGCAACTTCCGCAATGCACGGGGCTTCATGGTGCGCAGGAACATGGGCGTGTATACCAAGCGATTTAGGCCGCGCCCGAGGGCCGCGCCGCCTGCAGCCAGATCCAGCGGTGCACAAACGGCAGCCAATGCTGTCAGCGTGCACCGTGCGGTGTCACCCGATTCTTCAGCCCAGCGCAACAAGGCATTTCCCCCGAGCGATATGCCAACAGCCACCAACGGCCCGCGATGTTCCACACGAAAGCGTTTGAGTATCCAGTCCACCTCAAGGTAGTCGCCGGAATGGTATGCCCGGGGCGCCAGGTTCATCTCGCCGCTGCACCCACGAAAATGGGCCACCGCAAAGCTCCAGCCCAACTGCTGAGTGTGGTCTGCAAAGGCCCGCGCATAGTGACTGGCTGAACTGCCTTCCAGGCCGTGAAATAGGACCAGCAATGGTCGCGTAGTTAAAGTATCTGCTTGGCCGTCTAACCAGTCTACGTCGATGAAGTCTCGGTCCGGTGTGGTCCAACGCGTCCGGCGATAGTGCAGATGGGGTAGTGGTAGTTTGCGTCCATACAGGGCAGGCCATATGGTTTGCAAGTGGCCACCAAGCAACCACCACGGCGCTTGGTATTGCGGAACTTCAGGTCTAACCACGTAGGCTATGCCGATTCAATGCAGAACCGCGGGCCCTTGCAGGATGGCGTGCCCTTCCTCGCCCGTTCCCGGACTGGCATGGTGCGCCACCATTCGCCACCCCTGAGCGGTCTGGTGGTACACGTTGGTTGCCAGCACATAGGCCTGCGTGGGGCCTTGCGGCGTCAGGATTTCCAACCGCTCCAACACATTGTGCACGGCGCTGGCTATGGCCTCCACGCGATGGATCTGGCTCGGTTTGGCGGGGATATTGTTGCCGTCAGCAAACAGTTCCTCAAACGAGGCTCGGATAGCTGCGGCCCCCAGAAAGCGTGCGCCACCGGGATGGATACACACGATGTCGTCTTCGTCGGCCCAACAACCCATGACTTGCTCCAAATCTCCGCTGTTCAGGCCTTCATAAAATGCGGCCTCCACATCGTCTGGACTTCCGCCTAAGGTTGCCGCCTGCAGTTTGGACTTGGTTCTGGACATACTTGGATTTTCCAACAAGTGCCGCCTTTTTGCGGCGCAAAAAAACCGCCCTAGGGCGGTTTTTTGTTCGTCGGAGAGGTTTACTTCTTCAGACGGTATTTACGCAAAGCCGCGAGCTGTGCCACCATGACCGAGAGCTCGGCACTGGCTTTTGCCAGGTCGATATCACTCTTGGCGTTCTTGATGGCTTCTTCGGCTGCAGCTTTCGCCGCATTGGCTTTCTCGTCGTCCAGATCCTTGCCGCGAATGGCCGTGTCAGACAACACGGTCACACCATGGGGTTGGACTTCGAGAATGCCGCCGGCGACGAAGATGAACTCTTCGCTGCCATCGGCCTTTTCAATACGCACCGAGCCAGGCTTGATGCGCGTGATCAGCGGAGTGTGGCGGGGATAAATTCCCAACTCGCCGGCTTCGCCGGGTAGCGCGACAAAGCGCGCTTCGCCGGAGAAGATGGACTCTTCTGCACTGACCACATCAACGTGGATGGTGTTCATGGCTTAGACCTTTTTGGCTTTTTCGAACGCTTCGTCAATCGTGCCGACCATGTAGAACGCTTGTTCTGGCAGATGATCGCACTCGCCGCCCACAATCATCTTGAAGCCGCGGATGGTTTCAGCAAGAGACACGTACTTGCCGGGCGAACCGGTAAACACTTCAGCCACGTGGAAAGGCTGGCTCAGGAAACGCTGAATCTTACGGGCACGGGCCACGGCCAGCTTGTCTTCGGGAGCCAAGTCATCCATACCCATGATCGCGATAATGTCGCGCAGTTCGCGGTAACGCTGCAGCGTACCCTGCACGGCACGTGCGGTTTCGTAGTGGTCAGTACCCACAACCAACGGGTCGAGCTGGCGGCTGGTGGAGTCCAGAGGATCCACAGCCGGGTAGATACCCAAGGAAGCGATATCACGCGACAGCACCACGGTGGAATCCAGGTGGGCGAAGGTGGTCGCAGGGGATGGGTCGGTCAAGTCATCGGCAGGCACGTAAACGGCCTGGATGGAAGTGATGGAGCCAACCTTGGTGGAGGTAATACGCTCTTGCAGACGACCCATTTCTTCAGCCAGTGTAGGCTGGTAGCCCACGGCGGAAGGCATACGGCCCAGCAGCGCGGACACTTCGGTACCGGCCAAGGTGTAACGGTAGATGTTGTCCACGAAGAACAGCACGTCCTTGCCTTCGTCACGGAAGGATTCGGCGATGGTCAGGCCGGTCAGCGCAACGCGCAGACGGTTGCCCGG
>CANFIH010000233.1 GCA_947446855.1 Burkholderiales bacterium
CGCGCACGCCGTTGAGCCCGGGCATTTGCCAGTCCATCAACACCACGTCGTAGGGGTCGTCGGCATCTTCGCGCTGTACCGCACGCAGACAGTCCTCGCCGTTGGCAGCCTCCTGCACCCGCATGCCCAGGGCGCCGAGCTGCTCGCACAGAATCTGGCGTGCATTGGCGTTGTCATCCACCACCAGCACGCGCTTGCCACGGGCCACCTCGTGCGGTGTGCTCTCGTGGCGCAACTCCTGCGATCGCCCCAGCTGCACCGTGAAGGCAAACGTGCTGCCCACACCCACCTCGGATTGCACGCTGAGGGTGCCGTCCATCATTTCCACAAAACGCCGTGATATGGCCAGACCCAGGCCGGTGCCGCCGTATTTGCGGGTGATGGAACTGTCGGCCTGGGTGAAGGGCACGAACAGCTTTTGGCATTGCTCCTCGGGTATGCCTACGCCGGTGTCGGCGATGCTGACTTCCAGTGCAATGGTTGGCCCCGCCGGCGCGGCACAGCGCACCTCCACCTTGACCTGCCCGACGGCCGTGAACTTGATGGCGTTGCTCATCAGGTTCATCAGGATCTGGCGCAGCCGCAGGCTATCGCCCAGCAGGCCCAGAGGCACCTCGGGCGCAATGCGTACCAGCAACTCCAGCCCTTTTTCCTGGGCCTTGGGGGACAGCAAGAGGGAAACGCCGTCAAACAACTCGTCGAGCCAGAAGGGCGCTGCTTCCAGGCCCATCTTGCCGGCCTCGATTTTGGAGAAGTCCAGGATGTCGTTGATCACACCGAGCAGCGCGCTGCCCTCGGAATGGATTTTTTGCAGATAGTCGCGCTGTTTGGGCGTCATGTCGGTGCGCAAGGCCAGGTGCGAGAGCCCGATCACGGCGTTCATGGGGGTGCGGATTTCGTGGCTCATATTGGCCAGGAACTCGCTCTTGGCACGGGTGGCGTCTTCGGCCTTTTCGCGCGCTGCCTCCAGCTCCAGCGCCTGGCGCTGGGTCTGCTCCAGCAGGCTGCGGGTGACGCGGTTGCGGCTGATGATTTCCAGATTCAGGGCAATCAGCGGCAGCACTTCCCCGAGCAGCGCCTCGTGGCGTGGCTGCGCGGGCGCCAGGCTGGCCAATTCGATCACGGCCAGTGTCAGACCGGCATTGCCCCGCACCGGCACAATGCGCACCTGGCAGGCCGGGCTGTCTATCAGGCTGGACTGGATACGCAGGCCAGTGCCATCCAGCTGGTCCACCTGCATCGGGCGGCCATCACGGGCGCACTGGCCGTGCAGGCCCTGGCCAAGGGCAAAGGACTCCGGCAACTTGGTATCGGGGTGGCAGCCCCAGCCACCGGCCAGTCGGAACCGTTCGCCGGAATCTTCCAGCGCATACAACACGCCCACCTGGGCCCCGACCAGCGGCGTCAGCTTGGCCATGAGCACGCGGGCAAATTCGTCCAGGTCTTCAATCGCCTGCACCGCGGCACCCAGCTCAAACAAGCTGGTCTTGACCCAGCGCAGCACGTCGGCCTCAATCGCCACCGTCTGCAGTACCTGGAGCGACTGGGCCATGGCACCAATTTCGTTGCTGAATTCCTGGTGCGGTATGGTGATCTTCAGGTCGCCCACGGCCAGACGCTCCACGCTCTTGCGCAAGCGCTCATTGGGGCGGCGTACCGAAGCGCCCACCAGCAAACCAAAGCCCACGCCGCAGGCAGCGCCGGCCAACAGCAGCAGCACCGTCCAGTGCTCCACGCTGGCTGAGAACACAGCGGCCTCCTGGGCCGCCTGGTGGGCGGCACTTTCCTTGTGGTCAATCAGTCCGTCCATCAGCCTGTCGGTGGCCTGAAACACCCGCACGTTTTCCGGGCTGACCAGAAAGGCGGCCACCTTGGAGCCGTGGTAGCCCTCTTCCTCCTCAATCAGGGTGCGCACCCGGTCCACGTTGGCCATGTACAGCACCAGCATTTCACGGATCTCTTTGAGCAGCCGCTTTCCCTCGGGCCGGAAAAAGTGTTTTTCGCTTTCGGTCAACTCATCCTGCAACTGCTTGCGTGCTGCGGTCAGTTGGGCCAGTGCATCCAGCCGCGCGCTGCGGTCCGGCGCCAGCGCCATTTGCCGCAGTGAACGCGCCACCGCCATGAGCTGGATATTGGCCTCCTTGATATGCGAGATGCCGAGCAGCTCAAACGTATACATGCGCTGGATCTCTGCGGCCTGCAGGCGCGTGCTGTAGATGGATTGCATGCCCACCACAAACACCACCAGCAAGAGCCCGCCCGACGCCAAGGCCAGCTTGGTGTTGATCTTCAGGCCTTCAAATATGCGCACGATGGTTTTCATTTAGCGGCCCTTAACCATTTCCAAAAGCGTTTCGGCGCAGACCGGATGGCTGGCATAAAAGCCCTGGATGACGCGACAACCCTGCCCGGCCAGCACCTGGGCTTGTGCTTCGGTTTCCACGCCCTGGGCGATCACCTCAATCCCCATGGCCTGGCCAATGGCAATCATGCAATTGCTGATGGCGCGGGCATCGGCGCTGTGGGCCAGGTCCTGCACACACTGGGGATTGATCTTGAAGCTGCTGATCGACAAAAAATTCAGACGCGACAGACTGGAAAAGGAGATGCCATAGTCGTCAATGGCAATGCGCACGCCCAGCTCCCGCAGAGCCTGGATGTGGCGGGTATCGCCCTGCACAAAGGCCATGGCTTGGGTTTCGCTGAGCTCCATTTCCAGCAAATGCGGGTCCACGCTGTTTTCCTCCAACGCGTGCTTGACGCGGCCGGCGAAGTCCGGGTCACGCAGTTGGCGCAAGGACACATTGAGCGAGAGCGTGATTTGCGCCATGCCCTGCGCGCGCCACAGGCGCATCTGGCGGCAGACCTGTTCCACCGCCCAATTGCCCAAAGCCACGATGGCGCCGCTGCGTTCGGCCAGGGAGATAAACAGCGTGGGATCCACCTCGCCCGCCAGCGGATGCTGCCAGCGCATCAGAGCTTCGCAACCGCGCACGGTCTGCCCGGCATCGCTGCGGATCTGCGGCTGGTAGACCAGGCTGATCTGCTGGCGCTCCAGCGCCAGCCAGAGATCGCGCTCCAGATTGGGCTTGTCGCTGTCATCCATGCCGACGTCGTAACGACAAAAGGGAAGTCCAAAGCGCTTGGCGCTGTACATGGCGGCATCGGCGTGTTGGAGCAGGGTCACCATGTCCTCGCCATCGCGCAGGTACTCGGCGCAACCGATGCTGGCGCCCACTGATAGCGTGCACTGCTTGATGAACATGGGCGGCTTGAGTGCCAGTTGCAGCTGGGCAGCAATCGCCTCGGCCTGCTCCACATATTTGGCGCCGCTGAGCACCACCACAAACTCGTCGCCCCCGACCCGTGCCAGCAGCAGGCTGTTGGGCAAGGCGTTGCGCATGCGGGAGGCCACCTCCTGCAGCACCAGATCGCCCATGTCGTGGCCCAGGTCGTCGTTGATCGGTTTGAAACGGTTCAGATCGATGAACAACAGGGCCATCGCATGGTCTGAGCCCACAGCCTCGGCAAAAAAGCGCTCCAGGTGATCCACCATCATGCGCCGGTTGGGCAAACCGGTCAGCGCATCGGAATAGGCCATGGCCTCCAGGCGCTTGCTGGACTGCTCCGTATGCGATAGGTCCACCATGGCCGCCATATAGGACAGAACCCGTCCCTCGAGGTCCTCGACCATGGTCACCGTCTGCCACTGCAAGAAGATCTGGCCGCCCTTGCGGCGGTTAAAGATGGTGCCGCTCCAAGATCCGGTTTCCAGCAGTTCCAGCCAAAAACTCTGAAAGAACTCCGCGTCATGCCGCCCCGAACTGAGCATGCGCGGATTTTGTCCGATCAGCGCCGCCTCCGCATAACCCGTCAACCGGCAGCAGCCGCTGTTGACCGAACTGATGGTGCCAAACGGATTGGTCACGATCAGCCCGTGATCGGGGTCCACCGCATGGGCAAAAGCACTTTGCGCCTGCAGCAGACTGGTCTGATCCGACAATGCGGGCGACAAAAACCAATACACGTCGGCCTTGCCGCCTTGCCTGATTTGCATCAGCAAGGCTTCCCACACCGTCCCTTGTGGCGAGGGCAAAGGCCCGGCCATTTCCAGCCGGCATTGCACGGCGTTGCCCATAACCCCCTGCCCGGCCAGGCGTTTTACCAGTGCGTCGATCAGGATGTCCTGCGGCGGGCGGATCAGCTGCGCCACATTGCGCCCCACCAACTCGCCCACCTGCTGGGCGAATTGCCAATGCAGCTGACTGCTGGCGTGCGTGATCCGGCCGTCGGCGTCGGTGACCCAGTACATGGGAGAGGCCCGCATCAGCAGATGGGGCAGCAGATCGGGGCTGTGCACCTCCTGGCCCAGCGACTGCAGAATCATCTGGTGGTGCTGCTGCAGACGGCTGTGCTGGCGCATCAACTCGTCCATATCCTGCGCGTAGCGGAAAAGTTGTTCGGTAACGATGTCCCTGGCCCCTTCAGGCAGGGCAGGCGCAGTCATTTCAGGCGCTCACGCAACCAGGTCACAACTTGCAGGGGACTGAAGGGCTTGATGAAATAGGCATCGGCGCCTCGGCGGTTGGCTTCATCGCGATCGGCCTGCTGTCCGCGCGCGGTGAGCATGGCCACCAGAATGTCCTTGGTCTTCACATTGGACTTGACCGCATCCAGCACCTGCAGGCCATCTATCTCGCCGGGCATCATCACGTCCAGCAGCACCGCAACGGGATGGTATTTGCGAATCGCATAGAGCGCCGCTGTGCCGTTGTCCGCTTCCACAATTTCATACTGTTTTCCCAGCGTAATGCTGAGCAGGCGCCGGATGTCCGCATGGTCGTCAACAATCAGGATGTAATTCATGGTGAGGTTCTCTAATAGCTAACAGACTCAGTGTTGACCCGCTTGGGTGGCCTCCCGCCCTGCATGCACGTTTGTGTTCGGGAAATTGAACGGAAACACCTGCACATGCCACCCCTGAGAATAAAGCCATCGCGGTGGTATTTCATCAAATTAGCCTGATTTTTATCAAATTTAGGCCTGAAATGGCATTTATTTGTCCACAAAGAAACAATTGGCGCTCCCACTGCGTCAGGCGCAATTCCACAGCCCGCTCTTGAACTCCGCAAAAAAGGCCTTATCATTAGCACTCAAGCCGGTCGAGTGCTAACATCAGCCGGCTGAAGCTTTGCAAGTGCGAGCTGATCATGGCTGGCACTGTTTTTTTTACCTTTGTTTGAACCCAAGGAGATTCCTCATGAACCTGCGTCCTCTGGCCGACCGCGTGATTGTCAAGCGCATTGAAAGCGAAACCAAGACAGCCTCCGGCATCGTCATCCCTGACAACGCCGCTGAAAAGCCTGACCAAGGTGAAGTCCTGGCCGTCGGCCCCGGCAAGCGCAATGACAAGGGCGAACTGAGCGCTCTGACCGTCAAGGTCGGCGATCGCGTTTTGTTCGGCAAGTACAGCGGCCAGACCGTTAAGGTCGCCGGTGACGAATTGCTCGTCATGAAAGAAGACGACCTGTTTGCTGTTGTCGAGAAGTAATTTCTCCACGCAAACCAAGTCACTTTTTAATTTTTAAATTTCTGGAGTCCTACACATGGCAGCAAAAGACGTAGTTTTCGGCGGCGAAGCCCGCGCACGCATGGTTGAAGGCGTGAACATCCTGGCTAACGCAGTCAAGGTAACCCTGGGCCCCAAAGGCCGTAACGTGGTTCTGGAGCGCTCCTTCGGCGCCCCCACCGTGACCAAGGACGGTGTGTCCGTGGCCAAGGAAATCGAACTCAAAGACAAACTGCAAAACATGGGTGCGCAGATGGTCAAGGAAGTCGCTTCCAAAACCTCTGACAACGCGGGCGACGGCACCACCACCGCCACCGTACTGGCACAAGCCATCGTGCGCGAAGGCATGAAATACGTGGCCGCAGGCATGAACCCCATGGATCTGAAGCGCGGCATCGACAAGGCGGTGACCGCCCTGA
>CANFIH010000234.1 GCA_947446855.1 Burkholderiales bacterium
AAATGGGTATTCTGGACCCCACCAAGGTGACCCGTACTGCTCTGCAGAACGCGGCCTCCGTGGCATCTCTGATGCTGACCACCGAGTGCATGATTGCCGAGTCTCCCAAGTCGGAGTCCGCTGGCGGCGGCATGGGTGGTGGTGATATGGGTGGGATGGGCGGCATGGGCGGCATGGGCATGTAAGGGCTCGCCTTGCCTGAGGCTCCAGGCCGTCGTTGCAAGGGCTTGCCGTAGCGCTGCTACTGTCTGCGCCCTTGCGCCTAGGCCTGGAACCTCATGCTGCGTTGGAGTGACTTTATGTTGCTCCTGCAAAAAACAAAACCCCGCAGGGCTTGCCTTGCGGGGTTTTGTTTTTGTGGGAGTACTCTTAACTCCGTTGCTCAGTGGTAATCGTCTTCGCGTTGGTGGCGGATGGCGCCGATGATCACGGTCTGGCTGTCCGCGATGTCGAACAGGGCCACGTAGCCTGCACTTCCAAATGGGATGACCAGTTCACGCACAAAAGGACTGTTGCCGGATTTGCGGCAGGCGAAGGGAAAAGATTGCAGAAAGGCAATGCCGCTCTTGATCGCTCGCAACGCCCGGTCCGGAATATCTAGGTCACCGGTTTCACTGTCCAGTTCACGCTGCAGCGCGAAGTCAAACAGGCGTTCCAAATCGTCCAGAGCAGCCTGACTGAATACGACGCTGTACTTCATCGTGCGCGTTGTGCCTTGGCCTGCCTCGCAGCGAGCAGTTTGGCTTCCAGTTTGGCGATCACCAGGTCGGCGGGAATTCCGGTGCCGCTTCGTTGGGTCTCTTCAATGGCAGCGATTCCCCGCCGAACAAATTCCGCCTGGTTCTTGCGCCTGGTGACCGACTCACGGATGGCACTCTCAACGAACACCGACAGCGACTCGCCCGGGGCCAGTACGCCTTCCAGCTCGGCTCTGAACTCGGGTGCTACTCGAATGGGAGGGATGGTGGCGGTTTTCATGTGCAAATAGTATCGCAAATGCGATGCAAATAAAAGCAGATGTGCGGGTGCCACGCTCTGCAATCAACCGCTCCGCCACTGACATGGGACGGCAAGGATCGAATCCGCCCCGGATCCGCTTACAGCTTGGTCAGGTCCAGCTGCTTGCGCGCGGTGAGCGCGGCCTCGCGCACGAAGCAGCTTTCTTCATGGTCGTTGACCAGGCCCATGGCTTGCATGAAGGCGTACATGGTGGTGGGGCCTACGAACTTCCAGCCGCGTTTTTTCAGGTCTTTGGACAGGGCCAGGGACTCCGGGCTTTGGGTCATCACGCGCAGGGTCTCGCGGGTGATGTGCTTCGGGCGTGACGCGGCCGATGGCTCGAACTTCCAGAAGTAGGCGGCCAGGGAGCTTTCGGACTCCAGCAGCTTTTCGGCACAGCGCGCGTTGTTGATGGCGGCTACTATCTTGCCGTGGTGGCGGATGATGCCGGCATCCAGCACCAGGCGCTCGATGTCCTTGTCGCCAAAGCGCGCGACTTGGGTCCAGTCGAAGTTGGCAAAACCGGCGCGAAAGTTCTCGCGCTTTTTGAGAATGGTGATCCAGCTCAGGCCCGCCTGGAAACCCTCCAGGCAAATCTTTTCGAACAGACGCCGGTCGTCCACCACCGGGAAACCCCATTCACGGTCGTGGTAGTCGCGGTAGAGCTGCGAGCCATCGACCCAGAAGCAGCGTGCCGGCTCGGTTACAGGTTCTTGGTGGGTCATAGGCTGAACCGGTGACGCAGGGTGTCGGCCAGACTGTGTGGATCTGTCAGATGAATGCCCTGCCAGCCCAGGTCTTGCGCCGCCTGCACATTGGCGTGCAGGTCGTCAATGAACAAGGTGTTTTCGGGCTGCAAGCCGTAGCGCGATTGCAGCATTTGGTAGATGGCCGGATCGGGCTTGCTCAAGCGCACGTCGCCGGAAAATATGCCGCCGTCAAAGTGTTGCAGAAAGGTGTGCGCTTGCTCCAGTTCGCGCGCATAGGGCCGCGGCATATTCGAGAGGAAGTACAGACCGGTGATGCCCTCGCCCATCTGTTTGCGGGCCTGCAAGGACTGCAGCACCGTGACCGTCGCGGCGATGGGCACCAGACATGCGCCGATGTTTTGCACCAGCGTTTGCACGGCGGCGTGATCCAGCGCCAACCGGCCGGACAGGCGCTGCACAACCACCTCCATCTCCAGCAGGCCGCGGTCATAGTCCTGCCAGTCTTCGTGGCTGAATATGGCCTGTGCCAACTGTGTGGCTTCGGCCGGCGTGGCCGCGCGTTCCGGGAAAGCGTTGGCCACAATTTCTACCGGGCGCCAGGTGAACAGCACGGCACCAAAATCAAACACCACATTCATGGTTCAAAACTTTCTTGAGCAACAGCGCGCAGTGCGCGCTTCAGGGCCGCAGCCAGTTTGGCGGGACGGGTTGCACCGATTGTCACCTCGGGCGTGCCATGCCAATGGGCGCAGCGCTGAATGGCCTGCGCCACCTCGGTGATCTGTGATGCGGTCCACGAGGCGCCCGCCTGCGCGTGCAAGGCCTTGACCTCGAACACGCCCCGGGCGCGGTGCGCCTTCGCGTCCAGGCGGCCTATCAGTTCGCCGCGGCACAAAATGGGCAACACGAAGTAGCCGTGCACGCGTTTGGCCTCGGGTGTGTAGCACTCCAGCCGGTAGTCAAAATCGAACATCGCTAGCGCGCGTTCGCGGTCCCAGACGATGGGGTCAAACGGCGACAGCAAGGCGGTGTGCGTGGCCTGCAGCGTGTGGGCCAACGCCTGCTGCAACAGGGCCGCCTGGCTGGCATGCACATAAGCCGGATTAGCCCAGCCTTGCACCGCCAGGCGCAACAAAACACCCTGCTCCACCAGCGCATGCAGATCGGCATCCTTCAGGCGGGGCTTGCTGCGGTAATAGTCGTGCACCCAGCGCGCTTGTGTGATGCCCAACGCGGCCACTGATTTTTCAATAAACCGTTGGCGCACTTGTTCAGGGGTCGTGACGTCCACGCAGGCAGCCAGTTGTGGTGCCACGCGTTCCGTCAGATCGTAGACCCGCTGAAACTTTTCGCGCCGCGCCACCATCAACTCGCCCGAGGCAAACAAGGCCTCCAGCCAGCGCTTCTCATCCTTCCAGCCCCACCAGGCCGAGGCGCCACCTTCCTTGCGTTCAAAGTCGGATGTTTTGACAGCACCTTTTTCGCGGATGTGCGCCAGCAACTGGTCCAGTTCGGCACGCTGCTGATCGTGGGATTTCTGTGCGTTCGCCAAGCCCCAATGCACGCGCGCCTCGCGGTTAAACAGGCGATGCGCCAGCAAGTCTTCTATGGGTGCAAAGCAGGCCTCATGCGCCCAGGTTTCAAACAGCTCGCCGCAGGTGAGTGCGTCGTCCAGCCATTGCTGCGGATACGCGCCCAGGCGCGAGAACAGCACCAGGTAGGGGCTGCGCGCCACCACGTGGATGGTGTCAATCTGCAGCAGCCCCATGCGCGCGATGCACGCACGCAGCGCTGACCGTGTGGCGGCTTTGGCAGGCGCGTGCAACAGGCCCTGCGCTGCGAGTTGCAGACAGCGCGCCTGTTGCAGCGTCAGCTCCATGCTCAGGCGCGCAGCCGCGCCAGCAGGCCCGCCGTCGAGCCATCCAGCCCGGTGGCATCGCCACTGGCCAAACGCGCCTCAATGTCCTTGGCCAGCACCTTGCCCAGCTCCACACCCCATTGGTCGAAGCTGTTGATGCCCCACAGGCTGCCGCTGACAAACACGCGGTGTTCCTGCAGCGCAATCAGCGCGCCCAGCGATGCAGGCGTCAGATCGTCCAGCAACAAAAACGTGCTGGGCCGGTTGCCGGGGAAGTGTTTATGTCCACCGGAGTCCACCTTGCCCACCATCAGCGCCTGCGCCTGCGCCAGCACATTGGCCAGCAGCAGCGCGTGGTGCCCGCCCAGATCGTGGCGCGGCGTTTTCACCGCCACAAATTCCAGCGGCACCACATCCGTGCCCTGGTGCAGCATCTGAAAGTAGGCGTGCTGGCCGTTGGTGCCAGACTCGCCCCACAGCACGGGCGAGGTGCCAAACGGCAGGGTCGCACCCTCGCCGTCCACCCGCTTGCCGTTGCTTTCCATCTCCAGCTGTTGCAGGTAGGCCGCCAGGCGGCGCAGCGCGCTGTGATAGGGCGCGATGCTGCGGCTGGTGAAGCCATGGAAATTGCGGTACCAGATGTCCAGCAGGCCCAAGCGCACCGGCAGGTTCTGCTCCAGCGGCGCAGTGCGGAAATGCGCGTCCATGGCGTGGGCACCGGCCAGGAAATCGCGAAAGCCCTGCGCGCCAATCGCAATGGCCAGCGGCAGGCCGATGGCCGACCACATGGAATAGCGCCCGCCCACCCAGTCCCAGAAGCCAAAGGTGGTGGTGATGCCAAAGGCATTGGCCGCCGCCACATTGGTGGTGAGTGCGGCAAAGTGGCGTGCCGTGTCGGTGCCGCCTTGGGCCGCGAACCAGGCCTTGGCCGAGTGCGCGTTGGTCATGGTCTCGATGGTGGTGAAGGTCTTGCTGGCGATCAGGAACAGCGTGCTGTCCACCTTCACTTTTTTCAGCGTGGCCGCCAGTTCGTGGCCGTCCACGTTGCTGACAAAGTGCACGCGCTTGCCACTGTTGGCAAAGGCGTCCAGCGCCAGCACCGCCATTTGCGGCCCCAGGTCGGAGCCGCCGATGCCGATGTTGACCACATCGGTTATCGCCGCATCGGCACGCACGGTCTCGGCGTAGGCCAGCATGGCGTTGAGGGTCTCATGCACCTTGGCCAGTTCGTTGCTGCGGTGGCTGCCGTCGTTGCTGGCTTCTGGCGGCGTGCGCAGCAGCACGTGCCAGACTTCACGCCCTTCGGTGTGGTTGATCTTCTCCCCGGCAAACATAGCGTCGCGGTGCGCTTCCACGCCGCTTTGGCGCGCCAGGTCCAGCAGCAGCGCTTCGGTGCCCGCGTCGATGCGGTTCTTGGACAGGTCGGCAAACACATAGGGCGCGCTTTGGCTGAAGGTCTCGAAACGGCTGGCGTCCTGCGCAAAGGCTTCGCGCAAATCCAGGCTTTTGCCCGTGGCGGCATAAGCGGTTTGCAGTTGGGCCCAAGCTGCGGTGCGATCACATCGGGTACGTGCCATGGTCTTATGCTCCCAGCAACAGTTTGTCCAGCTTGACCGCATCCACGCAGAAAGCGCGAATGCCTTCGGCCAACTTCTCGGTGGCCATGGCGTCTTCGTTCATGGCAAAGCGGAAACCGGCTTCGTCATAGTGCACGTGCTGCAAGTCCATGGCCTGCGCCTTGCCGGCATCCAGTGCCTGGGTCAAAGGTGCATCGCTGGCAGCCAGGCTGGCCAGCAAATCCGGGCTGATGGTCAGCAGGTCGCAGCCTGCCAGCGCGGTGATCTGGCCCGCATTGCGAAAGCTCGCTCCCATCACCTCGGTGGCCATGCCGAACTTCTTGTAGTAGTTGTAAATATGCTGCACCGACTGCACGCCGGGATCGTTGGCGCCAGCCTTGTCGGCCTCCACCCAGGTGGCTCCGGCGGTCTTTTTGTACCAGTCGTAAATGCGGCCCACGAAGGGGGATATCAGTTGCACCTTGGCCTGCGCACAAGCCACTGCCTGGCTGAAGGAGAACAGCAGTGTCAGGTTGGTGTGTATGCCCTTGCGCTCCAGTTGCTCGGCCGCCTGGATGCCTTCCCAGGTGGAGGCCACCTTGATCAGCACCCGGTCGATATGAATGCCTTGGGCCTGGTACAGCTCGATCAGCCGCTCGCCACGCGCCACGGTCGCGGCGGTGTCAAAGCTCAGGCGGGCATCCACTTCGGTCGAGACGCGACCGGGGATGATGGACAAAATCTCGCAGCCAAAACGCACCAGCAAGCGGTCCATGATCTCGTCCAGCGAGCGGCCACGGAACTGATTGACCGCGTCCTGCA
>CANFIH010000235.1 GCA_947446855.1 Burkholderiales bacterium
CGACCAAAGCATTGTGCGAACGGTGCATACCGCGCTTGGAGGGAGATTTCTTGTTCTGTTGAACGGCCATTTTTGGCTCCTGGGCAATGGGTGTTGCACAGGCTGCAACACTTTTAGGTTGGAAAAAACCGCGTTCCGTTAAGTACGCGAAGCCTCAAATTATAGCCTATTCCCACACATTCAACCAGCATCCTTCTTCTTGAGCTGCTGCAGCATGGCGAATGGGTTCGGCTTCTCCTGTGGCGCTTCAACGAACGCCGGGTCGGCCGCCTGCAATTTCACCGGCTGCGGGCACACTGCGTGCTTGGGCACCAAGGGGGTGGACATCAAGAGTTCGTCCTCGATGAGCTCCAGCAAATTGAAGGATTTGCTCAGCACCAGCACATCCTCTTCCGACTCTTCATCCTCCACCTCGGCCAGCGCTTCGGAGGCGACAAAGCGGAAATCGCGCTCGAAACTGATGACTTCGTCCACCGGGGCCATGCAGCGCTGGCAAATCAGCGACAGTGTGGCCTGGGCCGACAGATGCAGCCAGGGCTCGTCGGAACCGGCAGCATCCGGGCGCATTTCGCCCTGCACGGAATAAGTGACAAAGGTCTCGCCGCCCAGGCCCTGGCTTTGCTCCATCAGGCGGTCAAAACGGGACAGACGTTCTTCTCCGGCATGGGTGCCCTGGCTTTGGGCAAAGGCCGCAATGTTGAGGTGGGTCGCTTCGAATGCATGTTTCATGCGGGCAGTGTAAGAGAATCAGGGCATGCACTCTTTGCCAAACAGAAAACTCATCCTGGGCTCCACCTCGGTTTACCGGCGCGAATTGCTGGAGCGACTGCGTATCCCTTTCACAGTCGAATCGCCCCATGTCGACGAATCCCCCCTGCCTGGCGAGCTGCCCGCCAGCCTGGCCTGCCGCCTGGCCCTGGCCAAGGCACAGGCGGTGGCCGAACGCTTTCCCGATGCGGTGGTGATCGGCTCCGACCAGGTCGCCGATCTGGACGGCGTGGCGCTGGGCAAACCCGGCACCCATGCCCGCGCCGTGCATCAACTGCACCAGATGTCCGGCCAGGTGGTGATATTCCAGACCGCCGTCGCGGTGGTCTGCAAGCAAAGCGGCTTTAGCCAGGAGTCACTGGCTCTGGTCAAGGTGAAGTTCCGCGAGCTCAGCGATTCAGAAATTGAAAACTACCTGCAGGCCGAGCAGCCCTACGACTGCGCCGGCAGCGCCAAAAGCGAAGGCCTGGGCATTGCCCTGCTGGAGCGCATCGACAACGACGACCCGACCGCCCTGGTCGGCCTTCCCTTGATTCGCACCGCCGCCCTGTTGCGCGCGGCCGGTATCGATTTGCTGGCTTAAGCGCCCTGCCCTACTTATGAACTCCCCTGTCCCCGCGCAAGGCGCAGCCACTGGCACCCTGTATCTGGTGCCCGCCCCGCTGGACTTTGGTTGCGCCGAGGTTATGCCACTGGACGCCTCCATGCCACGGGCCACACTGGAAATTGCCGCCGGCATCAGCCACTGGGTCTGTGAAAACGCCAAGTCCACCCGCGCCTACCTCAAGCGCGTGGGCGAAAGCTTCCCGCTGTGCCAGCCCATACAAGCCATGCAACTGCAGGAACTGCCGCGCGAGGTGCATAAAAAAGGCGACCATAGCGGCGGCTTTGATGCCCGCCATCTGCTGCAGCCGGCGGTCGATGGCCACAACATGGGTCTGGTCAGCGAAGCCGGCATGCCGGCCGTGGCCGATCCGGGCTCCTCTGTGGTACGCGCGGCCCATGACCTGGGTATTCCCGTTGTGCCACTGGTGGGGCCCGTGTCGCTGCTACTGGCACTGGCAGCCAGCGGACTGAACGGGCAAAGCTTTGCTTTTGTCGGCTATGTGCCGGCAGCCCCCGCCGAGCGGGCGCAAAAAATCCGGGAACTGGAGTCCTTGGCGCTCAAGACCGGGCAAACCCAGATCTTTATTGAAACGCCTTACCGCAACAGTGCACTGCTGCAAACCCTGCTGCAAACCCTGCAACACAACACCCGCCTGGCAACCGCCAGCGGGCTCACGCTCAGTCGCGCGCAATGCCACAGCGATGTGGTGAAAAACTGGAAAGGCAAGCCTTGGGCGCTGGATAACAGCGTGCCCACGGTCTTTGCTATAGGTCGTTAGCGCAGGCTGGGCGCGGTCTTCAGGGCGCGAACCGAGCCTTCGCCAATGGAGGCGCCGAAGCGCTTGACCAGACGCTCGGCCACGTTGTCGCGCCGCGTGTAGTCCACCAACTCTTCAGCCTTGATCACCTCGCGGGCCACAAAGTCGAGGCTGCCCATTTGGTCGGCCAGTCCCATTTCCACCGCCTGCTGACCGGTCCAGAACAAGCCGCTAAAGGTTTCCGGCGTTTCCTTCAAACGGGCTCCGCGTCCGGCCTTCACCGCGCCAATGAACTGCTGATGGATCTGGTCCAACATGGTCTGGGCGAAGGCGCGTTGCTTTTCAGTTTGCGGACTGAAGGGATCCAGAAAGCCCTTGTTCTCGCCGGCTGTCATCAGCCGCCGCTCCACGCCCAGCTTGTCCATCAGGCCGGTAAAGCCAAAGCCGTCCATCAGCACGCCGATGCTGCCCACCACGCTGGCCTTGTCCACATAGATCTTGTCCGCGGCCACCGCGATGTAATAAGCGGCCGAGGCACAGGTCTCCTCCACCACGGCATACACCGGCTTCTTGTATTTGGCTTTCAGGCGGTGGATTTCATCGTTGATGATGCCAGCCTGCACCGGGCTGCCGCCGGGCGAATTGATTAACAGCACCAGGCCTTGCGTACCCTCGTCTTCAAAGGCGCTGCGCAGCGACGAGATCACCAGCTCGGCACTGGCTTCACCGCCGGAGGCAATTTCCCCCTTGATTTCAATCACCGCAGTGTGCGGCTTGGAGACATCGGCCGGCGCACCACCGCGCTCCCAACCAAACCCAACCAGCAACATCACAAACACCAACCAAGCCACACGAATGCCATTGCGCCATCGGCGCGCCTGGCGTTGCTCGATCAAGGTGGCCATGGCCAGCTTTTCCAGAGTGGCCCGCTCCCAACCTGCGCCATCCACGGGTCGCCCGGCGGTTCCGGAACCGGGGCTGGTTGCGGTGTCAAGTTCAGGGCTGGAGGGAGATTGGGGTTCGGTCATGTCAGAAGTTCACGGGTTGCATTTGCGGGCCAGTATGCCAGTGCACCACACCGTCCCGCTCCGAGGTTTCGATTTTCACCAATCCGCCACGACAAGGTCCACCTTGACAGGCCCCGGTTTGGGGGCTGTAGGTGGCGCCGTGGGTGGCGCAGATCAGCCAGTGCCCGGTCAAGTCGAAGAAGCGGTTGGGCTGGTAGTCCATTTCCATGGGCACGTGGGAGCATCGGTTCAGGTAGGCATAGACCTTGTCACCGTAACGGATGGCGAAAGCCAGGCAGGTCTGGCCCCGATAGATCACATCAAAAGGCACGGCCTCGCCGCTGTTCAACAATGCGTCGGAGTTGCACAGGGCCATCGCCTGCGGCTCAAATCCGTCCACCACCTCCACCCCGAACTCAGCCATTGCGCAATAGCCAATCCTGCAGTTCGGCCACCGAATGCGCCACAAACAGCGGTGATAGCGCAACAAAATCCGCATGGTCGTGCGCGCCATAGCTCACACCCACGCTGGGGCAACCCGCGTTACGCGCCATCAGCAAATCGTGGGTGGTGTCGCCAATCATCAGCAGACGTTCGGGCGGCACGCCAAACTCCGCCATCAGTTCCTGCAGCATCAGCGGATGCGGTTTGCCTGCCGTCTCGTCTGCCGTGCGGGAGGCATGGAACAAGCCTTGCAATTCATCCCGGGCCAGGGTTTCGTCCAGCCCGCGCCGACTCTTGCCCGTGGCCACGGCCAGAAAATGCTGCCGGCTTTTGAGCGTGTGCAACATCGGCAGCACGCCGGCAAACAGGCTGATGTCGTCCTGGTGCACGGTGTAATGGTGCTTGTAGCGCTCACCCAGCAGCGGGTATTTTTCTTTGGGCACGTCGGGGGCGGCATGGGCCAGCGCCGCCATCAGGCCCATGCCAATCACGTAGGAGGCATCGGCATCGCTGGGCACGGTGCCGCCCACATCGCGCACCGCTTCCTGGATGCAGCGGGTGATGATGGCCGTGGAATCAAAAAGGGTGCCATCCCAATCAAAGGCGATCAAGTCGAATTGGCGCAAGGGCGCGGTCCGGAGAATGGGCATGGCGGTGGCTGTCATGCATCTTGCGGCAAGGCAAAGCGCAGGAACGCGGAAAGATCGGCTGGCAATTCTGCCTTCAATTCAACACGCTCACCCGTCAAAGGGTGTTTGCACTCAAAGCGCCACGCATGCAGGAACATGCGCTTGAGGCCGCCCGGGCCCGCCACCTTCGCCAAAGCCTTGTTGGCATCGAAGTCGCCATACTTGTCATCACCCGCAATCGGCATGCCCTCAGAGGCCAGGTGCACCCGGATCTGGTGCGTGCGCCCGGTCTTCAGGGTGACCTCCAGCAGCGAGTAAGCCGGGGCCACGCCTTGCGCACTGGTGCCGCGTAAATTCACCAGAGTCAGCGAGGGCATGCCGTCCGGGTCATCCTTGGACACCACCTTGACGCGGCGCTCACCCGCATCAGCCTGGCCGTCCTTGCCTGGCAGCACGTATTTATGCAGCGGCTTGCTCAGTACCTTGAGATTTTCCGGCCAGTTGCCCAGCACCAGGGCCAGGTAGGTCTTGCCGGTTTCGCGCTCGCGGAACTGGTTCTGCAGCTTCTTCAGGGCGCTGCGCCTTTTGGCCACCAGCAAAATGCCCGAGGTTTCCCGGTCCAGCCGGTGCACTAGTTCCAGATAGGGTGCGCGCGGCCTGGCCATGCGCAGTTGTTCGATCACGCCAAAGCTCACGCCGGACCCGCCATGCACGGCCACGCCGGCCGGCTTGTTGATGGCCAGAAAACTGTCGTCCTCAAACAGAATCGGAAAATCCTTGGCAGGGGCAAAACCGCCAGCCGAAGTGGCCGCGCTGCCGCCCTGCCCACTGCTGGCCGCCTTGGCTGCCTTTGCCGACAGCGCCGCCATGGCCTGGGCCTTTTCTTCGGCCCGTTCCGATGCGCGCACCGGCGGCAGGCGCACCAGGTCTCCGGCGGCAATGCGGGTATCGGCCGACACACGCCCCTTGTTGATACGCACCTCGCCGCTGCGGATGATGCGGTAAACGTGTGTCTTGGGGACCCCCTTGAGCTGACGCATCAGGAAGTTGTCCAGACGCTGGCCGGCCGAGTCTTCGTCGACGGTAAGTGTTTGTGATTGGGGTACGGTGGAAGTCAGATTGGCCCCTATAATGTGTTTCACTAGCGACGCGCTGTAAGTGGTTGATTTGGCTGGAGTTTAGTCCACACCCCACTTACCGCTACGCTGGAAGGTCGATGCCGCCGTCTGGGACAGCCTGCAAATCACCCGCCACCTGCGTGTGATGGCAGTCTGCCAAGCGGTCAATCCGACGAATTGAAACCCTGATACGGAATACCCCAAGTTTGCAAATCTGCGATTTGCAAACGGATAAAAACGAGATGTTTGTGTTGTGGAGACTACTGAGCATGTGCTTGGCAGGCGTTTTCGCCCCGCCCAAAGCCGTGCGTCTGCCCGCAGCCCGCTTTCCGGTGACATCTGCCTCTGAACAGAGTGCAGTTGCCCAAACTACCCCCCTCGTTCCCATCCACGTGCCCACGCTTAGACGCCTCGTGTAGTCGAAGTTCTCCGGCAATTCCTCCTCACTTCAGTTCGTCAGTCAGGCACCGTTAGCCCATTTTGGGCATGTACAAACTGAAGAAGGACGCACTCCATGAAACGGATGCTTATCAACGCCACGCAGGTCGAAGAACGCCGCCTGGCCATTGTCGACGGACAAAAACTCCTCGACTACGAAATCGAAATCGAAGGGCG
>CANFIH010000236.1 GCA_947446855.1 Burkholderiales bacterium
ACTTCTGGCGCCATGTGCAGAGTGCCAAACGCGCCGGTGCAAAAATCATCTGCATCGACCCACGCAAGACCGAGACCGCCGAAAAATGCCACCAGCACATCGCCCTGCGCCCCGGCACCGATGCCGCGCTGGCCCTGGCACTCATGCACGAGCTGATCCGCAACGACTGGCTGGACCACGACTACATTGCCCAGCACACCCTGGGCTGGGAGGCGCTGCGTGCGCGTGCCCTGGAATGGACGCCGGCCCGCGCAGCAGCAATCTGCGGCATCCGCGTGCAGGAGATTGAAGACCTGGCACGCGACTATGGCCAGGCCTGCAAGGCCGGCAAGAACGTGGCCATCCGCCTGAACTACGGCATGCAGCGCGTGCGCGGCGGCGGCAACGCGGTGCGCGCGGTGGCCTGCCTGCCCGCACTCACCGGCGCCTGGCGCAAGCGCGCCGGCGGCCTGCTGCTGTCCAACTCCGGCGTGCATGCGCCCAACAAGGCGCTGCTGCAGCGCCCCGATCTGCTGGGCGCGCGCCAGCCGCGCACCATCAACATGGCCACCATTGGCGAGGCCCTGCTGCAAGCCGCCAGCCCGGCCTTCGGCCCGCAGATTGAGGCCCTGGTGGTCTACAACAGCAACCCCGTGGCCGTGGCGCCCGACTCGGGCAAAGTGGTGCAGGGCTTTGCCCGCGAGGACCTGTTCACCGTGGTGCTGGAACACTTCCAGACCGACACCGCCGACTACGCCGACTACCTCCTGCCCGCCACCACCCAGCTGGAACACTGGGACATCCACACCACCTACGGCCACACCGATGTGCTCTTGAACCGCCCGGCCATTGCGCCCGTGGGCCAGGCGCGCAGCAACACCGACGTCTTCCGGGCCCTGGCCGCGCGCCTGGGTTTTACCGACCCCTGCTTTTCAGAGGACGACCTGACCCTGGCGCGCCAGGCCTTTGGCGACGCCATTGCGTTTGACGAGCTGCTGGACCAGGGCTTTGCCACTGCGGCGTTGCCGGATGCACCGTTTGCCAACGGCGCTTTCCCCACCCCGTCCGGCAAATGCGAATTTTTCAGCCAGCGCCTGGCCGACGCCGGCCAGGACGGCCTGCCCGACCATGTGCCGAATTACGAAGTGCCACAGCCCGGCGACGCCTACCCGCTGGCCATGATCTCGCCGCCGGCGCGCAACTTTCTCAACAGCAGCTTTGTCAACGTCAAAAGCCTGCGCGACATCGAAGGCGAGCCCCTGCTGGAAATGCATGCCGACGATGCCGCAGCGCGCAGCATTGCCCAAGGCGACACCGTGCGGGTCTTCAATGACCGCGGCTCCTACCGCTGCACCGTGCGCATCAACAACCGGGCCCGCCCCGGTGTGGTCAACGGCCTGGGGGTGTGGTGGCGCAAGCTGGGGCTGGACGGCCACAACGTGAACGAGCTCACCAGCCCGCAGCTCACCGACATGGGACGCGCCCCCACGTTTTACGACTGCGCCGTGCAAGTGGAACGCGCCGCATAAAACTCCAGCAAAGCCTTCCAAGCACTCCATTCCAACGCATTAAGTGCCTCAAAAAGGAGAATCCTGCTAGCATCCAACGTTTTCCATACATCCCCGAAGGGAGCGCGCCATGCCACTACGATCCATTGCCCTGTGTTGTCTGCTGCTAACCGGGCTGGCGGCCCAGGCCGAAGAAACACCGATTGGCTATGTGAAAACCGTCTCCGGTGACGCCAGCGTCACCACCGGCCAGCACCAGGTCGCCGCGCAGTTGGGCACCCCGCTGTTCCTTGGCAGCCAGCTCAAAACCGGGCACAAAGGCAGCCTGGGCGTGACCTTCAAGGATGACACCGTCATGTCCTTCGGTCCGGACACCGAACTGACGGTCGACCAATACCTGTATGCGCCCAGCCAGGGCAAGCTCAAACTGGCCGCGACCATCGCGCGGGGCAGCCTGAACTATGTGTCGGGCGTGATTGCCAAGTTGCAGCCCGATGCCGTCTCGGTCACCACCCCCACCGGAACCATTGGCGTGCGCGGCACCCAGTTTGTGCTCAAGGTGGAGGACAGCGCACCATGAGCCCCACGCCGTCGTACGCGCTGACGGCCACGCTGGCCACTGCGCTGCTGTTGGGCTGCGCCACACCGGTGCCGCCCGCGCCGCCCAAACCCGTGTCCTACATTGCCCTGCTGGCCAGCCCGGATGGCAGTGTGGGCAAGGTGCTGGTACGGGGCAGCAAGGGCGAGCAACTGATAGACCAGGCGCACTACGCTGTGCCGCTGGATGGTTCGACACCGCCCGCGCCCGTCGATGAAGCCCGCTTGCAGCGGGATTTCGGCGCGGCCATGGCCGCCAGGCCACAGTTGCCACTGCACTTCATCCTGTATTTTGAAAGTGGAGGTGCCCAATTGACGGCCACCTCGCTGGCACTGCTGCCTGAAATTCTGGAAAGTGCCAAGCAGCGCGCCACGGTCGACATGTCCATCATCGGCCACTCCGACACCGTGGGCAAAGCCGAGACCAACGCCGCCCTGTCACTCAAACGCGCCCAGGCAGTGGCCGACCTGATCCTGAGCAAAGGACTGCGCGTCGAAGAGCTGTCGGTCGAGTCACATGGCGAGCGCAACCTGCTGGTGCCCACCCCCGACGAAACGCCCGAACCCCGCAACCGCCGGGTGGAAGTGTCCATCCGCTAAAGCACCGCGCTGCGCCCGGACGGTGCAGCGGCTCTACTTCTCGTCCAGCACGATCCGGTCACCGCGCTCTCCCCTGCTGAGGCGGCGCTGGTGCAGCAGCACCAGGGGGTCTTGCGGCCAGGCCAGCGCCAGCCGCGCAAACAGTTCCAGCGCCTGCGGCTCCTCGCGCTGCAGGGCCGCAAAAGCCAGCGCATAGTCCGACAGGGGCGCGCGGCCTGCGCAGTCCGCAGTCAGCGGCTCAAACACCTCCAGAACCTGGCTTTTGCCCTTGAGCAGCAACTGGCCCACCCGGCGCACCGGCGCCTGCGGATTGCCCTCCAGCATCGCCGCAGAGATGCAGATGCGCGTGCCCAGTTGCCGGTTGGCGCTCTCCAGGCGCGCCGCGGTGTTCACCGGGTCGCCCAGGGCGCGGTAGTCGAACAGGGTGCTGCCACCAAAGTTGCCCACAATCACCTCGCCGCAATGCACGCCGATGCGGGTCTGGCCAAACGCATGGCCCTGCTGCTGCAGTCCGGCCGCATAAGCGCAGGCAAAGGCATCCATCTCCAGCGCACAGGCCAGCGCCCGGGCACGGTGATCGACCTGCGGCACGGGCGCGGAAAACATGATGGCCACCGCGTCCCCCACGATGCGGTCCAGCGTGCCCTCGTGACGGAAGGCAATGGCCACCATCTGATCCAGATAGGCGTTGAGCAGGCTGACCGCCTGCGCCGGGTCTATGCCTTCCATCAAAGCGGTAAAGCCGGTCAGATCGGTGAAGACAAAACTGCACTGCTGGCGCCGCCCGCCCAGCGCCATGGCGTCGGGATGCGCCACCAGATAGGCCACCCGGTTGGGTGACACATAGCGCGCAAAGGCCTGGCGAATCCAGCGCTGCTCGCGCTCCGTGCGCCGGTGCTGCCACAGGCTGCACACCAGGTAGGTCAGAAGCACCCCCATCGCCGGTGTGAGCGCATCCAGCAGCAAGCCGAAGGACACAAAAGCCCACCAGGCCCCGGCCCCTAACGCAGCCAGCAGCGCCAGACCAGCCAGCGCTGCCCGCAGTGCGCGGGCCCGCAGCGCCAACGCCCCAGCCAGCCCGGCGCTGAGCACCAGCAACAAGGACTCGAGCCCGCGCGCCCAACCCGGGCGCTGCAGCCACTGCCCGCCCAGCACCTGCTCCAGCGCCTGGGCATGGGCGTCCACCCCCGCAATCAGGCCCAGCGGGCTGAAGCGCAAATCCATCAGGCCCTGGGCCGAGCTGCCCACCAGCACGATGTGACCCGCCAGCCGGTCTGCGGGCACCTGCCCGGCCAGCACCTGCCAGGCCGGCACATGGCGGGCTGCCACCGGCGGGCCGTAATGCAGCCACAGTTCACCCTGGGGCGTGGTGGGCAGGGTCAGATTGCCAATGTGGATTTCTGCCAGCCCGCTGTGATGGCCTGCACTGGTGAGCACCACGTTGCGTGCGCCCTGGGCCACGCGCAAGGCCTCGGTCACCAGGCTGGCCACCGGCACATCACCGATGCGCAACACCAAGGGCACGCGGCGCACCACGCCATCGCCATCGGGCATAAAGCTCATGGCCCCGTTGCCCGCAGCGGCCTGCTCCAGCGCAGGCAATGAGCTAAGGGCTGCAGCCAGGGACAGCAGCCAGCCGGGCTGCGGCTCCCCCACGTACACAAAGCGTGCCTTCTGCTGCGGCAGGGTTGGTGCCGAACCCGGGGCAGCGGCGGTTGCGTCGCCCTGGCGCACGGCGGCAAAACCCAGCACCGCATCGGTCCGTTCCAGGCTGCGGGCAAACACCTGGTCGTGGTCGGGCAAGGCCAGCACGGCATCGCGCCCGGGCCCAGTCAGACCCCACATTGCCGCCACTGCCTGCGGCGAGGTACGGTCGGGCTCGGCAAACACCATGTCAAAGGCCACGGCCGCAGCGCCGGCCGCACCCAGCTTGTCGAGCAATTCAGCCAAGCGGGTGCGCGGCCAGGGCCACTGCCCCAGACGGGCCAGGCTTTGCTCGTCGATGTCCACCACGCGCACCGGCACCCCGGCATAGGCGCGCGGACGCCAACGCTGAAACTGATCGAACTGGAAGTTGCGCAGGGCCTGTTGCGCGCTGCTGTCCCACACCAAAAGAACCAGCGCCAGAGCGATGGGCAGCAGCGGCAACCAGCGCCGAGCCCAGCGCGAACCGGACGATATTTCCATGGGCATACTTTCAAAAGCGGGATGCCAGAAGACGGCTGCTTACGATACCATTCCCCCAAGGCACACAGCATAAAACCAAGCATATAGGGGTGGCCATGGCAATCAATCTCTTCAACCGTTTTCTCCGCGCCCTGCGCAGTGCCGTGCGCGGCGGGCGGGGCGACACGACCGTTACGGAAACCGGACACCGGCCGCGGCCTGCACCGGACAAGCCGCAGCCGCGCAGCCTGAAATTTCCGCGCCTCTTGCCCATCGTGCTGATGTGGACAGGCATCACCCTGAGCGGCTACCTGGGCGACATCCTGCAGCAACGCGCCCAGTTGACCTGGAAGGAGGCAGCGCAGCGCGACACCCGCCAGCACGCGGCCAGCCTGCTGACCTGCATTGAAGAAAACCTGGTCACGCTCTCCGGTCTGGTGATGCTGGTGGACAACACGCCCGCGCTGCAACGCGAAACCTTTGATCACGCCACCGACGGTATGGAGCTGCACACCAAGGTCGAACTCATTTCCAGCAAGGCCGTCATGGACGAGCGCGCCAGGGTGTGGAGCACACGCTTTGCCTCGCCGGCGCAAGGCCCGGGCTACCCGGTAGCGGGCCAGGCCGCGCCGCCCCTGCTGGCGCGCGTGTTGCAACAAGCCAAAGCAGGCCGCAACAGCTGGTTCATGTCGGCGCCCTTTGCCGGCGCCGATGGCAAGAAGCAGGTGTACGTGGTGCAAGTCACATCCGGTGCGCAGGCACAGGCCGTGGTCGCCGTGCTGGATCTGGAGCGCGCGGTAGACGGCTTGTTGCGCAGCAACAGCCTGTCCGGGCTGGATCTGGACTTCCAGCTGCAACCCGATCTCGAACCGGCGCTGCAGCCCGTGTACGCGCCAAGCCGCAGGGTGCTGCCCGCATTCGAGAGCAGCAACACGCTGCGCGCCGCGCACACCCGCCTGCAGCTGCGCTGGCTGGTGGCGCAGAACTACGCCGGTGGTGTCGACAAAACCCTGACCTATGTGATCTGGAGTACCGGCGCACTGCTG
>CANFIH010000237.1 GCA_947446855.1 Burkholderiales bacterium
CACCCACTAAACGTACGATAATAGAGAGCTTAAGGATCTAACCATGGCTAAAGAAGAACTGATTGAAATGATGGGCGTTGTCAACGAAGTGCTGCCAGACACGCGCTTTCGCGTGACCCTGGACAACGGTCACCAGTTGATCGCCTACTCGGCCGGCAAGATGCGCAAGAACCACATCCGGATTCTGGCGGGCGACCGCGTGTCCCTGGAGCTCTCGCCTTACGACCTGAGCAAGGGCCGCATCAACTTCCGCCATATCGAAGGACGCGGGCCCATGACGCCGCGCCGCCCGCAGTAAATCTGCCAAACTAGCCGCTCTTCACAGGCGGCTTTTTTTTCGCCTGGATATTTTTCAAGAAATAAAGAGGCGAGACATGTCCTTGAACCCCGTGATTTCCCTGTTGGGCCGGCGCCTGCGCCTGGCCGTGATCGGTGGCGGCCCCGGCTCCTTTATCGGTGCCATGCACCGCCAGGCCGCCCGCATCGACGACCGCTACGAACTGGTGGCGTCCTGCCTGTCGTCCAATGCCGAACGCTCGGTACAGGCCGGGCGCGAACTCGGGATTGCCGCAGACCGCTGCTATGCCGACGGCGAGGCCCTGATTGCCGGTGAAGCGGCGCGCGCCGATGGCGCCGACGTGGTGGCCATCATGACGCCCAACGACAGCCACTTCCAGTTCTCCATGGTGGCCCTGAACGCCGGCATGGACGTCATTTGCGACAAGCCCATGACCAACACGCTGGACGAGGCGCAGGTGCTGCTGCAAAAGGTCAAGGACAGCGGTTTGGTGTTCTGCCTGACGCACAACTACACGGGCTACCCCATGGTGCGCCAGGCGCGTGCCATGGTGGCTGCCGGCGAACTCGGCGAACTCCGCCTGGTGCAGGTGGAATACGTGCAGGGCGGGCGCTCCCAGCCTGGCATTTCGCGCTCACCCTGGAAGGACGATGCGGCGCGCGGCGGCCCCTCGCTGGTGATGGGCGATATCGGCACCCACGCCCACAACCTGCTGCGCTTTGTCACCGGGCTGGAAGTGGCGCAGGTGGCGGCTGAGGTCGGCACCGTGGTGCCCACGCGCGTGACGCACGACTACGCCGGCGCCATGCTGCGCATGGACAACGGCGCGCGCGGCAGCTTCTGGGTGACGCAGGCGGCCACCGGCGTGGAAAACGCGCTGCGCATCCGCGTCAGTGGTTCACTGGGCACGCTGGAATGGCAGCAGGAAATTCCGCAACTGCTCAGCTTCAAGCCCCATGGCGCACCGGCGCAAACGCGCACGCCCAACGGCCCCGGCACCCTGCCCCTCTCTGCGCACTCCTCGCGCATAGTCGCCGGTCATCCGGAAGGCTTTCACGAATGCTTTGCCAATATTTATTCGGATGCGGCACAGGCGATTGCGGCAAGGCGTGCCGGCAAGGCCGCCGAGCCGCTGGCCCTGCATTTTCCCAACGCCACGGATGGCCTGTTGGGTCTGCAGTTTGTGGATGCGGTGATCCGCTCCAATGCCAGCAATGGGGCGTGGACCACGGTCTAGCATTGCGGTAATCAATCCCGCGCCGGGGGCCAATGGAATGGACGCCCCTTCCAACAGCGGCATCTAAGTGCCAAAGTGGGGGGTGTTACTTAACCACCCGAAGCGAAAGGAGCGTCCACCATGGAGATTACGACAATTGGCATTGATCTGGCAAAGCACGTCTTCCAGGTCCACGGCGTTGACAGTACGGGCAAGGCCGTTCTCAAGAAGCAACTGCGGCGCGATCAGATGCTCACCTTCTTTGTCCAAGTGCCTCCTTGCCTAATCGGCATGGAAGCGTGCGGGGGCTCGCACTTCTGGGCCCGCAAGCTGTTGCAACTTGGGCATCAGGTTCGCCTGATGGCGCCTCAGTTCGTCAAACCCTACGTCAAGAGCAACAAGAACGACAGGGCCGATGCCGAGGCGATCTGCGAGGCGGTGGCTCGTCCCAATATGCGCTTCGTGGCAGTCAAGAACACCGAGCAGCAGGCGGTGCTGGCATTGCACCGGGTGCGCCAGGGCTTTGTGCGAGAGCGCACCGCACAGGGCAACCAGATCCGGGGCCTGTTGGCCGAGTTTGGGCAGATCATCCCTCAAGGCTTTGCGCCGCTACGCCAGCGCGTGCCCGAGATACTGGAGGATGCCAGCAACGAGTTGCCCGGCTCATTCAGGCTGTTGGTGCAGCGCCTGCTCGATCACCTGAACGTGCTGGAGGCGCAGGTCAGCGAGCTCAACACCCAGATCCAGGCCTGGCACCGTGCCAACGCTGACAGCCAGAAGCTGGAGCAGATACCAGGCATTGGCCCGATCACGGCCAGCGCACTGGTGGCCAGCGTAGGTAATGCCGCGCAGTTTAGCTGCGGGCGCGAGCTCAGCGCCTGGATCGGGTTGGTGCCACGTCAGCACTCCAGCGGGGGCAAAGACAGACTGCTGGGCATCAGCAAGCGGGGCGATGTATACCTGCGAACGCTGCTGATACACGGCGCCCGAGCGCTGGTTCAATTGGCGCAATTGCACCCGGAGCGCTACCAGTGGTTGGCGGCGCTCATAGCGCGCAGCAACGCCAACATCGCGGCGGTGGCCGTGGCCAACAAGAATGCGCGCATCGCCTGGGCGGTGCTGGCACACAACAGGGGGTATGCGGCCAACTACAGCCCCCTGCAACAGCCTGCTTGAGTACCACGCACAGCGCAGAAAACCGTCAACAGTAAAAGGGGTAAGGAAGCACCGGTTGCGCAGGCAATCAGAGCATTGATGGCAAAACAGGTTAGACCGGGGTTGGCAAAACCCGTTTGGGGCGAAGCTCACAAAGAGCGCCGGAGCCGATAGAGGAGCCAACCAGCGGATTCCATCAGGGGCCGCACGCGTAAGTGCACAAAGCCCGGATATACGACTGCAATCTTCTCCTGTATGCCGTTACGTTCTGGAAAACTTGCAAATCGGTGGGCGTCCATATACGCCCCAAGCGGGATTCGCCCCCTGAGGGGGCAGCGCACTACGCGCAGCGAGAAACGTGAGGGTTCCTATCTTTCCCAGCGCAGCACCAGCGGGTCCAGCCGCTTGGCGGTTTCGATCAGCCCGGCGCGCGTGTCCGGATGCATGGAGGGCAGCGGGTGGCGCGGCGCCTCGCAGGCAATCACGCCGCCTTCTTTCATCAGCGCCTTGGCGGCCAGCAGACCGCATTGGCGGTTCTCGTAGTTGATCAGTGGCAGCCACTCCTGGTAGGCCTGCGCGGCTTCCTCACGCCGCCCGGCAGCATAGGCATCCACAATCTTGCGGATGCCATCCGGGAAGCCGCCGCCGGTCATGGCGCCGGTCGCACCGGCATCCAAGTCCGGCATCAGCGTGATGGCTTCCTCGCCGTCCCAGGGGCCTTCGATGGCGTCCCCACCCAGGCGGATCAGCTCGCGCAGCTTGGAGGCAGCACCCGCCGTTTCAATCTTGAAATAGGAGACCTGTTCGATCTCCTGCGCCATGCGCGCCAGAAAGGCGGCAGATAGCACCGTGCCGCTGGCCGGCGCGTCCTGAATCATGATCGGTATGGTGATGGCATCCGACACGGCCTGGTAGAAGCTGTGGATTTGCGGCTCGGGCACGCGGAAGGTGGCGCCGTGGTAGGGCGGCATCACCATCACCATGGCGGCACCCAGATCCTGCGCCTGCCTGCTGCGCTCGGCACACACCAGCGAGCTGAAATGCGTGGTGGTGACGATGACCGGCACGCGGCCCGCCACATGTTCCAGCATGGTCCGGGTCAGCAGTTCGCGTTCGGCGTCGGACAGCACAAACTGCTCGGAGAAGTTGGCCAGGATGCACAGGCCGTTGGAGCCCGCGTCAATCATGAAATCGACGCAGCGCTTCTGGCTCTCCAGATCAAGTGCGCCGTTGTCAAAGAAGGTGGTGGGTACCACCGGAAACACGCCCTGGTAGCGTGGTGTTGCGCGTGTAGTCATGTCGTTCCTCACATGCCGGTGTACGAAGTCTTCACCACCGTGAAAAACTCCTGCGCATAGCGGCCCTGCTCGCGCGGGCCGTAGCTCGAACCCTTGCGCCCGCCAAAGGGCACGTGGTAGTCCACGCCGGCGGTGGGCAGATTGACCATCACCATGCCGGCCTGGCTATGGCGTTTGAAGTGGGTGGCGTATTTCAGGCTGCTGGTGGCGATGCCAGCCGACAGGCCGAAGGGCGTGTTGTTGGCCTCCGCCAGTGCCGCGTCATAGTCCTTGACGCGGAGGATGCTGGCCACCGGGCCGAACACCTCTTCGCGGTTGATGCGCATGGCCCCTGTGGTGTCGGTGATCAGCGCGGGCTGCATGTAGAAGCCCTCGCTTGCGCGTTGCAGGCGCTCGCCGCCAGCCACCAGCGTGGCACCCTCGCCCTGCGCGATGCCCACATACCCCAGGTCCTGCTCCAGCTGCGCAAGCGACGCCACCGGGCCGATGTCGATACCGGCCTCCAGCGCATCGCCAATTTTCAGCGTCGCCATGCGGGCCTTCATGCCTTCGACAAATTGCGGGTAGATGCCCTCGGTCACGATCAAGCGGCTGGACGCGGTGCAGCGCTGTCCGGTGGAGAAGAAGGCGCTTTGCACGCTGAGTTCCACGGCCTGTGCCAGGTTCGCATCGTCCAGAATCACCTGCGGGTTTTTGCCGCCCATTTCCAGCTGGAATTTCTTCAGGCTGGTGGCGCATTGCAGGGCAATGCGGTTGCCGACGGCCTGCGAGCCGGTGAAGCTGATCGCATCGATGCCGGGGTGGGTGACCAGCGGGTCGCCAATCACGCTGCCGCGGCCCATCACCAGATTGAACACTCCCGCCGGGATGCCGCTGCGGCTGATGATCTCGGCCAGCGCCCAGGCGCAGCCCGGCACCAGATCGGCCGGTTTGAACACCACGCAATTGCCATAGGCCAGGGCCGGTGCAATCTTCCAGGCCGGAATGGCGATGGGGAAATTCCAGGGCGTGATGATGCCGATCACACCCAGCGGCTCGCGCGTGATTTCCACGCCAATGCCGGGCCGCACCGAAGGCAGGGTCTCGCCCGCCAGGCGCAAACACTCGCCGGCAAAGAACTTGAAGATATTGCCGGCCCGCGCCGCTTCGCCAATGCCTTCGGGTTGGGTCTTGCCCTCTTCGCGCGCCAGCAGCGTGCCCAGCTCTTCGCGTCGCGCCAAAATTTCGGTGCCGATCTTGTCCAGCGCATCGGCGCGGGCCTGGATGCCGGAGACGGACCAGCCGGCAAAGGCCGCGCGTGCCGCCTGCACGGCATCGTCCAGTTGCGCGGCGCTGGCCTGGGTGTAATGCCCTTGCACATCGGCGGTGTTGGACGGGTTGATGTTGGGCGTGTAGGCTGTGCCCGCCACCCATTCGCCGTTGATCAGGTTGTTATGTTCTTGTGTCATTCAGTGCTTTGTAAAAATCAACGCAGTTTTCAGAATCAACGCGGGCCGCATCAATGCGAATCGCGCGGGATGCCGGCACCACTACCGCCCACCAGAAAGTCCAGGTCCGCACCCAGGTGCGCCTGCTGCACGGTTTCCACATACAGCTTCTGGTAGCCGCGCTTGGGCGCCTCGGGGGCCACCCACAGCTTGCGGCGCTCTGCCAGCACCTCGTCGCTCACCTCCAGATGCAGGCGCCGGCCAGCCACATCGAGTTCGATCATGTCGCCGTTCTGCACCAGGGCCAGCGTGCCGCCGGCCGCCGCTTCGGGGGACGTGTGCAAGACCACCGTGCCATAGGCCGTGCCGCTCATGCGGCCGTCGCTGATGCGCACCATGTCGGTAATGCCTTTTTTCAGCACCTTGGGCGGCAGCGGCATATTGCCCACCTC
>CANFIH010000238.1 GCA_947446855.1 Burkholderiales bacterium
ACCGGCGCGCGAAGGCTCCAGCATCGGCTTCACCAAGGTGCTCAGCGCCGACCAGTGCGAGGCTGCCTATGCGCTGGCCGCGCAGCACGATGTGGAAGTGCTGTGCGAGCAGTTCATCGCCGGCGACGAGGTCACCTGCCCGGTGCTGGGCGCCGCGGACGCGCCGCAGGCCCTGCCGCTGATCCGCATCGTGGCGCCCGACGGCAACTACGACTACCAGAACAAGTATTTCACCGACGTCACGCAATACCTGGTGCCCGCCGGTTTGCCCGCCGGTGAAGAAGAAGCCATTGCGCAATTGGTGTGCCGCGCCTACCAGGTGCTGCGCTGCCGCGGCTGGGCCCGCGCCGACGTGATGATTGACGGCCGCACCCGCACGCCCTACCTGCTGGAGATCAACACCTCCCCCGGCATGACCGGCCACTCCCTGGTGCCCATGTCGGCCAAGGCGGCCGGCATCAGCTACGAAGACCTGTGTGTGCAACTGCTGCAGAGCGCCTCGCTCGACGCGAGGTCCATGCCATGAAACCCGTGGTGGCTGCGCCCATGGACGTCAAACTCATGAACCTGACGGTGGCCGTCCTGGTTCTGCTGTTTGTCGTCCTGTGCGCCATGGCCACCGTGCGCACGCTGACGCGTGCCCGTGCCTTTGACATCCAGGGCATTACGGTCACCGGCGACACGCGCCACAACAACAGCGCCACCCTGCGCGCCAATGTGGCGCCGCGCATTGCCGGCACATTCTTCACGGTCGACCTGGGGCGCGTGCGCTCCGCCTTCGAGGCAGCACCCTGGGTGCGCCAGGCGGTGGTGCACCGCGAGTTTCCGAACCGTCTGCGCGTCAGCCTGCAAGAGCACCAGCCAGTGGCCCTGTGGGGCGGCGAGGGCGATGCCCGGCTGGTCAACAGCTTTGGCGAAGTGTTTGAAGCCAATCTGGGCGAGGTGGATCAGGATGGCCTGCCCACGCTCAGCGGCCCCGAAGGCCAGGGCCCCGAGGTGCTGGCCATGTACCGCACGCTGGAGCCGCTGTTCAGCGCGCAGGACCTGGGGATCGAGCATCTGGACTTGTCCGGGCGCGGCAGCTGGAGCGTGCATCTGGAGGCCGGTGCCGTGATCGAACTCGGGCGCGGCAACGCGGACGAAGTCCTGCCCCGCGTCGAACGCTTTTTGAAGACCTTGAACCAGGTGGTGTCGCGCTACGGGCGCCAGCCTAGCGCCATCGAGTCAGCCGATCTGCGGCATGAAAATGGATATGCCATTCGTCTGCGCGGTGTCAGCACCACGCAGCCGGATGCCTTGAAAAAATAATGAAACACAGGTGAATGTATGGCTAAAGAGTACAAAGACATGGTCGTAGGACTGGACATCGGCACCGCCAAAGTGATGGTGGTGGTGGCCGAAGTCATGCCCGGTGGCGAACTCAAACTGGCCGGCCTGGGCGTGGCGCCCAGCAACGGGCTCAAACGCGGTGTGGTGGTCAATATTGACGCCACGGTGCAAAGCATCCAGGCCGCGCTGAAAGAAGCCGAGCTGATGGCCGACTGCAAGATCACCCGTGTCTACACCGGCATTACCGGCAGCCATATCCGCGGCATCAACAGCAGCGGCATGGTGGCGGTGAAGGACCGTGAAGTCACGCAGGCCGATGTGGCCCGCGTGGTGGAAACCGCCAAGGCCATCAACATTTCCACCGACCAGCGTCTGCTGCTGGTGGAGCCGCAGGAATTCATCATCGACGGCCAGGACGTGCGCGAGCCCATCGGCATGAGCGGCATCCGCCTGGAGGCCAAGGTGCACATCGTCACCGGCGCGCAGACGGCCGCCGAGAACATCATCAAGTGCGTGCGCCGCTGCGGCCTGGAAGTGGATCAGCTCATGCTCAACCCGCTGGCCAGCAGTCTGTCCGTGCTGACCGCTGACGAGCGCGAGCTCGGCGTGGCCATGGTGGACATTGGCGCGGGTACCACCGACGTGGCCATCTTCACCAACGGTGCCATCCGCCACACGGCCGTGATCCCGATTGCGGGTGACCTGATCACCAGCGACATTGCCATGGCACTGCGCACGCCGACCAAGGACGCCGAAGACATCAAGGTCGAATCCGGCCACGCCAAGCAACTGCTGGTGGACCCGGAAACGCAGGTCGAAGTGCCCGGCCTGGGCGACCGCGGCCCGCGCATGCTCAGCCGCCAGGCCCTGGCCGGCGTGATCGAGCCGCGCATCGAAGAAATTTTCTCGCTGGTGAACCAGGTGATGCGCGAGTCCGGCTTTGAGGAAGTGCTGTCCAGCGGCATCGTGCTCACCGGCGGCAGCTGCGTCATGCCGGGCATGGTGGAGCTGGCCGAAGACATCTTTTTGAAGCCCGTGCGCCGAGGCATTCCGCAATACCGCAGTGCCCTGTCCGACATGGTGGCCCATCCGCGTGCCGCCACGGTCATGGGCCTGCTCGAAGAAGCCCGCCTGGGCCGCATGCGCGGCTACAAGGTGGCACAAAAACAAGGGTCCATGAAGACCGCTTTTGGCGGCATCAAGGACTGGTTCATCGGTAACTTTTAAGCATGCATAAAAAGATCTGGTTGGCGCGCGGAAGTCCACCCGAGCGATGGCGCTGTGTAGATCCCCCTGCGTGATCTACAAAAGGCAATTGCGAATCAAAACACAACATTTATTCACGTACATTTGACTATTCAGGAGTAACAAAAGATGGCCATCGAAATGATTGAAGAAGAAGGTTTTAACCAGGGCACGCAGATCAAAGTCATCGGTGTCGGTGGTGGTGGTGGCAATGCAGTCGAACACATGATTCGCTCTGCTGTCGGTGGGGTGGAATTCATCTGCGCCAACACCGACGCGCAAGCTCTCTCGCGCAGCAGCGCGCACAAAGTTATTCAACTGGGTGGCACCGGTCTGGGTGCCGGTAGCAAGCCCGAAAAAGGCCGTGATGCCGCCGAGTTGGCCGAGGCCGAAATCCGCGATGCGATCCAGGGCGCACACATGCTCTTCATCACCGCCGGCATGGGCGGCGGTACCGGCACCGGTGCCGCACCCATCATCGCCAAAGTGGCCAAAGAGATGGGCATTCTGACCGTGGGCGTGGTTACCAAGCCTTTCGACTTTGAAGGCGGACGCCGCATGAGCAATGCCGATGCGGGCCTGACCGAACTCGAAGCCAATGTCGACTCCCTGATCGTGGTGTTGAACGAGAAATTGCTCGAAGTGCTGGGTGACGATGTCAGCCAGGAAGAAGCCTTTGCGCAAGCCAACGACGTGCTGAAAAACGCCGTGGGCGGCATTGCCGAAATCATCAACGTGCCCGGCGACATCAACGCCGACTTTGAAGACGTGCGCACCGTCATGGGTGAGCCCGGCAAAGCCATGATGGGCACCGCCATGGCCAAGGGTCCGGACCGCGCCCGCATTGCATCCGAACAGGCCGTGGCCTGCCCGCTGCTTGAAGGCATTGACCTGTCCGGCGCCAAGGGTGTGCTGGTGCTGATCTCGGCAGCCAAGGGTTCCCTCAAGCTCAAGGAATCCAAGATGGCCATGGAAACCATCCGTGCCTACGCTTCGCCCGACGCCCATGTGATTTATGGCACCGCCAACGACGACGCGCTGGGCGAAGAAATCCGTGTCACCGTGATTGCCACCGGCCTGAGCCGTGGCCAACGTGCCCCCATCCGCGTGGTGCAGACCCAGTTGCGCACCGGTACCGACAATGTGCCGTTTAACGTACCCACGCTCAACAGCGCAGCGGGCGTGCAGAACACGGTGCCCGCCGGTCTGGGACACAGCCAGCCCGACTACGGCAGCATGTCCACCCCCAGCGTGTGGCGCACCAACCGCACGCAGGCAGCAGCGCGTGTGGATGCGCTGTCGAGCGGCGGCATGGACGACTACGAGATTCCGGCATTTTTGAGAAAACAGGCCGACTAAAATCGACCCGTGCTCAAACAAAGAACCCTCAAATCTCTCACCCACGCCGTCGGCGTAGGCCTGCACAGCGGGCAGCGTGTGGAAATCACGCTGCGCCCGGCAGCACCCGATACCGGCATCGTGTTCCGGCGCATCGATTTGCCGCAGGTGGTGGAGATTGCGGTGTCGGCGGAGGCGGTGACGGATACGCGCATGGCCTCCACCCTGTCTAAGGGCAATGCCAAGGTGCTGACGGTGGAGCACCTGATGTCGGCCTGCTGCGGCCTGGGCGTGGACAACCTGTATGTGGACATCACAGCCGAAGAGATTCCGATTCTGGACGGCTCGGCCGCCTCGTTTGTGTTCCTGCTGCAAAGCGCGGGCATCGAGCTGCAGAACGCACCGCGCCGCTTTATCCGGCTGCTCAAGCCGGTTGAAGTGCGTGAGGGCAGCGGTGCCAACGAAAAGTGGGCGCGCCTGGAGCCCTACCACGGCTACAAGCTGAGCTTTGAAATTGACTTCAACCACCCGGCAGTGGATGCGACCGGCCAGCGCGTGGAGTTTGATCTGAGCACCGGCTCCTATTCGCGCGATATTGCGCGCGCGCGCACCTTCGGCTTTACCAAGGACGTGGAGATGATGCGTGCCAACGGCCTCGCTCTGGGCGGTGGCCTGGACAACGCCATCGTCATGGACGACTACAAGGTCTTGAATGCCGACGGCCTGCGCTATGACGACGAGTTCGTGAAGCACAAGATCCTGGACGCCATGGGCGACCTGTACGTGGTGGGCAAACCGTTGCTGGCCAGTTACTCGGCCTTTCGCTCGGGCCACGCCATGAACAACAAGCTGCTGCGCGAACTGCTGGCCCACCCCGAATGCTGGGAAGTGGTCACCTTCGAGGATGCCAGGCAAGCCCCCGCCGGTTTTGCGGTGCCGGCGCGCGCCTGGTAGAGCCGGGAGCGCGCCATGCTGCTGTTTCGCTGGTTGGTCATGCTGTCCGCACTGGGCATCATCGCCAGCTTTGCCCTCTATATCGCCACCGGCCAGGATCGCTTCAAGATGCTGGGCCTGCAGGCCCTGAAGTGGACTTTGATGGCCGCGCTGGGCTTTTTTACGGTGCTGATTCTGGAACGCATTGCGTAAGGCCTGTTCAGGCCTTACGCAACGGTGCGGTTCACTCAGCGTCCGATTTCCAGCGCCGGGCTGTGCCAGATTTTTTCGGCGTATTCGCCAATCGTGCGGTCCGATGAGAACGGGCCCATGCCGGCGACATTGCGCAAGGCCTTGATGGCCCAGTCGGTTTTGTCCTGGTAGGCCAGGTCCACACTCTCCTGGGCACGGATGTAGCTGGCGTAATCGGCCAGCAGCAGATAGTGGTCGCCCCAGGTGACCAGGGTGTCATAAATGGCCTGGTAGCGTCCCGGCTCGTCCGGGCTGAACAGACCGCTGCGAATGGCTTGCAACACGGCGGCCAGTTCAGGGTTCTGGTCCACAAAGGCTGCCGGCTGGTAACCGGCGGCACGGGTGGCCGCCACTTCGGGCGTGGTCATGCCGAAGATGAAGATGTTGTCCGCCCCCACGTTTTGCAGAATTTCCACATTGGCGCCGTCCAGCGTGCCGATGGTCAGCGCGCCGTTGAGCGACAGCTTCATGTTGCCGGTGCCCGAGGCCTCGGTGCCGGCGGTGGAGATCTGCTCCGACAGGTCGGCCGAGGGGATGATCATTTCGGCCAGACTGACGCTGTAGTTGGGGATGAACACCACCTTGAGCTTGTCGCCCACACGCGGGTCGTTGTTGATGACCTTGGCCACGTCGTTGATCAGGCGGATGATGTTCTTGGCCATGTGGTAGGCCGAAGCGGCCTTGCCGGCAAACACCACCACGCGCGGCACCACCGGTGCATCGGGGTTGGC
>CANFIH010000239.1 GCA_947446855.1 Burkholderiales bacterium
ACGTGCGCAAGGAGCTGCACATCGACCACCTGGTCATCGACAGCCTCATGAAATGCGGCATCGGCGTGGACGACCTGACCGGGCAAAAGGACTTTGTCGATGGCCTGTGCGCCATTGCCCGCGACACCGGCCTGCACATCCACCTGGTGTGCCACATGCGCAAGGGCGAGAACGAACGCATTGCCCCGGGCAAGTTCGACGTGAAAGGCGCCGGCGAAATCACCGACCTGGCAGACAACGTGGTGATCGTCTGGAAGAACCTGCGCAAGAGCGACAAGCCCGACCAGGAGACCCAGAGCGAGGACCCCGACGCGTACATGCGCATCGCCAAGCAGCGGCACTTTTCGTGGGAAGGCAGCTTCGCGTTTTGGTTTGACCGCGCCAGCCAGCAGTTCCTGGAATTCGACCGTGCGCGCCCGACGTACATCGACCTGAATCCAACGCTGGGGATGATGTGATGGCGCCAACAAAACCCAATCCAGGTGCGCAACTGACCGAACCCGCGCGCGCGTGCGCATTTGTCGTCGAAAACATCGACATCGGCGCCTCCTACCCCATCCCGGACCAGCATGTGTACGCGCAGCCGATCGAAGTTTTCAACATCACGGAGGAATCCCCATGCTCGTAATCGGATGCGACCCAGGCCTGACCGGCGCCATTTCCCTCCTGTGCTCCCAGCGGGGCCTGCTCGAATGCGAGGACCTGCCGACCTGCAGCAACGGCCAGAAGACCGGCAAGATGCTGCGCTGGATCGACGCTGCTGCGCTGCAGGCCCTGCTCTGGGACTGGTCTGTGCGCCACGGCTTTGCCGAGCACTCGGTGCATGCCTGCATCGAGCGGCCCATTCCCATGCCATCGATGCCCAGCACCACCACCGCCAGCAGCTTCGACACCTTTGGCGTGATCCGTGCGCTGGTGACTGGCAAGATTTCACCCAAGGGCATGACGGTGATCGACCCGAGCGATTGGAAAAAGCTGTTCGGCCTGGGCAACGACAAGGACGAGTCCATCGCCTGCGCCAAGCGCCTGTACCCGGACGCCGGCGCCTCGCTGGCGCGCAAGAAGGACCACAACAGGGCAGAAAGCATTTTGATCGGCCACTGGCTGCTGCGGGAGGTTGCATGAAGCGCGTGTACATCGCCGGGCCGATGACCGGTTTGCCCGACCTGAATTTCCCAGCCTTCCATGCCGAGGCCGCCAAGCTGCGCGCCATGGGCCACCAGGTGGTCAACCCGGCCGAGGTCAACCCCGACAAGGGCATGAGCTGGACCGACTGCATGCGCTCCGACATTGCGGAGCTGGTCACGTGCGATGCCATCCGCCTGCTGCCGGGCTGGGAGTTCTCGAAGGGCGCCACGCTTGAGGAGCACATCGCCGAGCGCCTGGGACTGCAGATCATCCTGCCGCAAGAGGAGGTCCAGTGATGGTCATTCTCAAACCGAAGGGCAAAGGGAACTGGAAAACGTCCACCCTGCACATCGAGGGCGCGCACCAGCTGCCCCTGCTCGTGGCCGTTGGCCAGACTATCACCATCGGCGGCGTGGTGTTCCGGATCTGCGAGGTGAAGCCTTGAACATCCAAACCTACGACTGGTCCCTGATCCTTGACGACATTGCTTGGCTGCTGGGTGAAGCGCCGGACCCGGAGAACACCTTTGTGCGCGTGCCCTGCAGCGCGCAGGCATTGGCCGCATTCCTGAACACGCCGCGCAAGACCATGCTTGGCTGGCGCAGTGGCAGCCAACCCAAGCACGTGGACGGCGAAATGCTGATCGCGCACTGGTGCGGCCTGGCTGGCAAGAGCAGGGAGTTCGTGCCCAAGTCCTATGCGGTGCTGCCATCGGCAAAGGTCAAGTAGCGCAGGGCGTGGCTGGATTCCGCCACGCAGGGGAAACACACTCCGGGTCATCCCACAGACCCAAGGAGACCCCGCATGTCCGAATCCGCGCCCGAACTCGTTGTCCAAGTCCCTGGCGATCCTGCCGCCACACCATCCGCTGACGGCTCAGCCGCAGCCCCTGATGACGCAAGCGCCGCCCGCATAGCCGAGCTGGAGGCCGTTGTGGCCCAGCAGAACGCCATGATCTCCCAGCTCAGCGCGCAGGCCGCAGCCGTGGCCACCGTGCCAGCAGCTGCCGCACCCGTGATCGGTGAGCGCCGTTTCATCGGTGAGGACTGGAGCACCAAGACCGCAGCCGAAGCAAAGGCCATGGGCGTCGACCGCACCGTGCTGTGCTCTGACGGCTACTACGTCCCCGGAGGCTGATCGCCATGTGCGTGTCTCAGGTCTTCAGCCTGGTCAAGCAAGTCGGCCAAGCCGTGGGCCTGGTGGGCGCAGATCCCGCTGCTCCACCCGCACAGCCAGATCCAGCCGTGGAGCGCGCGCAGGCTGAGGCCGATGCAGCAGCTCAAGCCAATGCCACTATCGCCGGACAGAAGCGCGCCGTACGTGCCAATGTGCTGGGCATGGGTGGTCAGTCCGACAACCTGGGCGCCACGCAATCCGCCGTCACCAACGTAGCCAAGACCAGCGTCTTGGGTGGCGGGGCGAAGTAATGGCAGTTGACGTCCAAGCCCGTTTGCGCCGCCTGGCCTCCATGCGTTCCATGCGCACGCCGCATGAATACGTCTGGCGGGATTGCTTCGACCACAGCTTCACCATGCGCGGTACCGGCCTGCAGCAGAACTCGCTGACCGCAGCCCAGGCCCTGGACCGAAAAGCCCGTATCGTTGACTCCACCGCAACCGACGCCGGCACCATCCTGGCATCGGCCCTGCAATCCGGCATGACGCCGGCCAACAGCCGCTGGCAGTCGCTGGAGGTGTTTGGCGCTGATGACGAGGGCAAGCGCTGGCTGGACGAGGCGAGCGAGAACCTGCACCAAGAGATCCACAACTCCAACTTCGACAGCATCGGCCTGGAGGCGCACCTGGACATGGTGGGCGCTGGCTGGTTCGTGATGTTCATCGACGTGGACCACGAGGTCGGCGGCCTGCACTTCGAGGGCTGGCCCCTGGCGCAGTGCTACCTGGCCAGCAGCAAGGCGGGCGGCATGGTGGACACGGTCTATCGGGTCTACACCATCAATGCCGGCCAGGCCGTGGAGTTTGCCAACAAACGCGGCGGCAAGATCTCTGACACTGTGCAAGCCCGGCTGGCCACAGACCCAGACTTCCAAGTGGAAATGCTCCACTACATCGGCCCGCGCAAGGACTACGTGCCCGGCGGCAAGATGAGCAAGAACCTGCTGTTCGAGTCTTGCCACATCGAGACCAACACGCAGCACTTGGTGCTTGAATCCGGCTTTGAAGAATTCCCCTGCGCTGTGCCACGCTGGAGCCTGATCCCTGACACACCCTATGCCGTGGGCCCGATGTTCAACGTGCTGCCCGATGTGCGCGAGCTCAACGAACTCAAGCGCCTGGACAAGGCGGCCAGCGAGATTGCCATCATGGGCATGTGGATCGCCGAAGACGACGGCGTCCTGAATCCTCGCACCATCAAGGTCGGCGCCCGCAAGGTCATCGTGGCCAACAGCGTGGACAGCATGAAGCCGTTGTCCACTGGCGCGAATTGGCAGCTGGCAGACACACGCATTGCGCAGCTACAGCAGGGCATCCGCAAGATCCTGATGGCGGATCAGCTGCAGCCCCAGGGTGGCCCGCAGATGACGGCCACCGAGATCCACGCGCGGGTGGCCCTGATGCGCCAGCAGCTCGGCCCCCTATTCGGTCGCATGCAGGCCGAATACCTGCAGGGCCTGGTGGCTCGCACCTTCATGCTGGGCTACCGCGCCGGCGTGTTCGGTCAGGCTCCGCAGTCTCTGGCCGGGCGCAACTTCACGATCAAGTACATCAGCCCCCTGGCCAAGTCCCAGAAGCTGGAAGACGTCTCTGCCATCAACCAGTTCAACGCCGCGCTGGCGCCGGTGGCCGCAGTCAAGCCCGAGGTCATGGACAACATCGACTTCGACGACCAGACCCGCAGCCTGGCCGAAGGCCTGGGCATCCCCATGACTGGCTTGCGCACCCGCGAGGATGTGTCGGCATTGCGCCAGGCACGCACCCAGCAGCAGCAGGCAGCGCAGCAGCAAGCCCAGCAGCAGCAACTCACGACCATGGCGGCCCAAACCGCCCTGGATACCCACAAGGCGCAAGCCACAGCAGCAGCATAGGAGATCACCATGCCCGGTTCACTCATTCAAGGCACCTTCACCACCGGCCCAACTGGCGCTGGCGTCGGCAACTTTTCAGACGTGCTCGATGTGCCATACGGCATCACGGCCATGATCCTGACCCTCACCGGTCTGGATGGCTCCAACACCGTCAAGACGCAGAAGAACACCACGGCTGGCGGTGCCTGGGTAGATCAGGTCACCTACAACAGCAACCAGAGTCTGGTCAGCGTCCCGGTGACCAACCTGGAGCAGTGGCGCCTCGCCGTCGTCTCGCAGGGTGCGCTCAAGGACATCCGCTACAAGATGTCAATCGAAGCCATCAACGTGTAGGAGGCAGCCATGTCCAATCAAGCATTCCCCTCCGCAGTCCGCGCTGCCACCCTGGTCGGCGACGACAACAAGAAGATCAGCGGCAATCACGGCTGCATTGCCATGCTCAATGTCTCCGCCGTGCCCGGCGTGGATACCGTCACGCTGATCATCGAAGGCAAGGACCCGGTATCCGGGACCTACTACACCGTGCTGTCTGCGGCTGCCCGGGTGGCCACCGGCATGGATGTGCTGCGCGTGCTGCCTGGCATTGCGGTGACTGCCAACCAGTCGGCCAGCGATTCCCTGCCGGACACCTATCGTGCCCGCGTGGTGCACTCGGCTGGCACCAACTTCACCTACTCCCTGAGCATCACCGAGCTGCAGTGACAGACGCACTGCACGCAACGCCCGAGGCATACGCCCGGGTCTTTGAGCAACACCATGAAGGCGTGCTAATCCTGGAGGATCTGGTACGCCGCTTCTACGACGTCAATGTGTTCGTCCCCGGTGGCATTGATGCCCAGCGCGAGACCGAACGCCGCGCAGCCCGCCGCGAAGTCGTCCACTACATCCTCACCAAGATCGGACAGGTCGGCAAGGTCGACCCTAACGACGAGATCCCGGCCGCATAGGCCAACAACCCCAAAGCAAGGAGAGACGCATGTTCATTCGCAAATTCAGATTCCTAGAAGGTGAACCGGGCGCAGCCGGTGGTGATGGAGCCGCCGCAGGATCCGCTGACGCCGGAGCTGCCGCCGCTGGTTCGGGTGATGCTGTCGCTGCCGCATCCACGGTGCTGTCCGGTGGTGCTGGTGATCCGGCCCCAGCTGCTGGCGCTGCTGCAGGTGCCACGCCTGGCCCCAATGACTGGGTGCCCGAGAAGTTTCGTGTCATGAAGGAAGATGGCTCCATGGACCTGGAGGCCTCCGCCCGCAAGGTGGAAGAGCACCGCAGCAACCTGGAGAAGCGCCTGGGCGCAGGTGACATCCCGCCCAAGACTGCAGCCGACTACAAGCTCAACGTAGACGAGAAGTTCAAAGACCTGTTCAAGGCCGAAGAGCTGGCGAAAGACCCGGCGCTGCTGTCCTTCCTGGACAAGGCCCATGCCGAGGGCATGACGCAAAAGAGCGTGGACCTGTTCCTGAACGAATGGTTCGAGCGCTCCACCGCACTGCTGGACACCAAGGCCACCATGGATGCCGAGGCCTGCACCACGGCCCTCAAGGATGTCTGGAAGACGGATGCCGAGTTCAAGGCGAACAACCAGCTGGCCTACCGTGCGGCCAAGGAATACGGCGGCGACCAGTTCGACGCCATCCTGACCAAGTAC
>CANFIH010000240.1 GCA_947446855.1 Burkholderiales bacterium
CAACGGCAACAAGATGTGGATCACCAACGGCCAAGACGCCGACACGCTCGTCGTGTACGCCAAGAGCGAGCCCGAACTGGGCGCGCGCGGCGTCACTGCCTTCCTGATCGAAAAGGGCATGCCCGGATTCAGCATCGCGCAAAAGCTCGACAAGCTGGGCATGCGCGGCAGCCACACCGGCGAACTGGTCTTCAACAACGTGGAAGTGCCCTTGGCCAACGTGCTGGGCGGCCTGAACCAGGGCGCCAAGGTCTTGATGAGCGGGCTGGACTATGAGCGCGCCGTGCTCACCGGCGGCCCCCTGGGCATCATGCAGTCCGTCATGGACAACGTCGTGCCCTACATCCACGACCGCAAGCAGTTCGGCCAAAGCATCGGCGAGTTCCAGCTGATCCAGGGCAAGGTGGCCGACATGTACACCGTGCTGCAGGCCGGGCGCTCGTTTGCGTACACCGTGGCCAAGAACCTGGACCTGCTGGGCGTAGAGCATGTGCGCCAGGTGCGCAAGGACTGCGCCTCCGTCATCCTCTGGACGGCCGAAAAAGCCACCTGGATGGCGGGCGAGGGCGTGCAGATTTTCGGTGGCAACGGCTACATCAACGAGTACCCGCTGGGCCGCCTGTGGCGCGATGCCAAGCTGTACGAGATCGGTGCCGGCACCAGCGAGATTCGCCGTATGCTTATCGGTCGCGAATTGTTCGCTGAAACCATGTAAATGCTCACCAAAACCCGCCTGCTCCTCACACGCTTTTTCAACGGCATCCAATTCGGCCTGGTCCGCGCCTGGCTGCTGGTGCTGCCTCTGGTGCTGGTGCTGTCCCTGATCCGTTGGGGCCAGCTCATCCACTTCTGGCCCTCGGGTTACACCACGCCGGTGTCCGATGTGTTGGCGGTAGCCTGGCAGGGTTTCCGGTTTGATTTGAAGGTCAGCGCCATTGCCGGCTTTGTGCTGCTGCTGGTGCTGCCCTGGGTGTCCGAGCGGGTTTACAAGCGCATTGCCGCCGTGCTGGCCTTTGTGTTTGTGCTGCTCTCCATGGTCAACCTGCATTACTTCGGCTTTTACAAGACGCCGATTGACTCCCTGGTATTCGGCCTGGTGGAAGACGACACCAGTGCCGTGCTCAAGACCATCTGGCATGACTTTCCCGTCATCGGCTCGCTGCTTCTGGTCGCCGTGCTGAGCTGGGGTGCGCTGCATGTGCACCAGCGCGTGGTGGCCCGCGCCGCACCGGCTGGCGTGCTGCTTGGGCGCAATGTCTTTTTACGTGGTGCGTTCATCCTCGTGGCCTTCTGGGCGCTGGTGTTTGCGGGAAAAGGCACGCTGCGCGAAATGGCCTTGCAGCGCCAGCATCTGACGGTGACCACCTCGCAGTTCCTCAACGACATGGTGCCCAACGGCGTCATCGCGCTCAAATACGCCTGGGACAGCCGCGGCCAATCGCAAAACCTGCAGGACCCGCTGGTCGGCCTCAAAGTGATGGGCTTTGATTCCGCCCGTGCCGCCGCCGAGGTGCTGGGCCTGCCGCACGGCACGGATGCCGAGGTCAAGGCTGCATTGACCGCTCACCCCGCATTGCCGCCAGGCACGCGCAAGAAGAATCTGCTGTTCTTCCTGATGGAGTCCTGGAGCGCCGAGCCCATGCTCTACCAGAGCCCGCAATTCGACGTGCTGGGCCGCATGGCACCCACGCTGGACAAGGCCTGCCACTTCAACAATTTCGACTCGGCCCATGCCGGCACCCATCCCAGCATGGAGGCCATCCTGTTCTCCACGCCGATCACGCCGCTGACCCTGGGTGATGTGGGTCGCAAACCCATCCCCTGGGCCACGGCCAAAATCGCACGCGATGCCGGTTACCGCACGCTCTTTGTATCCTCGGTGCGCGCCGGTTGGCGCGGTCTGGACCGGGTGCTGCAAGCCCAGGGCTTTGACGAAATCATCGACGCCAATACCCTCAAAGCTGCCTACCCCGAAGCCACCCTGGGCCTGTGGGGCGTGTGGGACGACTACGTCTTCCGCTACCTCAAGACCCGCATGGCCCAGCCCAGCGACAAGCCCCTGTTCGTGTTTGTGCTCACCTCCACCAACCACCCGCCCTACGACCTTCCGCCCGAATACCAACGCGTGCCGCGCGACATGGCACTCTGGAAGGGCGAGACCAGCTCCGACACCCTGCTGCCCAATCTGGACACTTACCACTACGCCGCCGACCTGCTCGGTGGTTTTGTGCAGGAAATGCAGCAAGGCCCGCACAAGGCCGACACCCTGATTGCCGCCACCGGCGACCACAATGTGCGCTCCTTTGGGGTCTATGCGGAAGCCAGCCGCCACTACCTGATTCGCCAGGTGCCGTTTGTGATCTGGGGCGAGGGCCTGAACTGCGGCAACCAACAGGCGCTGCCCGCCAGCCACCGCGACATGTTCAGCACCCTGTTTCCCCTGGCGGGCATTGAGGGGCCCTACATCAACGCAGGCCGCAATCTGCTGCAACCTGGCGCACAAGCGGACCCCATCAACGCAGCCCGCGCCATGTTTTTCACCGGCGAAGCGCGCAATGTCCAGGGCATGTGGCAACTCGGTAATAAAAGCAGCTTTGTCTGCACCGCTGCCAAACCTGCGGATCACTGCGAATTCAACGCCAAAGACGACCAGCAGGAGCGCGCGCGCTATGGCCTGCTGGACTGGAATGTGCGCATCTCTCTGCGCAAAGAAACGAAACCATGACTGAATTGAACAACCTCTTTGCCAACAACCGCGCTTGGGCTGCCGACATCCAACGCAGACGCCCCGGCTTTTTCACCGACCTGGCCAACCAGCAGCGCCCCAAGTACATGTGGATCGGCTGCTCCGACAGCCGCGTGCCCGCCAACGAAATTACCGGCCTGGACCCGGGCGAGGTGTTCGTGCACCGCAACATCGCCAATGTGGTGGTGCACTCCGACCTGAATGCCCTGTCCACCATCCAGTTTGCGGTGGAGCGCATCAAGGTCGAGCATGTGATGGTGGTGGGCCACTACGGCTGCTCCGGCGTGCAGGCCGCTTTGGAGGGCGCACGCATTGGTTTGGCCGACAACTGGCTGCGCCACATCCAGGACGTGCGCGACCGCCACCGCGACGTGATGGAAGCCATGCCCGACCACGGCCGCGCCGCCGCCCTGTGCGAACTCAATGTGATCGAGCAGGTGATGAACGTGGCACAAAGCACCGTGCTGCAGGACGCCTGGGCCCGTGGCCAGAACGTCACCCTGCATGGCTGGGTCTATGGTCTGACTGATGGCCTGCTGCACGACCTGCACATGACCATCACCGGCGACTCGGATCTGGATGCGCTGTACCGCGAAGCCGTCTCCGGCGTGCGGTTGATGCCGCGTATCAACAGCTAGAGCCTTGGCTGCAACCCGGCTATACGGGTTTTCAGCATCGATTGCGGACTGACCGGAGGCGCCTCTTCTGTCACAATTGACGTTTACGTAAACGTCAACTCAAAAGGCTTGTTATGTCCGAATCCATCGTGATCGTCAGCGCCGCCCGCACCCCCATGGGCGCATTCCAGGGCGACTTTTCATCTCTGGCGGCCCATGACCTCGGCGGTGCCGCCATCCGGGCCGCCGTGCAGCGCGCCGGCATCAGCCCGGAGCTGGTCACCGAGGTGATCTTTGGCAACTGCCTGATGGCAGGGCAAGGCCAGGCCCCGGCACGCCAGGCGGCCTTCAAGGGTGGACTGCCCAAGAGCGCGGGCGCGGTGACGCTGTCCAAGATGTGCGGCTCGGGCATGCGCGCGGCCATGTTCTGCCACGACATGCTGCTCGCTGGCAGCCACGATGTGCTGATCGCCGGGGGCATGGAGAGCATGACCAACGCCCCCTACCTGCTGCCCAAGGCCCGCGCCGGCATGCGCATCGGCCACGACCGCGTGATGGACCATATGATGCTCGACGGCCTGGAAGACGCCTACGAGCCCGGTCGCTCCATGGGCACCTTCGGCGAAGACTGCGCAGCCAAATACAGCTTCACCCGCGAGCAGCAAGACGCCTTCGCCACCGCCAGCGTGCAGCGCGCCCAGGCTGCCATCCAAAGCGGTGGTTTCGCCGCCGAGATCACCCCGGTCACCGTGAAAACGCGTGCTGGCGAAGTGCAGATTTCCATGGATGAAGGCCCGGGCAAGATCAAACTGGAAAAGATCCCGACCCTCAAATCCGCCTTCAAGAAGGACGGCACCATCACCGCCGCCAGCAGCAGTTCCATCAACGACGGCGCCGCCGCCATGGTGATGATGCGGGCCAGCACCGCCGCCGACCTGGGTTGCAAACCGCTGGCGCGTTTGGTGGCCCACGCCAACCATGCACAGGAGCCCAACTGGTTCGCCACTGCGCCCGTGGGCGCTGTCCAAAAGGTGCTGGTCAAGGCGGGATGGAAGGCCGAAGAGGTTGACCTGTGGGAAGTAAACGAGGCCTTCGCCGTGGTGCCCATGGCGCTGATGGCCGACCTGAAAATTCCGCATGAGAAGGTGAATGTGAATGGCGGCGCCTGCGCGTTGGGCCATCCCATCGGTGCCTCGGGCGCGCGCATCATGGTGACGCTGATTCACGCTTTGAAAGCCCGCGGCTTGAAGCGCGGCGTGGCGACTTTGTGCATCGGCGGTGGTGAAGCCACGGCCGTGGCGGTGGAACTGCTTTGAACGTTTTACTCATCGGCGCATCGCGCGGCATTGGTCTGGAGTTCGCACGCCAGTATCTGGATGCGGGCGACCGCGTGATTGCCACCGCACGGGATGCCGAAGGGCTGGCGCGCTTGAACGAACTGGGCGCAGAGACCCTACAGATCGACGTAACCGACCCGGCCAGCATCAGCGGCCTGAGTTGGAAACTGGATGGCGAGAAAATTGATGTGGCGATCTACGTAGCCGGCGTCTGGTCCACCGGTGGGGCCTTGAGCCCACCGACGCGCGAGGCGTTTGACCATGTCATGCACACCAACGTGCTGGGCGCCATGCAGGCCCTGCCGCAGGTCGCGCCCTGGGTGGAAGAGGCGGGCGGCAAGTTTTCCTTTATCACCAGTGGCCTTGGCCAGATCAGCACCGCACAGTCCAGCTATGCCTGGACCTACCGCGTCAGCAAGGCGGCCTTGAACATGGCGGTGGTGGCGGCGCAATCTGACTACCCGAAAGCTACTTTTATCGCGCTGTGTCCCGGCTGGGTGCAGACCGACATGGGTGGTGCTGGCGCACCTCTGACGGTCGAGGCCAGTGTCCGTGCCATGCGCGCGACGCTAGCCAAAATCACACGCAAAGACAAAGCCAAATTTTTACACCACGACGGGCAACCGTACCCGTCCTGGTAAACCGGAGAGACACATGCTTCTGACCCAAGACCAGGAAATGATTCGCGACGCCGTGCGCGATTTTGCGCAGGCTGAACTCTGGCCCCATGCGGCGAAGTGGGACAAGGAACACACCTTTCCCAAAGAGGTTCACAAAGGCTTGGCCGCACTCGGGGCCTATGGCATTTGCGTGCCCGAAGAACTGGGTGGCGCGGGTCTCGACTACGTGACGTTGGCCCTGGTGCTGGAAGAAATTGCTGCCGGTGACGGCGGCACCAGCACCGTCATCAGCGTGACCAACTGCCCTGTCAACGCCATCCTGATGCGCTATGGCAATGACGCGCAAAAGAAGCAGTGGCTCACGCCACTGGCGCAAGGCCAGATGCTGGGCGCCTTCTGCCTGACCGAACCGCATGTGGGCAGCGATGCATCTTCGCTGCGCACCACGGCCGTGAAGGACGGTGATAGTTACGTTCTGAATGGCGTCAA
>CANFIH010000241.1 GCA_947446855.1 Burkholderiales bacterium
CTGACCAGTTCGGCGCAGGCATCCAATAGGGCTTTTGGGTGCATAACCGAGTATTGTCCCATGAGCGCAGAAAACCTCCCACTCCTGATCACCACACCACCCGGTTTGTACCGCCATTACAAAGGCAATTTGTATGAAGTGATAGATACGGTACGCCACAGCGAAACCTGTGAACCCATGACCTTGTACCGCGCGCTCTATGGCGAACATGGCCTGTGGGTGCGACCCGCGGCCATGTTTCAGGAAGAGATTGAATTCCAAGGCGTGCTCCAGCCGCGCTTTGCCAAAGTGGCTGACGACGCCGCCACCTGAGCTCAAACCATCAACTGCCCTGGAGCAGACGCGCAATCGCCTTGGGGTACATCAGATGCTCCTGGGTCAGCACACGGGCCGCCAAAGTGGCCTCCGTATCGCCGAGCAAGACCGGCACCACTGCCTGCTCCAGAATGGGGCCGTGGTCCAGTTCGGCGGTCACCAGATGCACCGTCGCACCGGCGAACTTGCAGCCCGCCTCGATCGCGCGCTGATGGGTGTGCAGGCCCGTAAAAGCCGGCAGCAAGGAAGGGTGGATATTGGTCAGCCGCCCGGCAAAGCGCTCCACAAAGGCGGGGGTCAGGATGCGCATAAAGCCGGCCAATACCACCAGCGCGGGCTGCCCAGGCGTGTCGTAGGCACTGATGCGCTCGGCCAGTGCGACATCAAAGGCTTCGCGGCTGGGATAAGCCTTGTGGTCCAGCACCTCGGTGGCAATGCCATGGGCACGGGCAAATTCCAGCCCTTTGGCATCGGCCTTGTTGCTCATGACCGCAGCGATCTTCGCGCCATAGCGCTTGGCCCACTGCTCGCGGTCAGCGGCCCGCACGAGCGCGGCCATATTGGAGCCGCCGCCGGAAATCAGAATGACGATGTTTTTCATGTGGCGCTGATTTTGTCACGCCACGGCCATGGCCTATTCCGCGTCCCGAACCCGCAGAAAACTCGCAAAACGGGGCAGGCCGGATGGGGTGCGGTCCCGGTAACGGTAGGTGACCACCGCACCAACGGGCGGCGGACTGCTGCGCACCGCATCACTAAAGCCCGTGCCCAATGCAAAGCGCTGGCCGTCCGGCGTTTGCATCAGCAAGGCGCCCATGCGGCCCTGGTATTTGCCGCCTCCAGCGATGTGCGCCAGCACCGTGCCGTCTTCGTCCGGCGTGGGCTTGAGCTTGCGCAGGGCATCACTGCGGCCCGGCGCCCACAAGGCATCGGCGCGGTGCAGCACCAGGCCTTCGCCACCGCCCGACACAACTTCATTCAAACGGGCCCGTAAGCCGGCCGCATCGGCAATCGTCGCCTGCACCACGGCGTTTAGCCAGGGTTGGGGCGTGGCTTCCAGCAACTCGCGCAGGCGGGCAGCCCGTTGTGCAAACGGCCCCGGCTGGCGCGGCAGATCAAACACCATGTAGCGCACCGCACGCCACTCGCCATCCACCGGCACCTCCTTGCGCACTACGCCAGACAGCGCATCAAAGCTGTGCCGGCCCATCCACAACTCGCCGTCCAGAGCGGAAGTCGGCAAGCCTGCCAGCAACCAGGGCGGTGCGGTAATCGGGCGGCCACTGCGAAAGCGCAGGGTGCTGCCGTCCCACAGCGCACGCACGCCGTCGAGCTTTTCGCTGACCAGGTAGTCGGCCGGGTTCAGGGACGCTTGCCAGGGTTTGCCCAGCATTACGCCCGGGGCCGCGTCATCGGACGGCAGACCCCTGTTGGCAGCCAGGGCCACGCCCGGGATGAAGGGTCCGGCAGCCAGGGCCCCAAGTGAAAGCAAGGCACGGCGTTGGCGATTGAAAGACGGTTGAAAAACCATGAGGGAAAGCACTCCACAGAAAAGAGCACTCCCTGAAAACCGGCAGCCCCGGCCACGTGTCGGCCCGGCTGCAATCAGCAGCTAAGCTAAACCAGCAGGCGCGAAGAGCGCGGTACGTGGGCCATCAAAAACTCCATCTGGTCGGCCAGAATGCGGCGGTTACGCAGGATGAAGTCCTCCCACAGGCTGGGTATGTAGGGCGTGTACAGCAAGGGCATGTGGGCCTGCTCGGGCGTGCGACTGCTCTTGCGGTGGTTACAGGGACGGCAGGCCGTGACTACGTTCATCCAGGTATCTACCCCGTTCTGGGCGAAGGGGATGATGTGCTCGCGCGTCAGGTCGGACTCATGAAAATGCCCGCCGCAATAGGCGCAGACATTGCGGTCCCGCACAAACAGCTTGCTGTTGGTCAGGCCCGGGCGCAGGTGGAAAGGGTTGATGTTGGGCACACCGCGCGTGCCGATGATGCTGTTGACGCGGATGATGGACTGCAGCCCGGTGCGCGCGTTGTATCCACCATGAAACACTGCCACCTCGCCGCCCGACTCCCAGCGCACCTCGTCCGAGGCATAGTGGATCACCGCCTGTTCCAGCGTGATCCAGGACTGGGGTAGCCCCTGGGCCGACAACTTCAAGACTTTCACTCAAGACCTCCATCAACGGTTACAAACCACCAATACGGACTGCAAATGTCTGATGTGCCAGCCCCCAAAGGGATCGGGGTCGGCACTCGGTGACAATATACAGGGTTTCAATGACAACTTCGCTTCACGGGCAGTGCCTACCGGCGCTGCCTGCTATCAAAAAGATATCGACTCCATGAAGGTTTTTCGCGGCTTCAAGCACCCCGGCGTGGCCACCCACTGTGCCCTGACGATTGGCAACTTTGACGGCGTGCACCGTGGCCACCAGGCCATGCTCTCGCTATTGCGCGGCGAGGCAGCCCAGCGCGGCGTACCGAGCTGTGTGCTGACCTTTGAGCCCCATCCCCGCGACTTCTTCGCTGCCCTGCATCAGCAACCCGAACTGGCTCCGGCCCGTGTCGGCACGCTGCGCGACAAACTGGAAGACCTGTCGCACTGCGGCGTGGACCAGACGGTGGTGCTGCCGTTTGATGCGCGCTTGGCCGGGCTGACCCCCGAGGCGTTCATCCAGGACGTCCTGGTGCAAGGCCTGGGCACCCGCTATGTGCTGGTGGGTGACGACTTCCGCTTTGGTGCCCAGCGCGCCGGTGACTATGCCCTGCTCGACAGCCTGGGCGAAAGCCACGGCTTCGATGTGGCGCGCATGAACAGCTACGAGGTGCATAAATTGCGCGTCTCCAGCTCGGCCGTGCGCCAAGCCCTGGGCGAGGGCCGCATGCAGGACGCCGCCCGTCTGCTGGGGCGGCCTTATTGCATCTCCGGCCATGTGGTGCATGGCCGCAAACTGGGCCGCACCCTGGGCTTCAAGACCCTGAACCTGCGCTTCGCCCACTGGAAGCCCGCTGCCAGCGGCATCTTCGTGGTGCTGGTGCATGGCCTGGACGAAAAGCCCCTGCGCGGCGTCGCCAACCTGGGCGTACGCCCCTCGATTGATCCGAACGACGTCAATGGCGGACGCGTGCTGCTGGAGACCCATTGCCTGGACTGGCCTGACACGCTGGGAGCCGAAGGTGCCTACGGTAAAATCATCCGGGTGGAACTTTTGCACAAACTGCACGACGAGCTCAAATACGACGGTCTGGACGCCTTGACGAAAGGCATACACCGTGACTGCGACGACGCACGTGCCTGGTTAGAGCGCCGAATTTGACGGGGCCCCCCGGACGCACCTGGCCCCGCGTCTACCGAACCAGCCCCGGCAGCAGAGCGACGCGCCCTGCCCCACCCCAGCCCTAAGCGCCCCTTACCTGAGATTTCGCCATGTCCGAAAAAGTTGATTACCGCAGCACCCTGAACCTGCCCGATACCGCCTTCCCCATGCGCGGCGACCTGCCCAAACGGGAACCTGCCTGGGCCAAGGCCTGGAGCGAGCAGGGCATTTACAAAAAGCTGCGCGACGCCCGCCTCGGTGCGCCCCTGTTTGTGCTGCACGACGGCCCACCCTATGCCAACGGCAAGCTGCACATCGGCCACGCGCTGAACAAGGTGCTCAAAGACATGATCGTCAAATCCAAGCAGTTGGCTGGCTTTGACGCGCAATACATCCCCGGCTGGGATTGCCACGGCCTGCCGATCGAAAACGCCATCGAAAAACTGCACGGCCGCAACCTGAGCCGCGACGACATGCAGGCCAAGAGCCGCGCCTTTGCCACCGAGCAGATCAACCAGCAGCGCGAAGACTTCAAGCGCCTGGGTGTGCTGGGCGACTGGGAGCGCCCCTACCGCACCATGGACCCAGCCAACGAAGCAGGTGAAATCCGCGCCTTCAAGCGCGTGATCGAACGCGGCTTTGTCTATCGCGGCCTCAAACCCGTGTACTGGTGCTTTGACTGCGGCTCCAGCCTTGCCGAGTTCGAGATCGAATACGCCGACAAGAAGAGCGACACGCTGGACGTGGCCTTTGAAGCCAACGACGCAGCCGCTCTGGCCAGCGCCTTTGGCCTCTCTTCACTTCCGGGCGATGGCAACAAAAAAGCCTTTGCCGTGATCTGGACCACCACGGCTTGGACCATCCCCGCCAACCAGGCGCTCAATGCCCACCCGGAGCTGGAATACGCCCTGGTGGACACGCCGCGTGGTGTGCTGCTGCTGGGTGCCAACCTGGTGGAAAAAGCACTGGAGCGCTACCAGCTCGAAGGCCAGATCATCGCCACCGCCAAGGGCGAAGCCCTGCGCGGCCTGGTGTTCCGCCACCCGCTCTACGACGTGGACAGCGGGGAAGGCGAATACAGCTACAAGCGCCTGTCGCCCCTGTACCTGGCCGACTACGTCAGCGACACCGACGGCACCGGCATCGTGCACTCGGCCCCTGCCTATGGCGTGGATGACTTCAACAGCTGCGTGGCCCACGGCATGGCCTATGACGACATCCTCAACCCGGTGCAGGGCAATGGCGCTTATGCGGCCGAGCTGCCGCTGTTTGGCGGCATGCACATCTGGAAGGCCTGCGCCCGCATCCTCGAAGTGCTGGCGCAAAGCGACCGTTTGATGGCCACCAGCCCCATCACCCACAGCTACCCGCATTGCTGGCGCCACAAGACGCCGGTGATCTACCGCGCCGCTGCCCAGTGGTTCGTCCGCATGGACGAGGGCGAAGGCGTGTTCACCAGCGACAAGGCGCCCAAGACATTGCGCCAGCTGGCCCTGGACGCCATCGAGCAGACCCGCTTCTACCCCGAGAACGGCAAGACCCGCCTGCGCGACATGATCGCCAACCGGCCCGACTGGTGCATCTCCAGACAGCGCAGCTGGGGCGTGCCCGTGCCCTTCTTCCTGCACAAAGATTCGGGCGAGCTGCACCCGCGCACCATGGAGATCCTGGACCAGGCGGCCGACATCGTCGAACAGGGCGGCATCGAGGCCTGGAGCCGCGTCAGCACCGAAGAAATCCTGGGCGCCACCGACGCACCCCACTACACCAAAAGCACCGACATTCTGGAAGTCTGGTTTGACTCCGGCTCCACCTTCCAGCATGTGCTGCGCGGCAGCCACAAGGATGCGTATGGCCGCCCACCCTTCCACGCCGAAGGGCCCGAGGCCGACCTGTATCTGGAAGGCCATGACCAGCACCGCGGCTGGTTCCATAGCTCTCTGCTGCTGGGCTGCGCGCTGTATGACCGCGCGCCCTATCGCGGACTGTTAACGCACGGCTTTGCCACTGATGGCCAGGGCCGCAAGATGAGCAAGTCGCTGGGTAACACCATCGAACCGCAAAGCGTCAGCGACAAAATGGGCGCGGAAATCGTGCGCCTGTGGGTGGCCTCGACCGACTATTCGGGCGACCTGAA
>CANFIH010000242.1 GCA_947446855.1 Burkholderiales bacterium
GAGAGTATCGAGCAGCGCATGACCTCGCGCTATTCGACGCCAGCGGGCTACTCCAACCGCATTGACGTGCTGCGTGAGCGGCGCAAAGGACTCAACGCTTACGCCGAGTTGCTGGGCAGCCGAATTGGGAGCAAGTTGGACCTCACGGTTCATGAAGTCTTCTGGGCTACCGAGAAGCGCAGGCGCGAACTTGACGGGCACGTCGAGACTGTTTCCGGCCTCAACATGAATGACGCAAGCGGCTGGACCGTCGAAAAGGTCGACCGGTGCAGAACCGTACTTGGTGATGCCGCTGCAGCACTTGGTGAGCTTGGCTACTCCCCCGACCAAAGCCCGTGGACGGGCTTCAAGCCCAATTTGCTTATTCCGGGCGATGAGCTTGCGATTGCGAAGTTCGTCGATGCTGCGCTTGAACATGCGAAGGCACTGCAATCGCTCGCCGCTGAGCTGGAGGCCAACTTTTCGATTGAAGCGTGTTCGATTCAGGCGGTGCAGCACGCGAAGAACGCGCTCGAGACGCTGAGCTCTTTGCCTGAAGATTTGGACTGCACACTGAGCGCCCAGCTGTTCCCTGACGGAATCGACAGCATTGGAACGGTTACAAGCGAGGCGGAGCGGCTCTCCCAGATGTTGGGACAGATAAGTGAGCTCCGCAAACGTGCGGTCATGCGATTGCATAGTTTGCAAGTTGATGATGGCGACAAATTCGCCGAAGTCGCTGTAGCCGCCAAGAAGGTGCTGATAGACGACTCAGTCGCTTTCTCCGGGAGTGAACTCAGGGAATTCAAAGTCTTGGTGGAGACCCTCAAGGAAGGACTCGACCACCTGGCTGAGGTCGCCGGTGGCAGACCGATTAGGTTGCCCCGCGACATTCCTGGGATTCAAGAACAGCTCAAACGTGCTCTTGATTGGGCGGGCACCACTGGTCTGAGTGCCAATCCAGCGGCCGATTTAGTTCAGGCTGGCGAGCGGGGACTTTCGGCCGCCAAGAAGGTACGCGATGGCCTGGCTCAGGTGGATTCTGTCTTGAAGGCCAGCAGCATCCCATTCACGGGCAAAGTTGAGGAGCTTCAGGTCCTTCTGGACGGTCGTGGGATGCCAGAGCTCTTGCCGGACGCCACTGTTGACTCTTCGATATTGGACGACCTGCGCCGTTTGACCTCGGGCGGCTGGGGGGCCTGGACTGCTGAGCAGTTTTCGTCCAAGGCTCGTGAAATCAACGAGTACCTCTCTGAGGCAAAGGCGGCGTTAGAAGACTTGAAGGAGTTCTTTTCCAAGGTTGGAATTCAGGTCGGGTCGACGAAGTCGAACTTAGAAGCTGTTGAGGTGCTTCTTTCGGTTGCCGAGGCTGCTCCAAAGGAACTGCTCTCGTTCCGAAGCGCCACTCTTGAGCGTCCAGACTTTGCAGACGTTGCTATTCGAGCAGAAGACGCATTCAAGAGTGTTACGTTCAAGGCAACAAAGGTTGCTGCAAAGCTTCATCTGGACACGCTGCCTTCTGACGATGAGTTGGTGAGGCACGTCAAGGTGTTTCGGCGCGGGGACAGTATCTTTAACTTCCTCAAGTCCGACTGGCGTCAAGCTAAGGCTGCTTTCAATAGCTGCGTCAAAGAAGCCGGGAAATACGACGCTTCATCCATGGGGGAACTCTTCTCTGCGGCGTTATCGTGGAAGACGGCGGAGGCTGAGTTCATTGGGAACGAGCAGTTCAGGACAACGCTTGGTGCCTTGTTCGAGGGAGTTAAAACGGATTTCTCAAAGATTCGGCGACTGCATGCGTGGCATCACAGTAATGCACCACTGTTGCTGACTTCAGATTTTTCCCAAGTTAATCTCACCGTCCTACCGGAGCAGCATCTCGTGCAGCTTGCGGCAAATGCAGGGCGAGTACGGGGATGGATTGGCAAGTTGAACCAGCTTCCCAAGGTCGTCGCAGCGCTTCCTGGGTTGGACCCGGCGCTGCAGCACGCCCGTCGTCTAGAGGACCTGTTCTCTCCTTTGGGTGATTGCGAACAATGGCTGAAACACGGGGCCTCCGTGCTTAAGAAGCTCGTGGTGCCTGCTTCATCTGCCCAGAGAGCGGGAGACCTTGTCGAGTTGAAGCGGCGCGTATCAGAGCACACGGATTTGTTGGTCTCCTTGATTGAAGCTCCTAAGGCGCTGTGCGAGGTCGCGGAAGGCCTGGGCCTCCCAACTTCAACGCTGTCTTATCAAGACCTGTCCAAAGCCGTTTCAGCAGTTGATGCACGCTCCCGTTCGGCGTTGGAAGCAGGGGAGGCTATCTCCAAGAATATTGGTGCTGAAGAGTCTTTGGCGTCAAGCTTGGAAATTTTGGGTGTCGTCGCGGCTATCGAAGGCGCTGCAAAACCTTTTCTCACTGCCATTAGCTTCGAGCAATCCAGCACTGTTGCGGGCCTTGTCGGCTCGCGACGCGAACAAGCTGGCGTGGTCATGGCCTTAATTGACTACCTGAGTGTCAACGCAAAGTCAGGATTTCCAGCCCGTGAGCTCATTGGCGCGACGCAGTCAGCTTTGGACGCCATCTCTTTCATGGCGACGGTTGAGCGAGATAAGTCGTTTGCCAAGGCGTTCGGACCGTATCTGCAGGGACTGGAAACTGACCAGGGGGCCATTGCGCTTTGCCTTGAATGGGCAGGGCAGGTCAAGGCGATTGCTAACAAACTCCCTCAAGGTGCTACGAAGGCCCTTCTGGGGGCCCGGGCGAAGGATGTCGCCTCCATGGCAGGGCCGCTTATTGTTCAGGCCAATGACGCGCTTGCCGCCTACAAAGAGGAAATGGCTTCGATGGGCCATTGGGGTAAGTTGGACTGGATGGCATGGGGAGGTGCGCCGCTGCCATCTGACGCCGTGGCGAGGCTTGTCGCGGCCAAGGCGGCAATCACGTCTCTTTTGGCCTGGTCGAAGTTCTTGGCGTCCAGAGACGATTCCAAAGAGCTGGGTGTGTCTGACCTCTTGAGCTTGGCTGAAACCGGTAGGTTGCCGTGCGAGTACTTGGTTAGCGGCTTTGAATTCGTCTTTTACAAGTCGCTCACTCGCGGAATCATTGCGACCCATCGCGAGCTCTCGCGTTTCACAGGTGCAGGCCACGAGCGCTTGAGAGCCGACTTTGCTGAGATGGACAAGGAGCTCATCGCGCTAAATGGTGCGATGTACGCGGCGAGAGTAGACAAAGCGAAGAAGCCTCTGACCGGGGTGAGCGCTGGACGCGCTGGCGATTTGACGGAAATGTCGTTGCTCAGCAAGGAAGTGAAGAAGCAAAAGCGGCATGTGCCTATCCGTCAGCTGTTGCGTCGGGCAGGGCGCTCTTTGCAGGAGCTCAAGCCCTGCTTCATGATGGGACCGCTTTCAGTGGCTCAGTACTTGGAACAGGGGCAGCTTCACTTCGACCTTTTGGTCATGGACGAGGCATCGCAGCTAAGGCCTGAAGACGCTTTGGGTGCAATTGCCAGGTGCAAACAGCTGGTTGTTGTTGGCGACCCGAAGCAGTTGCCTCCTACGAACTTCTTTGACCGCCTCATGGACGGTGACGATGAGGACCCAGAAGACGCACCATCGGTCGTCGATGGCGTGGAAAGTATCCTGGGTATCTGCGAGCACCTGTACCGGCCAGTCCGCACGCTTAGGTGGCACTACCGCTCTAGGCACGAGTCACTCATCGCGTTCTCCAATAACCAGTTCTACGACGGACGCTTGGTGGTGTTCCCCTCACCGTTCAAGAGAAGCAAGCGCTTGGGCGTCAACTACCGGTACGTCAAAGAGGGGGTGTATCAAGACCGAAGGAACATTCCTGAGGCTCAACGCGTAGTGGATGCGGTCATGGAGCACATGCTTACTTGCCCAGATGAGTCTCTGGGCGTGGTGACACTGAACCAAACGCAGCGCGAGCTCATTGAAGACATGCTCGACAAGAAGACTCGTGACGTAAAAGGGGTTGCCGAGTACCTGGCACATCACGAAGGTGCGGGTTGGAAATTCTTCGTCAAGAACCTTGAAAACGTTCAGGGGGATGAACGCGACGTCATCTTTGTTTCCACCACCTTCGGGAAGCCTGCGGGCTCAACATCGGTGCGCCAGAACTTCGGTCCCATCAATAGGCCCGACGGGTGGCGGCGCCTGAATGTTCTTTTCACGCGTGCCCGCAAACGCCTGGACCTGTTCACCTCGATGCTGCCGACGGATGTGCAGGCTGATGAGAAAGTCTCCCTTGGACGACGAGCACTGCGCGAATACCTTGATTACGCCAAGACAGGGGTTCTGCAAAACGTACGTGGTTCCAGCACTGAGCGCGAGGCTGACAGTGATTTCGAAGTCTCGGTGGCCGATGCCTTGCGCCAAGAGGGGTACGAAGTTGAGCCGCAAGTGGGAGTGGCAGGGTACTTCATCGACCTGGGCGTGCGCCATAGCGAGCGCCGGTCCGAGTTCATCGCAGGCATCGAATGCGACGGCGTGACCTATCACAGTAGCCTCTCAGCACGCGACCGAGACCGCATTCGACAAGAGGTTCTGGAGTCTTTGGGCTGGCGGGGTCGAATCATCAGGGTCTGGTCCACGGATTGGTTCGCTGACCCGCGCGGTCAGACACGGCGATTGATTGAGTTCTTGCGTGAACGGGAACAGTTCGTGCTGGAGAGCTCTGCTGATGAGCTCGATGATGAAATCGTGGAGGACTTCGAGCCGGATGTCATCGAGGAAGTTCAGGACGTCATTGAAAGGGCCAAAGCTGACGAGGCGGGCGCTGCTTCTGAATCCGATGCACCTGAAGTCTTTGCCGATATTGGCGACCGAATCACCTATGAAACCTTGGACGGGGTTCGCGAGCGACACACTGTCCAGATTGTGGATAGCCCAAGCAACCTTCGTTTGGGACTGTTGAACGATGAGACTCCATTGGCCGAGGCCCTGCTTGGACTGACAGCAGGAGAAGAGTCGGTACTTCACGTGGCAGGGCAAGCACCTCGACGTCTGAAGGTCTTGGAGGTGGTTCGCCAGGTCGCTGTATGAGTGGCTATCCCAGCCCGTTCTATGCCCAGCTTGAGCCCAGCTCGAAGTTCGAGCTGGAGTACCCGTTCGTCGACGACGTTGATTTCAAGGCATTGCAGTTCACTGGTACACGAGAACAGGCCGATTGGGAAACTGTGGCGGAGTTGGTTGCGCTGGTAGACCTGGGCGGAGGCCTGTTCAGGTTGGCTGAGAAGCTGGATGGGCCATTTTCTGCATTGCCGATGTGCTGGGGAGACGAATTATTTGCGACGGAGACCGGACCCGGGCGGTTGAGGTTTGAGCATATGGGCAGTGCGCAAAAGTACGAGCACCTGCAATTGATTCTCTCAGGCCCCTTCGAGGCTGAGGGCAAGGCCAGTGAATTGATTCATCTGCACGGTGGCGGATGGGAAGTCGAGGCGGGCGGAATGTTTACCGCCACAGTTCCAGTGGGCAATGCACAAGCGCTCCTTCAGGACCTTCGGGAGGTCGGCGCCGTTCCCTATGGGCTGCATCGTGGCTCTTAATGGCGAACTTCATATGAGTGGCGACAAGGTGGTACCCTAGTGGCATAAGCAAAAGAAATTTGCAGGGGAGAGGTGTGGCGATTTCACGTGGCCGTTTATCGGCGTTACCCAGTTTCCTAAAGTCCGGCGACTTTTGGCGTGGTGCGCTTGACCCTCGGCTTTCTATCGAGGATGCAGCGCGTTTTCGGCACCTCCGTGAATTTTCTTCGTCTCATGCTTGGAGCATTGAGCACACAAGCAAC
>CANFIH010000243.1 GCA_947446855.1 Burkholderiales bacterium
GAGCCGACCACGGCACTGGACGTGACCATTCAGGCGCAAATTCTGGACCTGCTCAAGGAACTGCAGGCCTCGCTCAAAATGGCCATTCTGCTCATCACCCATGACCTGGCCGTGGTCTCGCACATGGCGCACCACGTGGCCCTGATGTATGCGGGCCAGATTATCGAAACCGCTTCGGCGAAAGACTTCTTCACCCGGCCTCTACACCCGTATGCTGCGGCCTTGTTTGCGGCCCTGCCGGACCAACGTCAGCGCGGACGCGCGCTGCTGTCTATCGCGGGTTCGGTGCCTGCGCTCAACCAGGATTTTGCGGGCTGCCGTTTTGCCGACAGGTGCACCCAAGCCTTTGCCGCCTGCCATGCCGCGCCCCCTGCTCTGACCGAGTACAGCGCGGGCCACGCTGTGCGCTGCGTGCTGTATTTAAATGATGCCCGGGGTGCCAAGCACGCAGCCTCCGCTGTTGTAGATCGCCCGGCAAGTGAAGCGATGCCAACGCAGGCAAGGCCCACCAACGCACAGGAAGCCGCACCCGCACTGCTACTTGAAGTGCGCGACTTACGCGTCGGGTTTCCGATTCGCAAAGGGCTGTTGCAGCGCACACAGGGCTATGTGAAAGCAGTGGACGGCGTCAGCTTTTCATTGGCCCCGGCCCGCACACTGGCGCTGGTGGGAGAGTCCGGCAGCGGCAAGACCACGGTGGCCAAAGCCTTGCTGCAACTCTTGCGCGGCGTGGCACGGGTTGAGGGCAGCGTGGAACTCGCCGGGCAGAGCCTCAACAGTTTGCAGGGTGAGGCACTTCGACTGGCACGGCGCTCGGCGCAAATCGTGTTTCAGGACCCGTTTGCCTCGCTCAACCCACGCATGCGCGTGAAGGATATTCTGGAAGAAGGCGTGGCCTCGTTGTGCCCCGAGGTCGATGCCACTGAGCGCGATCAGCGCGTGCGCACACTGCTGGAGCGCGTGGGCCTGCGGGAAGACGCACTGGGCCGCTACCCGCATGAATTCTCAGGTGGTCAGCGCCAGCGCCTGGCGATTGCGCGGGCACTGGCTGTGCAACCGCGTCTGATTGTGGCCGACGAACCCACCTCGGCACTGGACGTGTCCGTGCAGGCGCAAATTCTCAATCTGCTGCGCGAATTGCAGACCGATCTGGGATTGAGCTATCTATTTATCACCCACAACTTCAATGTCGTGGAATACCTGGCCGACGACGTGGCCGTCATGCAAAACGGAAAAATAGTCGAAGCCGGGCCGGTGGCCTCGCTGCTGCAAAGTCCGCAACATCCGTATACGCAAACCTTGCTGGCTGCGGTGCCCCGCTTGGCGCAGAGTTTTCGCTGAAGCGTTGAAGCGTTGAAGCGTTAAAGCGCTAAGGCTGATTGCCAGCGGCAATCTCATGTGCTCGCGCTGCACGGTCTGCCAACTGAAACCCCGAAATGGTTTCAATCAGTTCCTTCATCGCCAACCGCTCGACACTTGTCAAATGCGGGTTCCAGCAGTCCATCAGAAGCACGATGCGCGTACTGTCTGACCGGTTCCAAGCCTCGTGTTGAAAGGTATCGTCAAACAGCATCAACTCCCCTTCGCGCCAATGATGCTCGCCTACGTCTATGACATTGAGGGCGCAGTTTTCAGGAATCAGCAGCGGCAGGTGCATAACCAGCCGCACATTGCTGACACCGTAGTGCGGCATGATGTGGGTGCCGGGTCTTAGTACCGAAAAACAGATCTCCGGAGCCTGCTCCGAAATATTGCACAGATCAATCGAATCAAGTGCTGCACTGGTCTGGGGGCATCTGGCGTGGTTTTCGTCAAAGCGTTTGCCTCTGCGATAGAAGAAAAATGCTTCCCATGCGGGGTTCGCACCGCTGCCCTGCAAATAGTCTTCTTTGCGGGCCCGATTGGACAGCTCCAGAAAATTTTGAAACTTTTGGTCTTCTTCCCAAACCTGCAACGCTTCATTTCTTATTCCGGCGAACCTCGACTGCAAGCGTGCGGCCCAAGGATGCAAAAATGGGTCGTGATAGGCGTTGTTTGGCAGGTCCGGGAAGAAGAAAAATTTGGGCTTCTGCCGACTATCGCGTGACGGGTATTCAATTTCGCGCAGGTAGCCCGCAAGTGCCCGGTCAACCCTTGCGAGTTCCTTTGAACCGAATGTCTGGCGAAGCCGCAAATAGGAGTCGGAATAAATCTGGCGCTTGCCAACGCGTACCCGTTCAATTGCACTGACAACCTGATCCATTATGGGAAGAGGTGTCGTTTGCTCATCCAGCCAGTAACCCTTGCGTTGCGCACGTGTGACTGCTTCATAACACGCTCTGAGCGCACCTGTCGCGTCACCCAAAGCGTCGCGCATATCAACCAATAGCAGCCAGGCATCAAACAGCTCAGGGGCCTGTGCGAGGAGTGCCTCAACAATATTAGCCCCTTCCCTGACCTCGCCGGACTTCGCAAGTACAACCGCACAATCCAATTTCAGTTGGTGGTGTTCCGGGTTTGCGCTTATTCCAGTCTGCAAATAATGTATTGCAGCATTGAAGTCCCCCTTGTGCACGCTAGCGCCTGCCAGTGCGCGCAAGGCGGTCAAGTCATGGGGGCTGTCCAACAATATTTCTAAATAGACTTGCTCTGCTAGAAGCACTTGTCGCTCGGCCAACAGTTTCAAGGCGTGTTGATGGCGTTCATCCATGGTTGCTAAGGTCATTGGGTCACTTTGCAATTTGTATTTCGCTATATTGCTTGACTGGAGAATACCCACCTCTATTGACTACTTCAGTCTGCAATAAAAAAAACCCACCGCCAGAAGACGGTGGGTTTAGTTCAATGATCCGGATCAATCAAAAATTGTAGGTGCCGGTCACATACACCGTCCGACCACGGGCATCGTAGTAACGGTCATCGTAGCCAAACTGTTGACCCCGATTGGTACCACCCGTAGACGGGACAAACGGTGGTGCACTGTCCAACAGATTCAAGATACCAAGCGTTAATGACAGTTGCTTCGTAGGCTTCCAGAGTGTCTGCCAGTCAAGTGTGGCCGTCCATGGCACTTGCACACGGATATCCTCAGTTCCTGTGACATTACCGCTGGCGTCCAGTACTTCTACCGTTGTCAGTTGGTCCTTGTAATCGGACTTGAAGTTCACGCCCAATGTATTCGTCCAATCACCTGTTTTCAGAGACGTAGTCCAGCGACCTTGTGTTCTGAATGTGACCGATCCCAGATCAGAGAAATCACCGACCGCAGAATAGTAGGGGCCATCCTTTTCAAGCTGACTGACTTCACGCAGCATGTAAGTCACCTTCAAGTCGGATGACAAAAGTCCCACCGAGGTTTTGGTACGGAAGGCGAAGTCGAGATCCAACCCGGTTGAGTAGGAGTTACCCAAGTTTTGGTTGTCTGCGATGAAGGCCAGGTAGTTCACACCAGTTCCGGTGTCTTTCTTTGTGCCCCATGATTTGGCAAACTTTGCCGGGTCTGCAAAAACCAGTTGCTCGGTCAATTGGCCAAAGGCGTTGGTCATATTGACCGCCCATAGATCAGCGCCGAATGACATCGAGTTATTGGGCTCAAACCGGATACCCAGTGTGGCCTGGGTCGACTTTTCCGGCTCCAGAGTGGGGTTACCACCCGCCAATTGGTCGTACTGCTTGTTACCTGGCTGGCAGAGTGCACCTTTGGACGCCGCCATGGCTGCCAATGCGGGCGAGCATGTGTACTTATCGGATGTGACTCCATAGGCTTGCAACACCGCATTCACCTGCGGTACGGTGGGCGCATGGAAACCGGTGCCGATGGAGCCGCGAACCATCAGGTTGGAAGCGGGCGTCCAACGGAAGTTGGCCTTGGCAGTGTTGGCACCGCCAAAATCCGAATAATTGTCCAGACGAAGGGCCGTACCCACTTCAAAGTTCTTTGCCACCGGAATGACCAACTCGCCAAAGAGGCCGTGCGACCTACGGCTAGCGGAATACGGCACAGTTGCAGACTCATCGCCAAAGCGTTGATCGCAGGGCAATGTGGTTCCATTACACAGAGTGCCGGCAACAGGATCGGCAAGTTTGGCCTGTGCAAAGAGGCTTGGCTTTGATTCGAAGTCTTCCGTATTTAAGTTCACCCCTACACCCAGCATGAGCGGGCCGGCATCCATTTGTGTCAACGCCTTGTTTCCGTTCAAGGACAAAACGTTCAGCTTGGAGACACCACCATCCCAATAGCCGCTGTAGGAAGTACCAGCAATTTTTGCCTGTGCAGCAGCCGATTGCTGACCCGGCCCAACGAATGGATCCAGGAGTCCGCTTTTCCTCAACGCCGAGATTGCCAATGCACCAGGGTACCCGGAGATGTTTCCTTTCACATCGCTTGTCGAATTGCTGTAAGACGCGTCATAGTCCCAGCCGACCAAGGTACCACGCGAGCCCAATACAAAGTTGCTGAACTCAGCCGTATCGCTTGAAGTGCGCTTGCCCATGTCGTAGAGCCGATAGAAAGCCGTGGTATCAACCGTAATGCCAAGTGGCAACAGGTATTGATCGTGCAAAGGCGAGCCCGCTGGAATACTGATGCCACCCGGCACGGGTGCGATGCGGGAAACCTGGCTGGTCTTGGACAGCAACACGTCAGCATACAACTCCTGCTCAGCCACACGAGCCGTCACTGAAGCCATGAAACTATCGCGCTTTCGCTCCGGTTGAATTTCCAGTTCGGCAGTGAAGTCGAAGCCGCAATAGTCGTCAACCAGACCCGAACCATCGTTATAGGGCTCAGTTACACGAAAGGTCTTCGCCGGGCAAGCACCGGTCGCCAATAGCGTTGGGTTAACCAATTCATCATTGTCGTTCAGCACATTGGCTGGGATGGGGCTTGCCGAAAACTGTTGCTTCCGATAGCGCTTGCCATCGTGTTCAAAAAATGCCTTACCCGTTTTGGCAAATTTGCGATCTGTCGCATACATTTGTTTTCGATCATCCTGACTCCAGGTCAGCATGACGTTGAAACCATCATCTTCGAGTTTTCCAAAGCCCTTGGTGGCACTGAACTTCGATTCTGCTGCGCCACCACCATCCGGTTGCGACATGGTGTAGCTCACTTCGCCTTCGGTGCTATTGTGCTTAGTGATGAAGTTGACAACGCCGGCAATGGCGTCAGCTCCGTACAAAGCAGAAGCACCGTCAGTCAGCAATTCAACCCGATCAATGGCGGACATTGGCAGGGCGTTCAGGTCAAAGCCTGCGGCAAAGCCTGTCAAGGTCTGGCCGCCAAACAGGGCCAGGCGCTTTCCGTTCAACAGCACCAGGGTACGCGTCTCACCAACGCCATGGATGGAAACTCCACTGAATCCATAGGTGCTGCCCCCAACCGAAGCGGACTCGCCGGTTTGCCCTTGCGAGACTGACATGCGAGCAACCAGGTCAGCCAAACTATTGACACCGGAAGCCTTTATTTCGGCTGCCTTCATGACGGTCACGGGAAGCGCGCCTTCTGCGGCAATACGTTTAATGGAAGAACCTGTGATCTCTACCCGTTGCAAGGAAGGGCTTTCGTCCTGCGCATTGGCAGCTTGAAAGGCACAAACCGCCAAAGACGCACAACACACTTGTGCGGCAGCGCGCGCTAGCGCGCTATGACGAAAGAAACGGGGATGCTTCATATGGGTTCTCCAAAAAAATTCCGCAACAAAACGCATGCGGTTTGCGCCTCACCTAACATGAATTAATTACGCCTTTATGTAAAAAGAACGTAAATTCACGAAACAATTCTTACCTA
>CANFIH010000244.1 GCA_947446855.1 Burkholderiales bacterium
CAACCATCGAGTTGGCACTCTGCGCTATGGTTTTTGCTCTGCTGCTTGGTATTCCGGCGGGTATTCTTGCAGCGGTGAAACGCAACTCGTTACTGGACCATGGGGTTATGGGCGTGGCACTCACGGGTTATTCAATGCCGATTTTCTGGTGGGGATTGCTGCTGATTCTGCTGTTTTCGGTGCAACTGGACTGGACCCCGGTGTCGGGCCGTATCGCAGTTCTGTATTTCATCGAACCACGCACCGGTTTCCTCTTGATCGATAGCCTGCTAGCAGACGAGCCTGGCGCTTTCCGATCCGTATTGGCGCATTTGGTATTGCCAACCATCGTTCTTGGGACCAACCCGCTGGCCGTTGTTGCGCGGATGACGCGGTCTGCCATGCTCGAGGTGATGGGCGAGGACTACATCCGCACCGCACGGGCCAAGGGACTGCCAGCATGGCGGGTGCTGGGCATCCATGCGCTGCGCAACGCGCTGATTCCGGTCGTCACCGTGATTGGATTGCAAACCGGCGTCTTGTTCACCGGTGCCATATTGACGGAAACCATCTTCAGTTGGCCGGGTGTTGGGAAATGGCTGATCGAAGCCATTGCCCGCCGCGATTACCCGGTATTGCAAGGCGGCATGCTCTTGCTGGGGATGGTGGTCATGGCAGTCAATGTGTTGGTAGATCTGACCTATGGCTGGATCAATCCCCGCATCCGAACGGGTTCGGCATGATGGCGGCTGCCTTGGCGTCAACCCACACTGCCCCGGAAACACCGGGTCAGGAGTTTTGGCGCGCGCTGCGCGAAAACCGCGGCGCCATGCTCGGACTGGCGGTCGTTGTATTGATCACGCTTATCGCGCTGCTGGCACCCTGGCTGGCACCCTACCACCCCCACCTCACCGACAACACGGTGTTTCTCTCCCCCCCCGCCTGGCAACAGGGGGGAAGCCTGGCGCATCTGCTGGGCACCGATGCCATCGGCCGCGACACCCTGTCACGCTTAATGCACGGCGCAAGGCTGTCCTTGTTGATCGGCCTGGCGGTGGTGGCGATTTCGATAGTCCTTGGCATTGCCCTGGGCTTACTCGCTGGCTATGTACGCGGCGTTTTTGAAATTGCCGTGATGCGAACGATGGATGTGATTTTGACGCTGCCCAGCCTGCTGCTGGCGATTGTGATCGTGGCCATTCTCGGGCCGGGCCTTGTCAACGCCATGCTGGCGGTTGCCGTAGTCTGTCTGCCGCACTATGTGCGGATCACCCGGGCCGCGGTCATCGCCGAGTCGGGCAAAGACTACGTCATGGCAGCGCGCTTATCCGGCGCAGGCAGCCAGCGCTTGATGCTGATCGAAATTCTGCCGAACTGCGCGGCGCCTCTCATCGTGCAGGCTTCACTGGGTATTTCTACTGCCATATTGGACGCTGCCGCATTGGGCTTTCTGGGTCTGGGCGCGCAACCACCCTCCCCCGAATGGGGAACCATGCTGGCAGATGCCCGTGAATTCGTGGTCCGCGCATGGTGGGTAGTCACATTCCCGGGACTGGCAATTTTGTTAACCGTGCTGGCCTTCAACCTGCTGGGTGACGGCCTGCGCGATGCGCTGGACCCCAAGCTCAAACGCTGAGCAACGCTTGGGGACCACGCCATGCCGCTTCTTGAAATTGAAGGTTTAACGGTCGAATTTCCATCGCGGACGGGCGTTTTAAAGGCCGTGGAAGACGTCCATATCCGGCTTGATGCAGGCGAGGTGCTGGGTATTGTGGGCGAGTCAGGTTCGGGCAAGAGCGTCAGCATGTTGGCTTTAATGGGCCTGGTGCCTTACCCTGGCCGGGTAACGGCCGATGCGATGCGGTTCAACGGCCACGATGTGCTACACATGAATCCGCAGCAGTGCCGGAACATGGTCGGCCGGGACATGGCCATGATTTTTCAAGACCCCATTGCCAGCCTCAACCCCTGCTTCACCGTGGAATACCAGCTAACAGAACCATTGCGGCTGCACCTGGGGCTGACGCGTGCGCAGGCGCGGCGCAGGGCCATCGAGTTACTCGAACAAGTGGGAATCGCCGATCCGCAGAACCGGCTCGCCGTCTATCCGCACCAGCTCTCAGGGGGCATGAGCCAGCGGGTCATGATCGCCATGGCGATCGCATGCGGCCCTAAGCTATTGATCGCCGACGAACCGACCACGGCGCTGGACGTCACGATTCAGGCGCAAATTCTGGATCTGCTGCAAGGCCTTCAGAGGGAGCTCTCCATGGCCGTGGTGCTGATTTCCCACAACCTGGGCGTGGTCAGCGACCTGGCGCAGCGCGTAGCGGTGATGTACGCAGGACAAATGGTCGAAGTACAAAGTACAGCGGCCCTTTTTGACAAGCCCCGCCATCCCTACACCGACGCGCTCATGCGCGCGCTGCCGCAGCACAACCTGGGGAATACGCGTCTGCAAACGATTCCAGGCCTGGTTCCGGGCATCAACGACCGCCCACACGGCTGCCTGTTTGCCCCGCGATGCGCGCATGCACGCTCGCCATCATGTGAAATAAGCCCCTTCCTGCAGCCACTGAACCAAGGTGTCAGTGATTGCGTGCGCTGCCACTTTCCTTTAGGGGCCGTCTCATGATCCTGTCGGCTCAATCAACCAGCGGCGGATCACCCTTGATTGAGGCGCGCGCACTGGAGCAGGTCTACCGCATCCGCCGCGGTTTTCTGAGCCCCCCAGCGCTTCTGCGCGCGGTGCGTGGCGTTTCTTTCGACCTGCATGCCGGTCGAACACTGGCAGTGGTTGGCGAATCAGGCTGCGGTAAATCGACGCTGGCACGGATGCTGGCATTGGCGGAAAAACCCGCAGGCGGCAGTCTGCGAATCAAGGGCCAAGCAGTTGAAGAAGCCCACGCAGGCGAGATCCCAGCCTTGCGCCGCACGGTCCAAATGGTCTTCCAAAATCCCTATGGCTCACTGAATCCGCGCCAACGCATTTGTCAAATTTTGGAAGGACCGTTGGAGATCAATACCACGCTGAATGCAGCCGAGCGCCGGACCGCTGCGCAGGCCATGCTGGAGCAGGTCGGCCTGCGGCCGGAGTACATCGCCCGCTACCCCCATATGTTTTCGGGTGGGCAACGGCAGCGGATTGCAATCGCCCGCGCATTGATGCTCAAACCCGCGCTGTTGGTTGCCGATGAGCCGGTGTCCGCATTGGACGTGTCGATCCAAGCCCAAATTGTGAATCTACTGGCTGACTTGCAGGCCGAATTCGGGCTGGCCTACCTGTTCATCTCCCATGACCTGGAAGTGGTCCGTTTTCTCGCCCACGATGTGCTGGTCATGTACCTCGGCCAGGTAATGGAATATGGCGACAAAACGACTGTTTACCAGCGCCCCATGCACCCTTACACGCGCGCGTTGATGGCAGCGGCCCCAGGCAGCGGGGCGGCGGCGAGGTCTCGGCAGCAGGCCCTGCTGCAAGGAGAGTTACCATCTCCCTTGAACCCCCCGCCTGGCTGCGTGTTCTCTACACGCTGCCCACACGCAGTCGGGCGCTGCCACCAGCAGCGGCCCGAACTGGAAGAAATTCATGGACGGCAGGTCGCCTGCCATGAAGCCGGTAAGCTGAATACAGATCCATAACCCCGCTGCGCCTTAGCAGCTTTTTTAGGAGTAGCCGCTATGTACCCGCTTTCCCAACGTCTTCGATTCGGCAAACGCGCCTTGCTGACCTTGCTTGCGCTTCCGGCAGCGCTGTGCCTCACACCGCTGGGAGCGAAAACCCTGGTGTATTGCTCGGAGGGCAGTCCGGAGAACTTCTATCCCGGCGTCAACACAACCGGCACATCGTTTGACGTGTCCGAACAGATTTACGACAACCTGGTCGGCTTTGAACGCGGCGGCACCTCGGTGGTTCCTTCGCTGGCGGAGAAGTGGAGCATTTCCAAAGACGGTTTGGAATACACCTTCAACCTGCGCAAGGGCGTCAAATGGCAGTCCAATAAAAACTTCAAGCCGAGCCGGGATTTCAATGCCGACGACGTCCTTTTCATGATCGAGCGCCAGTGGAAAGAAAGCCACCCCTTCTTCAAAGTCACCAGCCCCAACCACTCCTACTTCGGGGACATGGGCATGCCCAAATTGCTCAAGTCGGTGGACCGCGTTGATGACTACACCGTCAAAATTGTGCTGAACCGTCCGGAAGCGCCATTCCTGTCAGACCTGGCCATGCAGTGGGCCGGCGTGCAGTCCAAGGAATATGCGGATGCCATGCTCAAGGCGGGCACCCCCGAAAAGATTGACCAGGAACCGGTCGGAACCGGGCCCTTTTCTTTGGTGCAGTACCAGAAAGACGCCATCATCCGTTTCAAGGCCAACCCCGACTATTGGGCCGGTAAAGCGGCAATCGATGATCTGATTTTTTCGATCACGCCAGACTCCGCCGTGCGCTGGGCCAAATTGCAAAAAGGCGAATGCCATGTGATGCCCTACCCTAACCCGGCTGACCTGGACGCGATGCGCAAGGACAGCAACGTGCAAGTGTTGGAGCAGGCCGGCTTGAACGTCGGCTACCTTGCCTACAACACCACCAAAAAGCCTTTTGATGACGTTCGGGTGCGCAAAGCCATCAATATGGCCATGGACAAAAACGCCATCGTGTCTGCGGTGTACATGAGTACCGGGGTACCGGCGATCAACCCGATCCCGCCGAGCATGTGGGCCTACAACAAGTCGATCAAAGACGACGCTTTCAATCCGGCAGAAGCCAAGAAGCTGCTGGCAGCGGCGGGCTATCCCAATGGTTTCACCACCGATTTGTGGGCTATGCCGGTGCAGCGTCCGTACAACCCCAATGCCAAGCGCATCGCCGAATTGATGCAGGCCGACTTGGCAAAGATTGGTGTCACGGCAGAGATCAAGAGCTTCGAGTGGGGCGAGTACCGCAAGCGGATGCAGGCCGGTGAACACCAGATGGGCATGCTGGGCTGGACCGGCGACAACGGCGACCCTGACAACTTTTTGGATACCCTGCTGGGCTGCGATTCTGCCAAGACCAACGGCTCCAACGTTGCCAAATTCTGCTACCAACCCTACGAAGATTTGGTTAGCAAAGCCAAGCTGGTAACCAATGTGGCCGAGCGCACCAAGTTGTATGAGCAGGCACAGGTCATTTTCAAAGAGCAGGCACCCTGGTTCACGATCGCGCACGCTGTCCAACTCAAGCCGGTTCGCAAAGAGGTCGTGGGCTTCAAACTCAGCCCCTTCGGCCGCCACACCTTTTATGGCGTGGACGTGAAGTAAACCGAAATACGGATACGAAAAAACCGGCCTAGGCCGGTTTTTTTGTTGCTGCCCTCAGCTTATGCAGAGAACTGAAATTCACCCGGCGCGCGGATCGGGTCCACATTGACATGGATGCTGTCCTTGGGCATGAACTTGCCCTCGAGCAGCAATTTAGACAGCGGGTTTTCAATGCGCTGCTGAATGGCTCGCTTCAAAGGTCGTGCGCCGTAAACCGGGTCAAAACCGACTTTGGCGAGTTCCGCAACGGCGGCCTCAGACACATCGAGCGCCAGATCTATGTGCGCCAAGCGGGCCACCAAGGCTGCCAATTGAATCTTGGCAATGCTGGCAATGTGCGCGGCACCCAAAGCATGGAAGACCACGGTCTCGTCGATGCGGTTGAGAAACTCCGGTCGGAAATGGGTTTTGAGCTCATCGATCACCGCG
>CANFIH010000245.1 GCA_947446855.1 Burkholderiales bacterium
CCGACCTGGCCGAGATCGAGAGCGGCGGCTACCTGTTCTATGACAGCACGCGCCCGTTGCCACCGAGCAAATTCCGCGACGATGTGCTGACCATTGGCGTGCCGCTGACCGAGATTGCCAACGCCGCCTATACCGACCCGCGCCAGCGCCAGCTGTTCAAGAACATCATCTATGTGGGTGCCCTGTCTGCCCTGCTGGATGTGGATGCGGAGGTGTTTGAAAAACTGTTTGCCGAGCAGTACAAGGGCAAGGAACGCCTGCTGGCCTCCAACGTGCAGGCCCTGCACCTGGGGCGCGATTATGTGAAGGCGCACATGGCCTACCCGCTGGGCATACGCGTGCAGCGCGCCGATGCGGTGGGCGACCAGATCTTTACCGATGGCAACAGCGCCGCAGGCTTAGGCCTGGTCTACGGCGGCGCCACGGTGGCCGCCTGGTACCCGATCACACCGTCAACGTCTGTGCCGGAAGCCTTCCAGAAATACTGCGAAAAATTCCGCGTGGACCCCGAGACCGGCCAGCACCGCTATGCCATCGTGCAGGCCGAAGACGAGTTGGCGTCGATTGGCATGGTGGTGGGCGCGGGCTGGAACGGCGCACGCGCCTTTACCGCCACCTCCGGCCCCGGCGTTTCGCTGATGACCGAGTTCATCGGCCTGGCCTACTTTGCCGAGATTCCGGTCACCATCATCAATGTGCAGCGCGGCGGACCCAGCACCGGCATGCCCACCCGCACGCAGCAGGCCGACATTCTGAGCTGCGCCTACGCATCCCATGGCGACACCAAGCATGTGCTGCTGTTCCCGCAGGACCCGTACGAGTGCTTTACGCATTCAGCGGCCGCACTCGATCTGGCCGACCGCCTGCAGACGCCGATCTTTGTGATGACCGATCTGGACATCGGCATGAACCAGCGCCTGTGCAAACCCTTTGTCTGGGAAGAAGGCAAGGCCTATGACCGCGGCAAGGTGATGACGGCCGAAGAGCTGGAAGCCGGCAAGGACTTCGGCCGCTACAAGGATGTGGACGGCGACGGTATTCCCTGGCGCACATTGCCCGGCACCCACCCGACCAAGGGCGCCTTCTTCACCCGCGGCACCACGCGCAACCCCTACGCCATGTACTCGGAGCGCGGGCCGGACTACATCTACAACATGGAGCGGCTGCTGCGCAAGTTCAAAACCGCGGCCGACCTGGTGCCGCAACCGATAGTCCGCAAGGCCAGCGAAGCCACGCGCTTTGGGGTGATCTATTTCGGCTCCACCAGCCCGGCCATGCGCGAAGCCCTGGACGTGCTGGAGACGCAGGACCTGCACCTGGATGCCATGCGCCTGTGCGCCTACCCCTTCCCCGACTCGGTGCAGACCTTTATTGCCGGGCACGACACGGTGTTTGTGGTGGAACAGAACCGCGATGGCCAGATGCATTCGCTGCTGGTCAACGAACTCGACTTCGACCCGGCCAGGCTGCCACGCGTGCTGCACTACGACGGCACGCCCATCACCGCGCGATTCATTGCGGGCGCGATCGCCAAACGCATGGAAGCCAGCATGAAAAAGGAAGTGGCATGACCTACATCGCAAAACCCCGTCTGCACCACCCCACGCTGCACACCAACAAGGTCGGCTACACCCGGCGCGACTACGAGGGCCGCATCTCCACTCTGTGCGCCGGTTGCGGCCACGACTCGATCTCGGCGGCCATCATCCAGGCCTGCTGGGAGTTGGACATTGAGCCGCACCGCGTGGCCAAGCTCTCGGGCATTGGCTGCAGTTCCAAGACGCCGGATTACTTCTTGGGCGCCTCGCACGGCTTCAACACCGTGCACGGCCGCATGCCCTCGGTGCTGACCGGCGCCAACCTGGCGAACCGCGACCTGCTGTACCTGGGGGTGTCCGGTGATGGCGACTCGGCCTCCATCGGGCTGGGCCAATTCGCCAACGCCATGCGGCGCGGCGTGCGCATGGCCTACATCGTGGAAAACAACGGCGTCTACGGCCTGACCAAGGGCCAGTTCTCCGCCACGGCCGATCGCGGCTCGAAAAGCAAAAAGGGCGTGATCAACAGCGACAGCCCGGTGGACCTGGTGGGCATTGCGCTGCAACTGGGCGCCACCTATGTGGCGCGCAGCTTCAGCGGTGACAAGGCGCAGCTGATTCCGCTGATCAAAGGTGCCATCGCCCATGGTGGTGCGGCCTTCATTGACGTCATCAGCCCCTGCGTCACCTTCAACAACCACGGCGGCAGCACCAAGAGCTACGACTATGTGCGCCAGCACAACGAGGCGGTGAGCCGCATCGACTTCATGGTGCCCGGTGAGGAAATCACCACCAGTTACGCGCCCGGTGAGGTGGTGGATGTGGCCCAGCATGACGGCAGCATCCTGCGGCTGCGCAAGCTGCACGCCGACTACGACCCGACCGACCGCAATGTGGCCATGAACTACATGCAGCAGCATTCGGCACGCGGCGAGGTGGTCACCGGCCTCTTGTACATGGACCCGCTGGCCACCGACCTGCACACCTCGCTCAACACCAGCGCGCACCCGCTCAACAGCTTCGATGCACGGGAGCTCTGTCCGGGCAACAAGGCGCTGGACAAAATCAACGCCGCGTTGCGCTAAGTTCCTCACACCGCCCTATTCACGTCCGCACAGGAGGCTGCCATGCCCGAACGTACCGTTTTTCAGTCGATGTCGCAGCGCCACGTGATCAGCGTGGGCCCCAACGCCAGTCTGTATGACGCGGCCTGTGTGATGACGCGCGCCAACTGTGGCAGCGTGCTCATCATCGACAGCAGCAACACCTTGCTGGGCATCGTCACCGAGCGCGACCTGATGACGCGCGTGATGGCCAAGGCCCTGGACCCGGCGACCACCCATTGCTCCGCGGTGATGACGCGCGGCCCGCGCGTGGTGCCGCCGGAAACCAAGGTGGCCGATGCGGTGCTGATCATGATCGAGCGCGGCTTTCGGCATCTGCCGGTGGTCTCGCACGAGGGCAAGATCCTGGGCGTGTTCTCGGTGCGTGACGCCCTGCCGCGCGAGGTGAATGCGGCAGTGAGTCTGGCCGAGTTCAACGAGCAGGTGAACGACGCGCTGGGCTGAAAGCCCGGCCCCTGTACCTGCTAACCGAACTGGTAGTTGCCCATGTCCACCGCCAGCACATGGTCCACAAAGATGCGCGCACCGCGGTCGGTACCTGCTGCACCAGCCACCACCATGAGCGGAATCAGATGGTCCTCCTGCGGGTGGGCCAGGCGTGCTTTGGGCGCGCTCTGCCAGTTCACCAGCAGCTGATTGCGCCGGGCCGCGTCGGCTTGCGTGACGGCCTCATTCAGGTACTGCTCAAATGCGGCGGCCACCGGGGTGGAGGCCGGGTTACCAAAGCCGCGCATGTTGTGATAGGTCAGGCCGCTGCCCACGATCAGCACGCCTTCTTGGCGCAAGGGCGCCAGCATCTGCCCCACGCGAATGTGTTCGGCCGCGTCGTAGCCGGACTTCATGGACAGCAACACAATCGGCACATCGGCCTGCGGATACATCAGGCCCAGCGGCACAAAGGTGCCGTGGTCATAGCCACGTGCCGGATCCGGCCGGCAGGGTACGCCGCCTGCAGCCAGCAGTTCCGTCACGCGGGCCGCCAGTTCGGGGGAGCCGGGTGCCGGGTATTGCAGGCTGTAGGTGTGGGCGGGAAAGCCGTAGTAGTCGTAGTCCATGGGCGGGTGCGCGGACGTGGACACGCTGAACTGCGCCGCCTCCCAGTGCCCGGTGATCACCAGCACGGCCTTGGGGCGCTGGGGCAGGCGCGCGGGCAGGGCCGCAAACTCGCGCGCGGTCTTGGCAAACATCTCGCGCATGCCATCTACAAAGGGCCAGGGGCCGCCGCCATGGGATAGAAACAGGGTGGGGAATGTGCTGGCGGTCATGGCGTTCCTTTGGTGGGTCGAAGGCCATTATGCGTGTCCCGTGCAAGACTGCGGGCCGCGGTGGTGAACAGCCGGGCCTGTATGCTCATGGGCCCTACCGACCCGCCCGCAATGAACTTCAGCCCCGCCCCCAGCATCACCCGTTTTCTGCCGTTCTTGTTTGTGGTGCTGTGGTCCACCGGCTTCATAGGCGCACGCCTGGGCCTGCCCCACATCCAGCCGCTGACCTTTTTGCTGCTGCGCTACATCGCCGTGCTGTGCTGCATGCTGCCCATCGCCTGGATCAGCCGCGCCCCCTGGCCGCACAGCGCGCGCCAATGGCTGCATATCGGCGTGGCCGGGCTGCTGGTGCATGGCTTGTATCTGGGCGGCGTGTTTATTGCCATTTCGCTGGGTCTGCCCGCTGGCGTGGCCAGCCTGGTGGTGGGCGTGCAGCCGCTGTTGACGGCCATAGGCGCGGGCTTTCTGCTGGGTGCCACCGTCAGCCTGCGCCAGTGGATCGGTCTGCTGCTGGGCCTGGTGGGTGTGGCACTGGTGCTGTCGGGCAAACTGGGCCTGGAGTTCGGCGTGCAGGCCCTGGTGCCGGCCGTGGTGGCCCTGCTGGCCATTACCGCCGGCACGCTGTACCAGAAGAAGTTTTGCCCGGTGTTTGACTGGCGCACCGGTGCGGTGGCGCAGTTTCTGCCCACCGCGGTGCTGACCGGCGTGGCCGCAGCGCTGACCGAGAACTTTGAGATCCAGTGGACGGGTGAATTGTTCTTTGCCCTGGGCTGGCTGGTGCTGGTGCTGTCGCTGGGTGCGGTGAGTCTGCTGAACTGGCTAATCCGCCACAGCAACGCCGTCAATGTGGCCAGCCTGTTTTACCTGGTGCCGCCCAGCACCGCCTTGTTTGCCTGGGCTCTGTTTGGCAACACCCTGACGGGCGTGGCGCTTTTTGGCATGGCGCTGACGGTGACAGGCGTCTATCTGGCGCGCAAGTAAATGCAGCGGAACTGCGCACCATGGCCTTCCTATTTACGTGACATAGGTCAAGCACGCCCGGTCCTAAAAGGCTATGCTTGGCCCACGCATTCACAGCTTTAACAGGAGCAATTTTTATGACGATTCTCGTAGCGTACGTTCCCCGTCCCGAAGGCCAGGCCGCCTTGGAAAAAGGCATTGAGCTGGCCAAAGAGCGCGATGAATTCCTGATCGTGGTGAACGCCACGCCCGGTGGCAGCGGTGAAGATCCCGCGCGCGCCGATGCCCAGGATGTGGAGCGCGTGGAGCAGCTGATCTCGGTGTCGGGCATCCAGTCCGAATTCAAGCAATATGTGCGCGGCAAGAACGCCGTGGAAGAACTGGAAGAGTTGGTGCTTGCCCACAACGCCTCCATGCTGGTGATCGGTCTGCGCAAACGCACCGCCGTCGGCAAGCTGATCATGGGCAGCATGGCGCAGGAAATCCTGATGACCATCCCCTGCCCCATCCTGGCCGTCAAAGCCGACTGACCCCACCGGTTGGTGCCCGGCGCCGCCTGGTTGCGGCGCTTGTTATGAACGCGGCACAGCGCGTGGCTTGGCCCAGATCACCAGGGCCACGCCACCCAGAATCACCAGCGAGGTGATGGACAGCCGCAGCGTTACCGGCTCATTCAAAAAGGCCACCGCGCCCAATGCCGCCAGGGCCGGCACGGTAAGCTGTATCGACGCGGCCGTGGTGGGCGACAGACCGCGCAAGGCGGTGTACCAGATGGAATAACCCAG
>CANFIH010000246.1 GCA_947446855.1 Burkholderiales bacterium
TGCAAAAAGCGCACCGCGTGGCGCGAGCGGCTGACTTCGATGCGGTCGCCGTGCACCAGGGCGGCCAGCGATTGCATGTCAAAGTTCGCGCTGGCGTCACGACCGGCCACCAGCTCGACGACGATCTCGGCGCTGTCATCGAGCACCAGCGGCCGGTTGGACAGGGTGTGCGGCGCAATCGGCACCAGCACCCAGGCACGGGTTGCCGGGTGGATCATCGGCCCGCCCGCCGACAGCGCGTAGGCGGTGGAACCGGTAGGCGTAGCGATGATCAGGCCGTCAGCGCGCTGCTTGGCGACAAAATGGCCGTTGACCTCGACCCGCAGCTCGACCATGCCCGAGGTCGCGCCCCGGTTCACCACCACGTCGTTCATCGCCAGCGCCGAGAACACACAGATCTTGTCGCGTATTACGCGGGCTTGGATCAGGCTGCGCTGCTCCTCGGCATAGTCGCCGGCCAGCATGGGCGCCAGCGTGGTTTTGAACTGGTCCAGCGCGATGTCGGTGATAAAGCCCAGTCGGCCCTGATTGATACCAATCAGCGGCACGCCGAATTCGGCCATGCGCCGCCCCATGCCCAGCATGGTCCCGTCACCGCCCAGCACCACGCACACATCGCAGGCCGCGCCCAGCGCCTCGACGCTCAGTGCCGGGTAATCCGGGTGGTCCAGGTGTCGGGCGGTGGATTCCTCCAGAAAGACTTCGCAGCCGCAATCGCCCAAGAACCCGGCCACGTCAGCCAGCAGCGCGCGCGACTCGCCCTGTGCGGCCAGGCCCGCGTTCGGGAATTTGCCAACCAGTGCGGCGCGCCGAAACGGAGGGTTTGTATGCGGGGACATGCTGAAATTACATCACTAAAATGATTTCATGCTTGACGACCGCTCCAAGATGCTGCTCAAGGCGCTCGTCGAGCGCTACATCGCTGACGGGCAGCCGGTGGGCAGCCGCACCCTGTCCAAGTCGACCGGCCTGGAGTTGTCACCCGCCACGATCCGTAACGTCATGGCCGATCTGGAGGAGTTGGGGCTGATCGTCAGCCCCCACACCTCGGCCGGACGCATCCCCACGGCGCGGGGTTACCGCCTGTTTGTGGACACCATGCTGACGGTGCAGCCGCAGCGCTTTGGTCAGCAGACGCTGGCCCCCGACCAACCGCAAAAAGTGCTGTCCAACGCGGCCAACTTGTTGTCCAGCCTGTCGCAATTTGTGGGCTTGGTGATGACGCCGCGGCGCAGCTCGGTTTTCCGCCACATCGAATTTTTGCGTTTATCCGAAAAGCGGGTGCTGGTCATCATCGTCACGCCCGAGGGCGATGTGCAAAACCGGGTGCTGTTCACCAGCGTGGACCATACCCAGACGCAATTGGCCGAGGCGGCGAATTTTTTGAACAGCCACTATGTGGGCATGGACATGGACCAGGTGCGCGAAATGCTCAAGCACGAGGTCGAGACCTTGCGAACCGAAATCGCCTTGCTCATGCAGGCGGCGGTACACGCCAGCTCTGAGGCGATTGCCGAATCGCAGGACGAGATTATGATTTCCGGCGAGCGCAACTTGCTCTCAGTGGCCGACTTTTCCAGCAACATGGGGCAATTGCGCCGGGCCTTTGATTTGTTTGAGCAAAAGGCCCAAATCATGCGGCTGCTCGATACCGCAGGCAAGGCTGAGGGCGTGCGCATTTACATTGGCGGCGAAAGCCAAATTGTTCCGTTTGAGGAGTTATCGGTGGTTAGCGCGCCTTATGAAGTGGACGGCCGGGTGGTCGGAACCCTGGGCGTTATCGGCCCGACGCGCATGCCTTATGACCGCATGATTCAGATCGTGGACATCACTTCGCGGCTGGTCACCAACGCGCTAAGTCAGTCGAAGTAATTCCCCGTTTCCACGTGAGCGTGTACCGTGTCTGATGAAGCCTGTAGCGCAGTTTCGCTAATCGCATATCATTTTCGCCATCCGTTGGAACAGCATGAATCTTTCTCGCACAGTCGAGGAAAGCGCAGATTCTGATGACATTATTTTTAGAAAGGCTCTTATGAATAGCTCGTCCAATAACCACCTGGCGTCCCACCACCCGCAAGCCGAACCCGGTTTGATGCGCGCCATGTTCACCGTGCCGCACTCCACCGCCTTTCACCGCTGGGTCCTGGCGGTGAACTTCTGGATTTTTGTTTCTTGCCTTTCTTTGGCGTTGGAAACCGTGGAGCCGTGGGCCACGACCTATGCCCACGCCTTTCAGGTGATTGAGTTGTCTGCGGTTGCTTTCTTTACAGTGGATTATTTGGCCAATGTGTATTTCGCCGCGAGCCGGCTGCAATACATATTCAGTTTCTGGGGCCTGGTGGACCTGATATCCATCCTGCCGAGTTATTTGATGCTGCTGAACCTTTCCGCATTGAAAGGCGGAAAAGCCTTGCGGGTCGTGCGGGTCGTACGGGTGCTGCGGGTGCTCAAGATGGTCAAGATGGCCGCGCAAAGCCTGGCTTTAGGTGACAAGGCGGAGCGCACTTCTATCTCCACCAATTTGCGTATTTACTTTATTGCTTTGTTTTCGGTGGTCATGATTTCCAGCTCGCTGATGTATTACACCGAAGGCGTTTTGTACTCGCCGGAACATGTTGCCGAAGGCCAGGCCGCGTTGGATGAAAAGCTCAAACTCGAACCCCTTCCGGCAGACGCTCCGCCGGAAGCCGCCAAGTTTTTGCCGGTGGACCCCATCAGCGGAAACACCATTGGTGAAGACAAGCGATTCTTCACCTCGATACCCGCTGCGATGTGGTGGTCTGTGGTGACGCTGACGACCACGGGCTACGGTGATATGTATCCGGTGACCTTTTGGGGCAGGGTCGTCGCAGGCGGAACCATGTTTTGTGGCTTGGTGCTGTTCGGTTTGCTGATGAATATTGTTGGCAAAACCTTGATGGTTGCGCTCTTTGGCGAAACGGAAGAAGAAGCCAGTCACCATGCTGCGCCGACGGCATCGCGTGACCAGCTCGTGGATACCATGCTGACGTTGAAGCTAGTGACCGCTGATCATGCCGCCCATATGCGCGCACTGGGCGAGCACGAGTTCAACAGCCTGATGGGCCGGTTGAAACAATAGGCGTGGTGCATGCGCCGCAGATTTGCGGCGTGGGATGAAGGGGCAGCCTCAGGCTGCCTTTTTTTCCGCCTGAACTTGCGCAGCGATGGCCTCGACTTGCTCGTCGGTGATGCCGTAACGCAACTGCAGTGATTGGAGTTTGAGTCGTTCTTCTTCGGTGACCACGCCATCGGCCAAAACTTCGCGCACTTCCATCTCGTACAAGGCCTCGCGGCGTTGCACTTGGGCGGTGTAAGCCGTCGCGACCACGCCGGTCAGGATCGCGGCCAAAGCAATGGCCAGTATTTGCGTGACGACCACCAGCATCACGCCGAATAGCGAGACCGGATCGACGTTGCCCCACCCGGAAATAATGGTCAGGATGAACCAGTGCATCGCCGCCGGGATGGAGGGGAAAACCTCGGGCTGGTCTGGCCCCTCGATGATGTAAATCAGGCTGGAGAACAAGAGGCAACTGATGAATAACAGAAAGAAGGCCGAAGAAAAAGAATCTTTTTCGGAGCGGACGGCTTCAAACATATCGTCCATGGCGCTGTTGTAGCGCGACAGTTTGAAAATCCGCAAGAGCCGGAACATCCGCAGCACGCGCAAATCGGCACCGGGCAATAAAAGCTGCAGGTAAAACGGGACGGTGCTGAAGAAATCGACCAGCCCGAAAGGGCTAAAAACATAGTCTTTGCGCCCCTGCCAGGCGCTGCCCGGCGCGGGGTCGTATTTCATGCCGCAAGACCACACCCGAAGCACAAACTCCACGCTGAAGACCATGACGCTGACCAGATCAAAGTAGTGGAAATAGTGCTCATAGGCCTCGTGCAATTCGTGCACCGACTCCAAAATAATGGCCAGCACATTGGCCACCACCAAAACCGCGATAAAAATCTCGCAGGCCTTGCTTTTGCTGTCCGCAACCGCACCATCCAGAATTTCGTAGGTGCGTCGTTGCAGCCGCTGCAGCCGTGTCAGTTGAAGGGCGTTCATGGTCGGCTACTTGTTCTTGCCCTTTTGGGCTTCGTCCATGGCGGCCTGCACTTGGGCATCGGTCAGTCGGTATTTCATCTGCAAGGCCCGAAGCGCATCGCGCTCGGCGTCGCTGACAACGCCGTCGGCCAATACCTGGCGCAGCTGGCTTTGGTAGGCCGCCTTTTTGCGCGACAACTGGTTGGAAAATGCGGATGCCACGATACCGGTCATGATCGCCGCCATACACACACCCAGAAAACCGGTGAGCAGGGCAATGACCTCGCCCGCCTTGGTCACCGGCTCCACATTGCCGTAGCCGGAGGTGATGGTGACGATGGACCAATAAATCGAATGCGGAATACTGCCGAAAAACTGGGGCTGCTCATGGCCTTCGGCGAAGTGCATGAGCGAGGCCGACACAATCGTCGCGATCAATAGTAAAAAGGCCGCCGAACCAAAAGCGCGCCGCTCGGAATTGACAGCGTGGAAAAGGTCTTGCAAGGCCGTGTTGTATTTGGAGAGTTTCAGAATCCGCAACAAACGCAGGACGCGCAATATGCGCAGGTCCAAGCCAGGGAGGAACATGTGCAGGTAGTGCGGCATGGTTGCAAAAAAGTCAACTAGGCCAAACGCGCTGAACATGTATTGCCTACGCCCTTTCCAAGCACCGCCCTCACTGGCGCTGTATTTGGCCCCCAGCGACCACACCCGTGAAACGTATTCGACAGTGAAAAACATCACGCTCCAGAACTCCAGCTCATGGAAAAAGTCGCGAAACTGCGCGTGAATCTCCGGCACCGAATCCAAAATCACGGCCGAGCAGTTCATCAAAACGACCACGGTGATGAGCAACTCTACGTAGTGGCTGCTTTTGTGCTCGGGGGATCCGTCGAGGATCTCCATCAAGGTCTTTTTCGCGTGATTGATGTTCATGGGTCTAGCCTGCAGCACGGTGTGCTGCAGGGTTTATGCGGCAGGCTGTAGTTATCGCCAGAGAATAATTGAAGAAATCACTCCTCTTGCCTTAGCCTCTGATCTTCGACCACAACTCCGCTTCGTCTGCGGTCAATCGGCCGTTGGCCATGCGGAGCTTTTCAAACTCAGCGGGGTCCATCAGCATCCCCAATTGGCGGATATTGCTCAGCAGGGTTTTGTAGTGCTCGACGGCCAGTGCCGGTTTGGCAGCGATTTGGTGAATCGGCATATCCGCGAAATTCGCTTCCCGCTCCAACTCCTGTTGAATCTGCCGTACCAGGGCAGCCACCTCTTCCTCGCTGAGATGCAGGCGTTTGGCTTCGGCCCGGATGAATTCGAGTTCGTCGGTGCTGATTTTTCCGTCCTTCATGATGTCGTACAGATCAGCCTTCAAGACCTCGCGTTCTTTGACCAATTCGTCGCTGAAGGCCGAAGCCAAAATAGCGGCAGGGATTGCGAAGATACCGATTCCGGCAAACGCCATCACCACGGTCATGGCTCGACCGACGGGCGTTACCGGGTAAATATCCCCGTAGCCGATGGATGCGAGTGTGATAACCGCCCAGTAAATCGTGGTCGGAATGTTTTCGTATTTGTCCGGCTGCGCTTCATGTTCGAA
>CANFIH010000247.1 GCA_947446855.1 Burkholderiales bacterium
CCCTGCGGCAACCACTCCTGCAATGCACAGGGCATCAGGTATTGCTGATCGGGCTGGTAGGGAACGTAGCTGGTGCTCATCCCTCCATCATCCGCATACTCAGCAAATCAGCATCGGGGGTTTCCCTTCTGCCGCCCAGACTCCTAGTGGAAAAATCCAGCGTTTTTTGCTGCGCCAGCAGGAAAGTGGTAAAACCGACGCCTGATCAAACCATCGGAGCTACACAATGATTTCAAAAAGAAGAATGGTCGCCACCTGCATCGGCCTGCTCATGGCCTGCACGGCCTTTGCCAAGGACGTGGTGATTGACGTGCGCACGCCGCAGGAATTCGAGTCCGGCCACGTGGAAGGCGCGCTCAATCTGCCGCATGACAGCATCGGCCAGGACATATTCAAGGCCAAGGTTGCCAAGGACGACCACGTCATCCTGTACTGCAAGTCGGGCCGCCGCGCCGACGTTGCCATGGGCACGCTCAAGGGCCTGGGCTTTTCCCATATCGACAACTACGGCGGCTTTGAGCAGGCCCAAAAGCGGCTGCAAAAGCCATAAGGCCGTCCCGTCGCCGGCCGCCCAAAGGCCTTCTCCGCTCAGTCGGGGAAGGCCTTTTTTGTGCCTGCCGCACTGGCACAGGCCGCGCTGCTGCGCGCGGGCACCTGCCCCCGCGCCATGTGCCAGGGCCCGCACCGCCTAGGTGGCGGCATACGCAAACACCTGGTCACCTGCCGGCGCATGGACTTGCGCGTTGAAGGAGACCACGATTCGGTCTTTTTCGCCGCTGTACGGCATGGCCTTGTGCGGCAGAAATGCGGGGAACAGCACCAGCTCCCCTTCCTGCGGCGCCACGTCCAGCGTGGCCTGCTGCAGCCAGCTATTGCCCATGTCCATGTGGGCGCCGCCCAGCAGCGGGAACATCGGACTGTAAAAGCGCGTGGCGCCGTTCAGCGCGCCGCGTTGCGCATCGGCAACGCGCTGGTGCGGCGGGTCGATCTGCACGTAGTACACGCCCGACCAGGAGCAGTTGCCGTGGGTGTGGATGTCGTGAAAGGCGGCGCCGTTCTGGATCTGGAACCAGACGCCGGTGAGTTCGAGTTGCAGGGCATGGCGGCCCTGCGGCCAGACGCCGGCATTGGCCTGCTTCACCGTGCTTTGCAGGGCCTGCGCGATGAAGCGGATCAGCGCTGCAAATTCCGGCAGGTCCACGCGCTGCAGCAGGTCGTCGCGGCTAGCGTAAAAGTGGCTGCCCGGCTGGTGGCCGGGGTCGGTGGCGCGCATCACCGTGAAGACACGGGCCAGCACGGCGTTGACCTCGGCGGCCTCTGCAAAACGGTGCGTGGCCATGGGCACGGGCCAGTGCGCCTGCAACAGGCCGGTGGCGCTGCTGGCGCCGGTGGCCGTGGCGACTCCGGTTGCGGCGCTGGGTAGGGCGGTGCTCACGCGGCGGCCCCGGCCTGCGGCAGCTCCAGCGCTGGCAACTCCAGGCGCCAGCCGGTGCGCGCGGCCAGGCGCTCCAGGTCGTCGGGCGTGTCCAGGTCGGTGACAAAGCGGGTGTTGGCGGTGTCATGCACGCACACCAGCTCGGGGTTGCGGTCTATCAGGTGGCGGCAGCCCAGGTTGGTGCCGCTGGCCTGAATCTGCGCGCGCGCCACCTCGTCCAGCACGATGGGGTTGCCACGCTGACCCGCCACCATGGGCACCAGCACATGGCCCTGCGGGCGCTTCTTGAAGGCGGCGATCAGCTCGGTGAGATCGGCCGCGCCAATCAGCGGCTGGTCGGCCAACAGCACCAGCACGGCGTCGCAGCGCGCGCCCAGGGTGTCCAGCCCGACGCGCACCGAACCCTGCTGCCCGTCCTTGTACTGCGCGTTATGCGCCAGCGTGACCGGAAAGCCGGCCACCGCCGCTTCCACCGCATCGCGCGCATGGCCGGTCACCACCACCACCTCATCCACACCGGCGCCGCTCAGTGCCACCAGCTGGCGGTTGATCAGCGGCACGCCCTGCAAGCGGATCAGGGACTTGGCCACACCGCCCATGCGCTGGCCCTCCCCGGCAGCCAGCAGCACGGCACCGACGCGCAGGCGGGTATAGAGCCCGCCGCCTTGTTTGAACTGACATCCCATAAACGTTCTCCTGAAATTGTTAGGTGCTGGCCTGCGATGTGCACGGCCAGGCAGGCCGGTAAGGTGTTGAACGATAAGGCAACCGCATCATGCAAGGAGCTCCGGCAGGCGCGACAGGCTGGCCAGGTTGTACACCGGCATGAAGTGCGTCACATATGGCGCCGCCAGGCGCATGGCCTCGGACTGCGGCCGCTCCACCGTGGGGTGCAGCCAGCAAATGCGGGCGCCGCGTGCTTTCACGCGCGCCAGCACGGCGCTTAAGTCCTCTGGGGCATCGGTGTCGTAGCCATCGCTCAACACCAGAAAGATGTCGCCGCTGTGCAAGGCGCGGCCCAGGTGCACGTCCAGCGCCTCGCCCAGGCAGTGCGCGATGCGCGTGCCGCCGCCAAAGCCGAAGCTCACGGCGTTGACCTTTTCCTGCATGCGCTTGCTGCGCGTGCGCATCAGCGGTGTCACCTCGGCCAGGCGGGTGTGGAAGACAAAGGCGCGCGCGTCCATCACCTCCACCAGGGCCCGGCCCAGGCGCAGAAAGAACTGCGCGTGCGTCTCCATGGAGCGGCTCACATCCACCAGTACCGCCACTTTGGGCAGGCGGCGCTTGCGCCGCACATGGTGCAGTTGCACCAGCTCGCCCCCGGTGCTCAGGGCCTGGCGCAGCGAGCGGCGCACATGGATGGCGCCGCGCTCCGGGTGGTCCTGCAGGCGGCGCATCAGCTTGGCGCGCAGGCGACGCTTGAAGGCCTCCACCAGCGGCTCGAAGCGGTCCATATCGCCGGGCAGCCAGTCGGCAAAGTCCCGCTGGTCCTGCGGGCCTGCGCGGCTGGCGCCGCCCTGGGCCTTGGGGGAGGCATCGGATGCATCCGGGTTGCCGGCGCCGGCCTGGTCGGCCACACCCAAGGTGGGCTTGGCGGCACCGGGTGGCGTGCTGGCCATGTCCTTGTGCATTTGCTGCACCAGCTCGGGCAGCGAGCGGGATTTCTGCGTCAGGCCGGAACTGCGGGTGGTGCCGCGCACCTTGTGCGGGAGCCAGAAGGCCTGGTGCAGGGCCGGGTAGCGCGTCCACTGCGTCTGGCTGCCGCAGGCAATGCCGCGCCACATACCTTCGATGCGCGTCCATTGCGGCAGTGGCAAGGCGGCGGCGGCGCGCGCCATCAACTCCACCTCGGCGTAGCCCAGCGCAAAGCCGTGGCCGCGCAGGTAATGGGCAAATTCGCCCAGTTGCTGGCGCGGGTCGGTGGCCGGTGGAACCGTGGTCTGCTCAAGCGTGGCCACCATCGCACACGCCTATTTCATGGCCCCGGCCACGCCGACGTCCTGCGCGATACGCGGACCACTCTGCAGCTTGGCCACGGTGTCCGAGGTGACCAGCCAGCGGTCGGTGCGGGTCTTGAGCAGGGCGGCGAGCGATGGCACCAGCAGCTGCGGGTCCACCGGCAGGCCGGCGTGTCCCAGCTTGAACAGCACACGCACCCAGTCCAGGGTTTCGGCCACGCCGGGCGTTTTTTCCAGGTCCTGCTTGCGCAGGCGCTGCACAAAGGCCACCGCTTCTTCCACCAGCCGGCCGGCCGCTTCGGGCACCAGGCTGCGCACGATTTGCGTCTCGCGCGCCAGCGTGGGGAAGTCCAGGTAATGGAACAGGCAGCGCCGGCGCAGCGCGTCCGACAGGTCGCGCGTGCCGTTGCTGGTCAGCACCACCAGCGGTTTGCTGCGCGCCTGCAGCGTGCCAAGCTCCGGCACGGTGACCTGGTACTCGGAAAGCATCTCCAAGAGAAAGGCCTCGAAGGCCTCATCGGCACGGTCGATCTCGTCGATCAGCAGCACGCAGGGCTCTGCACAACGGATCGCCTGAAGGAGCGGGCGCTCCAGCAGAAAGGCCTCCGTGAACAGGTTGTCGCGCAGGGCCGCGCGGTCACCCGCACCGGCCTCGGCCAGGCGGATCTCCAGCAACTGGCGGCTGTAGTTCCATTCGTAAACCGACTGGGCCAGGTCCAGCCCCTCGTAGCATTGCAGGCGCAACAACGGCCGGTTGAGCGCACGGGCGCAGGCCGCAGCAATAGCCGTCTTGCCGACACCGGCCTCGCCTTCGAGCAGCAGTGGACGCTCCAGCGCCAGGCCCATCCAGACCAGGCTGGCCAGGTCTTCGTCGGCGATGTAGCCGGCCTTGAAGAGCTGCTCGCGCAGGCCCTCAGGCGTGGCACCAAAGGCTGGGCTTGCGGCTGGCGCGCCGGGTGTCAGCGCTTGCGATTCAGCCATGGCGCGGTCTCGCGGGCATCAGGTCTTGCGGCCGAACAGGCCGGCAAAGAAGTTCTTGACCATCAGCCAGGCAAAGGCCAGGGCGTTGAACTCCTTGGCCACGATGGGGGCCACCGGCGCGGGGCGTGGCACATGCGGTGCAGCCGCTGCAGGACTGGCAGCACTTGCGACGGCGGGCGCAGCGGAGTTGCGACCACCTTCGACGGAAGCGGCCGCAGTGGCACTCGCACCCGCTGCCGTGTCAGCCGCTACCGGTGCTGCTTCAGCCGGCGCCATCGCCGCCTGTTGCACGGCCGCCTTCTGCGAGAACACATCGGCGAACTGCAGCAGGATCATGTCGGAGACGGACGTCATCATGCGCCCGCCAAACTGCGCGAACTTGCCGTTGACGATGACCTCGGCATGGCCCACCAGGCTGCTCAGGCCGCCTTCGGCTTCCACCAGGTTGGCGGTGAGTTCCATGGAGGCCGAAGAGCCGCCCTTGTCGGCGCCCTTGCCCATCATCTTCAGCGTGCGGGTGCTGGCGTCCAGCGTGAGGATTTCGATGGTGCCGGCAAAGGCCGCCACTGCCGGGCCGACCTTGACCTTGACCGCGCCCTTGAAGTGCGTGGCGTCAATGTCTTCGGTGATTTGAGCGCCCGGCATGCAGGTGGCCAGCTCGTGCATATTGGCCAAAATCAGCCAGGCGGCGTCCACCCCGGCGGCCACCGGATAGGTTTTGTCGAGAACAACTTCCATGTCAAATCCTTGAAATACAAGCGGGCGGAGGCACCGCAGTGCGTCCGCCCCGGATGAAGAAAAATACTTAGCTAACCAGCCCGGAAGCCTTGAGCTGTTGCCACACGCGGTAGGCGGTATGGGGCATGTTGAAGTGCGTCACGCCCAGGTGGGCAAACGCATCGACCATGGCGCTGGTGAAGGTCGGGATGCTGCCCACGTGGGGCGACTCGGCCACGCCCTTGGCGCCGATCGGGTGGTGCGGCGAGGGGGTGACGGTGAAGTCGGTTTCCCACATCGGCGTTTCCACGGCGGTCGGCAAAAAGTAGTCCATCAGCGAGTTGCCCTGGATGTTGCCCTGCTTGTCAAAGGACAGCAGCTGCCCCATGGCCACGGCAAAGCCTTCGGTCAGGCCGCCGTGGATCTGGCCTTCGATCACCATCGGGTTGATACGCGTGCCGCAGTCGTCCAGCGCATAGAAGCGGCGGATCTTGGTCTCGCCCGTGGCCTTGTCGATGTCCACCA
>CANFIH010000248.1 GCA_947446855.1 Burkholderiales bacterium
AAGGCGGCGCGTCGTTAAACACATAGCGCAGCACCACGCCGTAGATCACCACGCTCAGAAGGCCTGCCAGGCAGGTGCACGCCAGATACATGGTCCAGCGCGACAGAATGCGATTCAGCCAGGTTAGAGGTTTCATTTTTAAACTCGGTTGAGGCCGCAGCAGTGCGATACCACTACAGCCCGTTCGCTTTGGGCGAACTTATTTGGTGTTGACGATTTCCTGCACCAGCGCTTTGAGTTCGGGCGTGTTGGCAAACTTGTCCCACACTGGCTTTTCAGCTTCCACAAAGCTTTTGCGGTCGATGTCCTTGGCTTCCACGATCTTGGCGCCACCCTTTGTGACTGCGGCCTTGGCTTCTTTTTCCTTGGCTTCCCACAGGTTTGTGTAGTAAGGCACCGAAGCCTTGGCAGCCTTGCGTAGGGCAGCTTGTTCTTCCTTGGTCAGGGTGTCCCAGATCTTTTTAGAAAACACCAGCACTTCGGGGCTCATGACGTGCATGGTCTCCGAATACACCGCTGCCGACTCAAAGTGCTTGGCCTCTTCATACGAGGGATAGTTGTTTTCGGCGGCATCCAGCAGGCCAGTCTTCAGGCCGGTATAGACCTCGGCGAAAGGCATGGGAGTAGCAGAGGCGCCCATGGAACTGATCAGGCTGACCATCAGGTCGGAGGGCTGCACACGGACCTTCATGCCTTTGGCGTCGGCAACCGAGCGAATTGGCTTGTGGGCGTACAGAGAACGCGCTCCGCTTTCGTAAAAGGCCAGACCGACGAAGCCGGCCTTGTCAAAGGCGGCCAGGATTTTGTCGCCCTGTGCGCCATACATTGCCTTGCGGAAATGTTCGATGTCGCGAAACAGGAAAGGCAGTGAGGGGATCATCGATTCGGGCACGATGCCGTGGAAGGCGGAGGAGCCGACGCGCACCATGTCCAACGCGCCGATCTTTACTTGCTCGACGGTGTCTTTTTCAGAGCCCAGGGCGCTGTCGCTAAACACCTTGACATTGTCCTTGCCACTGGTGGCTTTGGACAGTTCTTCACCCATGAATTTGACGGCCAGATTGGTCGGGAACTCTTTGGAGTGGACATCGGCAGAACGGAAGTTGCGGGCCATGGCGGTGGAAGCAGACAGGGCCAACACAGCGATGGCGACGCTGCTGGCAATAGTTTTGAGTTGAATACGCATAGGGTTCCTCGTTGGTTGTGATTGAAATGACTGACTGAAATGAAACGGGTTCAGACCGGTGTGTAGACCGGCTCGGCAATGCCCTGTGCATGGGCAAGATGGATGGCAAATACACCGCCATCCGGTGCACTGGGGTCACTCGCGGCGCTGGCCCGCATGGACGTGATGTAGAGCGTGCGCATGTCAGCGCCACCAAAGGCGCACATGCTGGGCTTTGCCACCGGCACACGCACGGAACAGTCGAGTTGGCCTTGCGGCGTGTAGCGGTGCACCAGGCCGGCATCGGTACCGCAAATCCAATAGCAACCATCGGTGTCCACTGCGGCACCGTCCGGACGTCCGGCAAAGGATGTCATGTCGATAAAGGGGCGACCGTTGCTGGGCGTACCGGTTTGCACGTCGTAGTCGTAGGCCCAAACCCTGCGTTCCTCAGGATGGGAGTCCGACAGGTACATGGTTTCGCCGCGAGGGCTGAATGCCAGTCCATTGGGCTTGCGAAAGCCGCTCAGCAAGGGACGCAAGACTCCCGTGCTTTCATATTGGTAGATGGCGCCAGTCTTGGCACCCGCTCCGGCGCGTCCGTCCCAGACCATGGTGCCGGCCAGAAAGCGCCCTTGACGGTCGCAGCGGCCGTCGTTAAAACGCATATGGAGTTGTGCATGCTTTGCCAGCGCCACGCATTCAAATTCCAATGCATTGTCACTGCTGAGGGTTAAGCGCGCGATGCCGGTTTCGGCGCCGACCAACCACTGGTTCGCGTGTTGCGTTGGCGCGAGGCATGTAATCGCCTCGGGAGTGTCCCAATGTGCGACATGCCTATCGGCGCTGGTCCAGCGTTGCAGGCGGCAGGCGGGAATGTCCACCCAGTACAGAGCCTGTTCGGCCACGCTCCAGACCGGGCTCTCGCCGGTCTCGTTGCGGGTGTCGAGAACCAACTCTGCGTTGAATGCAGTCAGGGTTGACATGGGTTTACTTGGCAGCCTTGAGGTGTGCTGTCATGGCAATGCCTGCCAACAGCGTCCCACCGCCTTGGAACTGGACAACGGGGTCGTTCAGATCGGGCTCCGGCGTGCTGGCGTAAACGGCTTCGCGGAAACCATCGGCCGAGTCTTTGGGCACGTAACCCACATGACGCACTGAGCTGTTGTCCCACCAAGACGCTGCGTTGTCTGACACGCCATAAATAACGGTGTGACCCAACACCGGCGTGGTCAGGCAAGCCGTGATCAGGCGATGCAGATCGTCATAGCTAAGCCAACTGGCCAGCATGCGGCGGTCAGTAGGTTTGGCAAATGATGATCCAATGCGCAGGCAGGCCGTTTCAATGCCGTAACGGTCGAAGTACATGCGCGACAGGTCTTCACCGAAGGCTTTGCTGACACCGTATAGACCGTCGGGTCGTGCCGGATGGTCGGGTGTGATTACCTCGTTTTGGCGGTAGAAACCGGTGACGTGGTTGGAACTGGCAAAGATGACGCGCTTGACGCCATGAATGCGCGCCGCTTCGTACAAGTTGTAGACGCCCAGGATATTGCCCTGCAATATTGGACCAAAGGCCCCTTCCGTCGACATGCCGCCCATATGCACGATGGCGTCACAGCCTTTCACCGCCTGGCTAAGTGCCTCGGCATCGGCCAGATCCGCGACCACAATTTCTTCGCCTTCACGCGGTGTTCCCAGGTTGCCGCGACCAGACAATCGCAGCACGTCGCAGTTGGCTTTGAGGCGTTCGCGCAACGCAGTTCCCAGTCCGCCTGCGGCCCCGGTTAAAAGCAGTGTATGGTGCACTTTGATTGTCATTTTGAGTAAACCTTGTAGGTTGTCTGATGTCGTATGTGCTAAATTGTGTGTACCCAACCCGTTTGCGTCAAGGATTTTTTAATGAACCTAGTACAAACCCCTAGTTCAATACCGGGCGAAACCGTTTCCGGTGATGCACAGGCACGCCCGCGCCGTGTCCGTGGCCTGGTGAATGAAGTCATGGAAAGCCTGGCCGCCAGCATTCGCGAAGGTGTGATCAAACCGGGTGACAAACTGCCCACTGAATCAGAGATCGTGGCCCGCTTTGACGTCAGTCGAACCGTGGTGCGCGAGGCCATTTCCCGCCTTCAGGCGAATCGCCTGGTGGAGACGCGGCATGGCGTTGGCACCTTCGCCCTTGCACCCGCACAGGACAACGGGAATTTCAGAATTGCTGACGTGGATTTCGCCACCATTGCCGACGTGATTGCCCTGCTGGAGCTGCGCATAAGCCTCGAAACCGAGGCAGCGGGACTTGCCGCGCAACGCCGCACAGAATCAAATCTGAAGGCCATGCAGGCCATGCTGGACGCCTTTGTTGCGGCCATCGAGGGTGACTCTGATGCCTTGCCCTCCGACTTCCAGTTCCATATGGAAATTGCGCGCGCCACAGGGAATCGCCACTTTGCCGACCTGATGAACTATCTGGGCACCATGATCATCCCGCGCGCCCGGGTCAACACGCCAAATAGTGCCCCTGAGGGGCGACTGGCCTACCTGAGACGGGTCCATAGCGAGCACGAAAACATCTACACCGCGATACATAACCAGGACACCGATGCCGCCCGCGCCGCCATGCGGACGCACCTTGCCAACAGCAAGGACCGGCTAAAAAAATCGCAGTCGGAAATTATTTAGTTGTATGATGACTGATTTGTATCGGCAGCACCTCGATTGCCGAAAATCTGGAGAACATGCATGCAAAAGCCACTGCCCCCCTCTTTAGACGCCGCATCGACCCCGCTGGAATTTCTCCAGCATTTGTACGCCGCAGCCGTGCGCCGCGCCTTGCCGTTACACACGATTGGCGCCTTCCTGCCGCCGCAACCCAAGGGCCGCACGGTCGTGGTGGGCGCAGGCAAAGCAGCCGGTGCTATGGCACATGCTTTGGAAGCACTCTGGCCGCAGGATGCGCCACTAACCGGGCTGGTTGTCACACGTTACGGTCATACGCCGCCACGCCCTGAAAGCCTGGCGCAGCGCATCGAAATTTTGGAGTCTTCCCACCCGGTGCCGGATGCTGCCGGCCTGGCTGCTGCGGAACGCATCATCGCTTTTCCACAAGGTCTGACCAAAGATGATTTGGTGTTGTGCCTGATCTCCGGTGGCGGCTCTTCGTTGCTGACGCTGCCTGCCGAGGGCATGACGTTGGCTGATAAGCAGCGCGTTAATCAGGCGCTGTTGGACTGCGGTGCCAGCATCGTCGAGATGAACTGCGTGCGCAAACACCTCTCACGCATCAAGGGTGGTCGTCTGGCTGCGGCCTGCGCCCCGGCCCGCGTGCTCACGCTTTTGATTAGCGATGTTCCGGGTGACGATGCCAGCGTAATTGCTAGCGGCCCTACCGTGCCGGATGCCAGCACCTGTGCCGATGCGCTGGCGATTTTGGCGCGCTATCAGATCGAGATTCCCGCTGCAGCTGCCGCGCATTTGCGAAGCGGAGCGCTGGAAACCCGCAAGCCGGGTGACGCGGTGTTTGCGAACAGTGAAGTGCACTTGATTGCCACACCGCAGCAGTCGCTGGATGCAGCCGCTGAAGCGGCGCGAGCAGCCGGTCTGTCCGCATACATTCTTAGCGACGAGATCGAAGGCGAATCGCGCGAAGTCGGTAAGGTGCATGCGGCATTAGCCCGTGCTGTGGCGTTAAAGGGGCAACCGTTCCAAAAACCTTGCGTGATTTTGAGCGGTGGCGAAACCACCGTTACCATCCGCCCGCGCAAACCCGGCGCGCCTAAAGGACGTGGCGGCCGTGCCGGCGAATTCTGCATGGGCTTGGCCCAAGCGCTGCAGGGCCAGACGGGCATTTATGCGCTGGCGGCAGACACTGATGGCATTGACGGGGTTGAGGACAACGCCGGCGCTTTCGTCACGCCCGACTCGTTGGCCAAGGCGTCGGAAAAAAGCATGAAGCTCAGTGAGTACATGGACCGCAACGATGCCTATGGTTTCTTCGAAGCCCTAGACGCCCTGTTAGTCACCGGCCCCACGCATACCAACGTCAACGATTTCCGAGCGCTGCTAATTTTGTAGCGTTTCAGTTTGCTAATTTAGGTTTGCGGGCGAATGCTTAAGTTGCTTAACTAATCAATGTTCGGCCCGCATTCAATGGCGGCTTTAAAGTGACTTGATTTTTGCCATCAGTGCTCGCAATGGGCAGAGCTGAGACACCCGACGGACATCAGCCCGCCAAATACAGCTCCACGCGATCGGAGGTCCAGGTCGCAACACCTGTCCCAAAGAAGTCCGCATCCTCAGTCCACACAGGACAACCGATCGCCATC
>CANFIH010000249.1 GCA_947446855.1 Burkholderiales bacterium
AGCGCCATCCACACCATAAAGCCGGAAATCACATATTCGCTGCCCTGGAAGTGAAAGGTAAAGCCGCCCGACAGCGTCCACAAAATGCCGACAAAGCTGCCCAGTGTGACCACCGAGTTCAGCAGCCCCATGCTGAGCGACAGGGTGAGTACCGTGAACTGGCCTATGTCTTCCTGAATCCGCTGGTCCGGGTTGTCGGGCGCGACGCCAGCCGCGCTACCGGTGCCATAGCGTGACAACTCAAAGCGGTAAAAAGCCTGGCCTTCCAGCCAGCGCTGCAGATAGTGGCTGGTCATCCAGGCGCGCCAGCGAATCTCCAGCAGCTGCGTCAGATAGAACTTGTAGACCGCAATCACGATGAAGGCAAAGGCCAGGTAGCTGAAGCGCCCCAGCTGCTGCCAGAACACGGCGGCATTCTTGTCCTGCAGGGAGTCGTAGAACAGCTTGTTCCAGTCGTTGAACAGCACGTTCATGTAGACCAGACCCAGGTTCAGCGCCACGATGGCCAGCAGAAGCCCGCGCGCCTGCCATTTGTGTTCGGAAGAAAAGTAGGGCTTGGACAGGGCCCAGACGCGCTGCGTCTGTTGCCGCGTGGCGGCCCATTTGCTGATCGCTGTGTGCATGGTCTTGGCTATTCTGCGTTGCGCACCCCGCTGGCCACATGGCCGCTGGGCACGTGGCGGGCGGCGGATTCGATGTGGCCGGTCTGGTCGTCAAAGAAGAAGTCGGGCTCGAACTCGCGCAGGAATTCGCCCTTGTCCAGCCCGCCCAGGAACATGGCCTCATCGACCTCGATGTTCCAGTCCATCAGCGTGCGGATGGCGCGCTCATGGGCCGGCGCACTGCGCGCCGTGACCAGGGCCGTGCGTATGCGCATGTGCGGAATCTCGGCCTGCTGCATGCGGTGCAGTGCCACCAGCAGCGGCTTGAACGGGCCGTCCGGCAGGGGCAGGGTGATCTTGTCTTTTTCGTGCTGCTGGAAGGCGTCCAGGCCCTGGGCCTGGTAGACCAGTTCGGCCTCGTCGCTGAACAGCACGGCGTCACCGTCGAAGGCAATGCGCACTTCGTCCGGATGGGCCTCGCTGGCGTGGGTGGAGTGCGGGTAGACCTGTGCGGCCGGCACACCCGCGGCGAGTGCCGCACGCACATCATTCAGGTGCGTGCTGAGGAACAGGTTGGCGTGCAGCGGTTTCAGATAACGCCAGGGTGCTTCGCCCCGTGTGAACGAGCAGCGGATGATGGGCAACTCGTAGTGCGCGGCCGAGCGCATCACGCGCAGGCCGCTCACCGGATCGTTGCGCGAGAGGATCACCACCTCGACGCGCTGCGAGGGTGTCTCGTTGAACGCCAGCAGCTTTTTTACCAGCGAGAAGGCCACGCCGGGCTTGGCCGGGATGTCCATACGCGCGCGCTGCAACTGCATGTAGGCGCGGTCGTCACCCTGCTCGAAGACCTGGTTCTCTTCCTCAAAGTTGAACAGGGCGCGGCTGGAAATCGCCACCACCAGCCGTCCGTCGAGATTCATGGCCATGTGGTGGTTTACCTTTTAAAAGCAATCCCGCGCCGGGCCGCCCCAAGCGGGATTCGTCCCCTGAGGGGGCAGAGAGCCACACGCAGTGGGCGAACGTGGGGGCTCATTGCTGGAGGAACATGCGGTAGACCGGGTTGGCGGTCTCTTCCACATAGGGGTAGTCCAGCGTCTGCAGGAACTTCGCAAAGGCTTTGTCGTCGGCCTTGGGCACCTGCAGTCCGACCAGAATGCGTCCGTAGTCGGCACCCTGGTTGCGGTAGTGGAACAGGCTGATGTTCCAGCCCGGGCGCATCAGGCTGAGAAACTTCATGAGCGCGCCGGGCCGCTCGGGGAACACAAAGCGCAGCAGGCGCTCGTCATCCGCCAGCGAGGAGTGGCCGCCCACCATATGGCGAATATGTTCCTTGGCCAACTCGTCATGCGTCAGGTCCAGGGTCTGGAAGCGGTGCTTGTTGAAGGTGGCGGCAATCTTGGCCGACTCGCCCTTGCCGTGGGTGGTCAGGCCCACAAACACATGCGCCTTGTTGGCGTCGCTCATGCGGTAGTTGAATTCGGTGACACTGCGCACCGCACCGGGCAGGGTGCCAATCAGCTCGCAAAAGCGCTTGAAGCTGCCGCGCTCTTCCGGGATGGTGACGGCAAACAGGGCCTCGCGCTCCTCGCCCACCTCGGCGCGCTCGGCGACAAAGCGCAGGCGGTCGAAGTTCATATTGGCGCCGCAGAGGATGGCGCCATAGGTTTCGCCCTTGGTCTTGTTTTTTGCCACGTACTGCTTGATGGCCGCCACGGCCAAGGCGCCCGAGGGTTCGACGATGCTGCGCGTGTCGACAAAGATGTCCTTGATGGCAGCGCACACGGCGTCGGTGTCCACGAGGATGAATTCATCCACCAGCCCCTTGGCAATGCGGTAGGTTTCTTCGCCCACCAGTTTCACGGCCGTGCCGTCGGAGAACAGACCCACGTCCGGCAGCGTTACGCGCTTCTTGGCGCTCACGGATTGGCTCATGGCGTCGGAATCGTTCATCTGCACGCCGATGACCTTGATGCGCGGGTCCACCGCCTTGATGTAATTGGCCACGCCCGACACCAGGCCGCCGCCGCCAATCGCCACAAACACCGCGTCCAGGCGCGCGCCTTTGAGCGCGCCTTCCTGGCCGCTCAGCGTCTGCACCTGGCGCAGCATTTCCATGGCGATCGTGCCCTGGCCGGCAATCACGTCCGGGTCGTCAAAGGGGTGCACAAAGGTCAGGCCCTGCTTTTTCTCCAGCAGCAGCGAGTGGTTGTAGGCGTCGGTATAGCTGTCGCCAAACAGCACCACTTCGCCGCCAAAGCCGCGCACCGCATCCACCTTCACCTGCGGCGTGGTGGTCGGCATGACGATCACCGCGCGCGTGCCGAGCTTGGTGGCGCTCAGGGCCACGCCCTGGGCGTGGTTGCCGGCCGAGGCGCAGATCACGCCCTTTTTCAACTGCTCCGGGCTCAAATGCGCCATCTTGTTGTAGGCACCGCGCAACTTGAAGCTGCGCACCGACTGCTGGTCTTCGCGCTTGAGCAGCACGTGGTTGTGGATGCGCTTGCTCAAAATCTTGGCGGGCTCCAGCGCCGACTCCTTGGCCACGTCGTAGACGCGGGCGGTGAGGATTTTTTTCAGGTAGTCGGCGGGGGTGAGGTGTTTACGTTTCGAAGGTGTCATAGCGGGCTCAATACAGCCTTGCATGATAATCCCGCTTCATTTGGCGCGAAGACGCGCTGCTCTTACCAAGGATGAAGAACATGGAATGCACAGTCAGCTGGACGGGCGCTTTGGGCACACGCTCCGGCATGGGTTTTGTGGCGGAGACCGGCAGCGGCCACACCATCGTGATGGACGGCGCGCCCGACGCGGCCAAGCCTGAAAACGGTGGCCAGAACCTGGCGCCGCGCCCCATGGAAACCGTGCTGGCCGGCACCGGCGGCTGCACTGCCTATGACGTGGTGCTCATCCTCAAACGCGGCCGCCACAATGTGCAGGGTTGCAGCGTCAAGCTCACCAGCGAACGCGCCGAGGTCGATCCCAAGGTGTTCACCAAGATCCACATGCACTTCACGGTATCCGGCAAAGCCTTGCCTGCAGCCGCCGTGGAACGCGCCATCGCCATGAGCCACGAAAAGTACTGCTCAGCCAGCATCATGCTGGCCAAGTCGGCCGAGATCACCACCAGTTTTGATCTGGTGGAAGCCTGAGGTAACGGGTGAGTTAGATTCGCGCGGCCACGGTCGTCATGACCTTGGCTGCGGCCCGCATCAGTTGCTTGACGGGTTGGGGCAAGTCCACCGCGCCGGCGGCTTGTGCCTCGGTTGCGTGGCGCATTTCATCGTCATACATCTGCGCCACGATGGCGCGCGAAGCGTGGTCGCCAGCAGGCAGGGTGTCCAAGTGGCTTTTCAGATGCGCACCGACCTGTGTTTCCGTCTCCACCACAAAGCCCAGGCTCACCGCATCGCCCATGCGACCGGCCAACAGTCCCAAGCCAAAGGCGCCGGCGTACCACAGCGGATTCAGAATCGACGGACGTGCACCCAGTTCCTGCAGGCGCTCAGCCGTCCAGGCCAGGTGGTCCACCTCGTCGGCGCTGGCTTGGTTGAATTGTTGGCGCAGCGCGGCACTGGGTGTGGCCAGCGCCTGCGAGGCATACAGCGCCTGCGCGCAGACCTCGCCCACATGGTTCACCCGCATCAACCCGGCCGCGCGGCGGCGCTGGGCCTCATCCAACTTGGTAGGCCCTTCGGGCAGCGTGGGGCAGGCCTTGGCTGCGCGGGGCTTGGCAAACAGGGTGCGCAGAGCGGTGTCGGCAGCGATAAAAAGGGCGTCCATAGTCAAGTGCCTTATAAGAGTTGCCGTTAAGTGTAAGACAGCCCCTCGCTGTGCACGCCCGATACAAGTTGTTGCAACCATGCAACGAAATGGTGCCAGGAAGCTCCCCAATGTCGACTTTCCTTTGCCAAACCCGCTTCGGTCTGGTGCAATACATCCAACTTCCTTGATCTAGGAGGTTGGCCCGGGGTTCCACCTGGAGCCCTTTGTTTAACCTTGGAGAATTTTTTACATGAAAAAGACACTCGTTGCTTTGGCCGTTCTGGCTGCTTCCGGCGCTTCCTTCGCTCAAGTCACCATGACTGGTGAATTCACATGGGGCTACAAAGCCACTTCTAACGGTGCTGGCACTGATTCTTCCGGTTTCGGCGTTGACTACTCCAACATCAACTTTGCAGCAACCGAAGACCTCGGCGGCGGTACTAAAGTTTCCGTGAAAATGGGCATTGACGGTGCTGACCGTTCCGGCGACGGCGTGGGCGGTCCTACTTCCGGCCAAGATGCCAACATCACCCTGACCGGTGGTTTCGGTAAGCTGATGCTGGCTACCATGGAAAATGGCCAATACCTCGGCAACGGTATCGCTGCTGCTGGTGACCCGGCTTGGATCGATCTGGACGCTAAGGTTCAGTCTGCCAAGACCAACGGCGACCGCATTCAGTACTCTTATGCCTTCGGTCCTGTGACCCTGGGTCTGCAACACCTGGAAGCAGCTGCTGGCCTGGGTGAAGGCGTTGGCCAAACCGGCAATACCGCACCTGCTCAGCGCCGTAACCTGATCGAAGCGACTTACGCTGCTGGTGCTTTGGTCGCTAACGTTGGCTACGCTTCGTACGATAACCAAGCCGACTTCGCAGCTGCTGTTCCTGCTGGCGTGGCTCTGACTACCGCAGTTGGTACCCCTGTCGCTGCAGCCCCTTCCGCTGCCGTTGCTGTGCTCAACGCTAACACCAGCCGTGTTCGCGGTTCCGCAAACTATGACCTCGGCGTTGCCAAGGTTGGTTTCGGTATCGAAAGCACCAAGATGTCCAAGGGCACTGTTACTGACACGTTCCTGGGCGCTAACGCTCCTATCGGCGCGCTGACTCTGGCTGTG
>CANFIH010000250.1 GCA_947446855.1 Burkholderiales bacterium
GCATTAGCTTCAATGGCAGTACGCAGTGTTTCACGTCGAAGAACACTCAAGTAGTGGGTGAAACCGCCAGTTTTATTCAATAAAAATTCGGCGATATTTTCTATCGGCTCGTCTGGTTCTGGTAAAAGATTCTTGCCCCAAAGCTTGGGCACAAGATCTTTACACCACTCCTGATTACTCGACCTTGCGTGAGGACACAGTGTGTACTGCCCAGGGTCGCTCAGTCGACTCATCAGCTGCGAGCTTGTCTTTAGTTCCGAAAATGCGAGTGGATTTCCAATCAAAATGGTCGGAATTCCAGTATTCAGAACTCGCAGAAAAAATGTGTTGAAGTCTGTTCCAAAACGATTCTTTGAAAGTTCATTAGTTTCCTGCGCTTCTTCAATAATCAGCAGGCCACAGCGATGCAGAGCCAACTTTGCAAGCAACTGAACCAGTTGTGTGTCAATCGTCCCATTGCGTATTGTCGTCTCTCTAGCGTACGAGGTTCCAAGGACCTTGTCGAGCTCGATAAATGCTTGCATAAGAAACCCAGCCTTCGATGCATCTGTTGGCATGGGTATAACCAGATATACCAGTTGGTCTAGTCCAAGCCATCCAGCTCGTTCATCTTCTTGTCGTCGGATGACTTGTGGATATTGGGCGAGAACTCGCTTAACTAGACGGGTCTTGCCTTGCTTAGTCACACCCTGCAGCAACATCCCCCGGGGAGATGAACTTATACATGGAATATTGAAATTGCCTTCACTTGCACATTTTGCTATCTGGTAAATTGCCTTCCTCTGTTCATCACGATATGGATTTCTATCAATCCAACCACCAATGACCATGCGGTGAATTTGATACGCAATTCCTACGGTTGTCTGGGTAGACACGTAAGTTTCCCCAAATCTGTCCAGCAAAAGATCTCGTTCAATGGATGACATCTGACCAATGTCTTCGCCCTGAAATGGATCGTTGCTCATGCATTGCCACCAAGCACCTCGATCAATATTGACTGGAAAATTGTTTAACAATGGGTTATTGCTAAGGCTTTCGGAAAAATTGCTCATTTTTATATTCTCTTGCTTATTTGGAATCTGCTCTGGCCTTAGTCACCCATTCCGGCTCATTCGCACTTTCACTGGTTTCTTTGCTATATATTGTTTCGCGTTCATCATCATCAGGCATCTCGTTCAGTCCAAGTTGAAGTCGCTTTTCGTCATCTAAGGCCATTTTTCCTGCTTCTATTTTGGAGATACGATTTCGACCTGTTCTGCCTTCTGTTTTTGCTGTAGCCTGATGCTGACGCTTAATTTTCCGAGCCTTTTTGTTGGAGTCATAACGCTCAATCCCGTCATTCGCCAGAATTTGTAGGCGTTGCCCCTTTGCCATAAACCGGGCTAGTTTTTCCTCGTCTGTTATGACAAGCCACTCTCTTAAAGTGAGATTCGATAGCTGACTGTCATGAGTCACAAGGTCAATTTCAATGAGACCCTTAAAGTACAGCCATGCCTTGCCTATGCCACTCGGGTTGATATGCACTTGAACATCTTGGCTAAAGTCTCGTCCCTGATTGGTAAGGCCCGACGCCTGCAATGCAGGCGAGTTGTACCTAAGGTGTGGGACCAGACGTTCCTCTTTTGTTCGGGGGTCGAAAATCCGCACACCCGAGCGTGTAACTGTTCCCTTCACTGTGGGAAGGCAAGCTTTTCGAATCACCGCCATGTTCGGCGATTCGGTTGACACATACCCCTTTTTAATCATCCAAAGCAAGATGGCTTTTCGCGTGGGTTCTACCTTCTCCTCGCGCATCTCTAACGTCAACAGATGCTCCACCCGCTCAATGTTGTTGTGAAATAGGATGGCCTTAATGGCGTGATACATGTATTCATCATGGGTACGACATGCATCTTTTTCCGGAAGACTCTCGCCCCGCGTGTGATGTCGCCCTTGCGTGCTGCCTGCCATTTGATGGCCACTGGCACGGTGAAGCACGTGGTGTTTGCTTTCAACTGGCCCCTTCATTTCCGCCGCATATGACTTTACAAATTCAAGAGATACCTGTGCAGACGTAATGCTGGCAATTCCGGCTTCGCTCTTGTGTTCACCGTTGTCGCCGCGAATCCTTCTCAGGTGCAGTGCCAACCAGTCCTCTTCTGTGATTGTGATACCGAAGCGCTCACAGAACTTCACTTTGCTGTCCGCTGCATGAGCAATCGCCAGCAACGAAGTCATAGTTGAAGGGCGTTCAAATCCGGAGTAGAAACCGAGGAAATATCCGGTATAGGCTTCAACTACCTTTGTGTTTGACGATGAAGGCATAGCCACCGTGCGATCAATTCCAAGCACTAAATTTTGATCGTCTGAAGTGGCATCAATCAGGCCACACTGCGCTGCAGCCACCAGACCATCTCTAGACGTGCCGGATAGTGGACGATGATCACGATCCCATCGGTGCTGACCAATGTTGATCCTCGTGGCTGATTGATCTGGTTCCACGCCAGGGCCATGTCGGCGGAACTGATCAAAAGTAGGTAGTTGTCCAAGTGGCTTTAGCTTCACAGTGCGGACACTGTCAGTGGAAATAACGGTCTCTGCCCAAAATTCCCCCAACGTTAGTGCATAGGCCGTCTCTACCGAAACATGGCGCCCAGTTTTGTATTTTTTCCATCCACTACGAAGTTTTTCACGGACATCTTTCGTGGCCAGAATTCCGACCATTTCAGTATGCCCTGCCTTAACTGCAATGTTGCGACGGCCTTGGCGAGCGGTGCATTCTGCGGCATCCTTCACGGAAGGATAGTGCGGTCTTCCAAGAGACCCACTTCTGTCCCATCCCGGCAATAATGCCTGTATGCGTATCCCACCCATCAGGTAAGCCCGAACTGCGCGAACAACCTTGGCGGCGGGCACCCCGCCAACCTTTTGACGCTTCCTTGCGTACGCATTTACAACCTCACCATTAAGCAGCGTATCAATAGAGTTGCCCTCCACAAGCGGTGATATCCAGCTCCACTGCTCATGCATGACGTCAAGTGACCGCTTAAGATTTCTGCATTCCTTTTCCTCTGGCTTACTCACCATCGCTTCGAGGTCGGCGACGGATAGTGCCTTTAATCCTTTGGGCTCTGAAGGAACCAGAAACGCGTCTTGTGCGTCTAGTCTCTGTTGTAGGGTTGCAGTCAATTGTCGGCAGGGAGCCTTAATGTGATGTTTCGAACGTTTTCCATGTTTATCACGCTGCGGATTCGGTATCCACCAGAAATAGCCTGTGGTGTCATCAACGTGGATGATCACTCCCTCTTCAACATGAGAACCATCAGTTGGTCGACATATCGTGTACCAGGGCTTAATTTCGGGGGTCATGCGGTTTCTCCCAAAAGAGCTATCCGAAGGCCACGCTTAAGAGCATTGCCGCCGACTTTCATAGGCCTGCTCATCAGCACTGGCTGACTAAGATCAATATCAATCTGCCCTAGCCAAGCCGCAGCTCGAAAATGGCACTGCGCGCTGCTTACTCCTATTCCGATGGAGACGGCTGCTTGTTCGATGCGCTGCTCAATAGTCCCCGTTGCCTTGCTAATGTTGTAAGCGTCCGAGAAACGCTTACGGACTGCACATAGGTTCGCGTCTGTTCGCTCCTGTCGCGGTGGTTCGAGCCAGTCCAGATTTGCGACCAACTTTGTGCTTACATGTGTACCGTCGTACACCACATGCGCGGCCCCAACTGCTTTCGCGTACCTGCGTTCTAGCTCTATCCTTTCGGCAATGCGGTTCTGTCGTGGCCCTTTGTAAGTCAATATTGATGCCGGTTTGCATGTCCAAAACACTAGCCTGGAGCCCGTTGGAGCGTTGATAGTGAGTACCAAATCCGTTGTTGCGACGTAAGGCTGGTCAGGTGCCCCGACATAACACCCATGTTTGATGCCAGCCTCATAGGCAATTTCTAGTAATCCAATTGTTTCTGGCAGTTTCTTGTCGTCCACAGGGTTCAGCCCTGACATAGGATGTGGATGACCGGGCCATGGCCAAATAGGAAACTGTGTCCGAACCTCTTTGGCTCCGAGCCATGTTGCTACCCGGGTTGCTCCGTACTCAAGACCTGACATGAGATGTAGAGGCTTTTCTTGAATTGACGTCACCGCAACGAAGTGGTTGCTGCAACGCGGTGAATTGCCTCTTGTAACGCAAATCCATGGCATGTATCCATTGCCTCGGCCTTGGCCAAATCCCTGAAGAATCAGTGCCTGTAGTCGGTTTCGAGTCATTTTTGCTCGCCCAACCGAGTTGGTCAAACGTGCGCCACGTTTGCCATCTGCAAGAAATTCGCTGTAAGTTTCAAACTCGGCGGTCATAAGCTGTTCCTTCATATATGTGAGTCAAATCTAAATTGACTACTTTTGGTTAATGTCCAGAAAATCATTTGTTCAATTGATGGCTTGCATTGCACTGGCATCTACTCAGTGAACCTATCTCACCGATCAATCGCGTGACTTGAATAGCCGCTCCAGCGGTGGACCTCGGCAAGTTGTCAAACCTTCGTACTTCCGTGTGATGTAACCGTGTTGTTTCATCACGCCGCGCATAAGTTTGAATTTCGAAAATGTGGTGCTCATGGTCGTAGTATGAAAATTGATCATTTTTTTCTGAGCGTTACTAGAACGCTAATTTCGACAGTTAAGTGATGGGAGAAATTTCTTCAAGCGCGATGGAACCCTGCTCGGTCGTCGTCTGAATTCGTACGCAACGCGGCTGAGCCCAGACTGGCAAGGGACGCGGTGGTGGCATTCATTGACGCTAGTTGCATTCGCTGGCTCCAATTTGGTTGTTCGATGAGGGCATCAACATCGCCCTTGGTCCAATGTGACTTGGCACATAAATTCATCGGAATCAGCAGTCCGAAGATCTCTAGATGCTCATCGCCGCATTGGGATGACAGCGACATTTTTTGGTCGCATCACGTTTTGCATTTTTATATCTCGTATAAGATTTGTAAATAGCTATTTTTATGAGATTTTTTGACTGAAATCTCATAATCTGCGACAGTTCGTGTGAATCGAAGAAAATGTGCAAAAAATGAGACTGAGTTTGAACAATGCGGGCCCCGCCAAGCAGTCTTCGGGTCGAGAGCCTGATGACATGGCTATAGAAGCTAAGCGAATCATCCGTGCAGAAATGACTAGGCGCGGGTTTAGTTTTAAGAAACTTGCAGATGCAATGAATTCGACAAGCAATGGCGATGTAGAGTCCGTTCAAAGCTTGATAAACAAAATTAATCGGGGGCGATTTTCCTTCGCTTTTTTCTTGCGTGCTGTTCGCGCGATGGGCATGAGTAGTGTTGACTTAACACCTCTGACCTCTCGGGTGCCTGAGTGATTAAATTCCAATGACAACTGAGCCTAAAAAGGCTTTGCCAATTGACGCTGGCAGAGAAAGAGC
>CANFIH010000251.1 GCA_947446855.1 Burkholderiales bacterium
GGCGCGACGGGGCACAAAGGCCAGACTGCTGCAATTTTGGGCAATGGCTGGCGTGCCGCGCAATTGGCCGCGTCGGTGCGTTATGCGCCGCCTTGTCCACAGGATTGATCACACAATTGCGGAACAAGCTTGCGCGACTCGCGCCAGGTTTGGCCGTTGGCACATGGCCGCGCAAGCGCACCCATCCGATGCAGTGAACGCTTGGCCAGGTCTTGCTGGTCAAGGATTGGTTTCCAACGGATCCCCGGCCTCTCGGCCAAACGCGCGCGCCGCTATGGCGAATGAAAATTTTCAAGTTGTTTTAGTGGTAAATTGATGGTAAAATAAAGTTCATTTACCACTCAATTAAAGGGGTTGCCATGAAAAAGGAACGCGCATTCTTTGAGCAACTGGCCGGCGCTGCCCTCCCCGGCTGGGACGTGAAACTCCAGCCGAACATGACGCCCGGCCAGATGGATCTGGCCAGCTACACCGCCCGCATTTATCTCGTGGACACCAGCACCGGATGGACCGCAGCCGGTGCGCTGCAACCCTCCGGCTTCGCCGGATTGCGCGCGCACTTTGAGGCCCTGCGCCTGGACATCGGCACCGTGACCGATATGGCCGGGCAAGCGGTGAGCCAGCTGGGCCGTGACCAACCCGCGCCCGGATCGCCCGAAATCGGCAAAGGCATCGAGCTGGTCGCGGCCGCGCTGACCGGAACCCAAACATTCAAGACCGTGCAGGCCTCTGGCCTGGACGGCCATTGGGTTTACATCGGATACCGGATGCACGACGCCTCGACCATTTGCCGACCTGGCTTTTTCAGGACCGGCGCGCCCGGCTTCGTGGACCCCGGAGCTCTGACGCACTACGTGCGCCAAGTCATGGCCCACGACCTGGCCAGCCCCCAATCGAGCGTCGGCCAGATGCTCAAAAGGGCAGGGGGCGCGATCATCGCGTCCGATTTCAAATAAGTTTAATCGAGTGGTAATTTGATGGTAAATTAACATCAATTGAACGGCAAAGGAACACCATGATCATCACCGTAGGCAACACCAAGGGCGGGGTGGGTAAAACCACCATCGCACTGAACCTGGCCATCGCCCGAGCGCTGCAGGGCCGAGATGTCTGGCTGATCGACGGTGACCGCCAAGGCACCGCTCAGACCGCCATCACGATCCGCGCCGAGAACGGCAAGCAACCAGCGATCAGCTGCGCGCACTACCCGGACGGCTCCACCTTGCGCGCCCAGGTCATACAGACCGGCCCGAAGTTTCAAGACATCATCATCGATGCCGGTGGCCGCGACTCGACGGCGCTGCGCGCTGCGCTGATCTTGTCGGATGTCCTGGTGATCCCGTTCGCGCCGCGCTCGCTGGATGTCTGGGCACTGGCCGACATCGACAACTTGATCCAAGAGGCGAAGGCGGTTCGTGACGGCTTGCGCGTCATCGCCATGCTGAACAACGCAGATCCGCAGGGCCACGACAACGACGATGCAGCTGCCGCCGTCGCCGATTTCCCGAGCATGGAATATGTGGCGACTCCAATCCGCCGCCGCAAGCCCATCGCCAACGCGGCAGGGCAGGGGATGTCAGTCCTGGAATACAGCCCAAAAGATGCGAAGTCGATAGATGAAATGACAGCTCTGGTTAATGCTGTTTTCATGTCAAATTAATATTGATTTACCATCAAATCAAATTTAAAACAACATTATGTCAAACATCACACGCCGCCCAACACCCGCCGCAGTCCCAGCCGCCAAACCAGTCAATGAAGCAGCCTTGGCCAAGTTCATCGCTGGCGCGCCAGACGCGGCCCCGGCCGTGACAGCCGCGCCACCAGCTGCACCCGGACACCCCCGCAAGATGGCAGGCAAGCAAGCCCAGATCACCTTCGCCCTGCCGCCCGAGCTGCTGGACAAGGTCGACCACATGGCCAACAGCCTCTCGATTTCGCGCGCGGCTTTTATCAAGCAGGCGCTGACACGGGCGGTGAATGCCGGAAACGCATAAGAAAATCTAATTGATTGCTGATACCGACTTCGTCTCTGTCGCTCGCTTGCTTTTTTCTTAAACATCGAAACCTATTTCAAAAACAATAGGCTGCCACAAAGGAACTCTTCGATGCCCGTAAATTTGGACAAACCGCAGCACTGGAAGCTTGACGTTTCAGCCTCGGTTGACATGTACAACGACTGGTTTATGCGATTCGCGCCACAGGCGTTTCGTACAACGCGGGTACAAACAACCAAAGACGTGGAAGAGGCGTTACGTGCTAGCCGCAACCTCACCGACATCACGCCGGCTTTACTAAAGCAGCATCCGGAAATTCTGCCCACATTACGCATGTCAACATGCCCGCCTTTGGCCGTAGACCGCCTTATAGGCCTTGCAAGTGTGTCGCCTAACCTTGTGAAGTGCATGGAGCAGGACCAGAAGCTTCCTTCTCGCATGCCACTGGCAGCGCTCAACGCTGATCTGACAAAGCTTGGGAACATCATCGAGAAGATGGCAGATCCAGACATTTTCCTTTGGCTTGGTCGGGATGATCCAGCGACAGATGTCGAGATACACCGCGCTGCGACGATCGTCGCCGACCGGCTTTGTGGTGCCGTGGCAAACCCCATCATCCGTAACGCGCAAGAGAAGCGGCAACTCCAGGTAATCAAGTCATGGCTGGAAGCTCGCGGCTATAGACACTTAGCGCCAGGTGAAGGGACCAAATTCGAGGCGATGCCTCCTGGAACGTTCAGCTTCCGATTGAACGTCCCAGTCGAGCAAGAGGGTAGGGTGCAAACGGTGAACATCCCAGTTGATGCCGTCATCATGCCTAAAAGTGCCAAGCCGGGCGACTACCCAATATTTTTCGAAGCAAAGTCAGCTGGTGACTTTACCAACACAAATAAGCGCCGCAAAGAAGAAGCGGTCAAGATGTTTCAGCTACGCAAAACCTATGGTGACCGCGTGAGCTTTAACCTCTTCCTCTGTGGCTACTTTGATAGTGGCTATCTCGGTTACGAAGCAGCCGAGGGCATTGATTGGGTTTGGGAACACCGCATCGATGACCTGGCGCTGTTCGGACTCTAAAAATATGAATAACAAGCTCCACGGAGAAGACAGGATTGAAGAGCGCCGCTGCGCCTTGCAGACGGAGCTGGATAGTCAAAAGACACCGACTGCAAGGAACAAACTTGGTCAGTTTGCGACCCCAACACAGCTTGCCCGTGACGTGCTGTCCTACGGTCTCAACCTGTTACCCAAAGGGGAGAGTATTCGCTTCTTGGACCCTGCGATTGGCACAGGCTCCTTCTACTCAGCGCTCAGAGCATCCTGCGGGCAAAGACTCGTAACATGGGCAAGAGGCTTTGAAATTGACCCGCACTACGGCCAACCTGCACGCGAGCTATGGCAAGACATGCCGCTTGACATCACCATGGGTGACTTCACACAGCAGCAGCCGCCAGCTAATGACGCTGAAAAGGCAAACGTACTTATCTGCAATCCACCTTACGTCCGACATCACCACCTGAGCGGTATTGACAAGGTACGACTGCATAAGGTCGCACACTCTGCTGCAAATATCGAGCTGTCCGGCTTGGCGGGCCTCTATTGCTACTTCATGGCGCTTTCGCATCGCTGGTTGTCCGAAGGTGGCATCGCGGGCTGGCTCATCCCAAGCGAATTCATGGATGTCAACTATGGCAAAGCCCTGAAGGCTTACCTGCTGAAAGAAGTAACGCTGCTTCACATCCATCGCTTTGACCCTAACGATGTCCAGTTCGACGACGCATTGGTGTCGTCGGCAGTGGTCTGGTTTAAGAAACAAAAACCGCCCGCCCTGCATGAAGTTACCTTCTCCTACGGTGGAACGATGCAAAAGCCTGCGCTCGTCAAAAGCATAAGTACACGCGATCTTGAGCAAACGGAAAAGTGGACTCGATTTCCGAAACAAAACGTTGAGGCCAAACATGAAGGATACCGATTGGGCGACCTATTCATCATCAAACGGGGCGTGGCTACTGGCAATAACAAATTTTTCATCCTCGAAGAAGAGCGTGCGCGAACCTTGAACATCCCTCAAAACTTCCTTCGTCCGATCTTGCCGAGTAGTAGGTACGTCAAGGATGATGAGATTCGAGCGGACAGTGATGGTGTTCCTCTACTGGACAAGCGGCTGTTCTTGTTGGACTGTGACTTATCTGAGGAAGAGGTGCAGCGCCAATACCCTGACCTATGGTCTTATCTTCAGTCAGGCCTTAAAGACGTTGCGCCAGGCTATCTCTGCCAATCACGTCGGTATTGGTATGCACAGGAACGCCGCGCAGCTGCACCGATTGTTTGTACCTACATCGGTCGCAGCGATCACGATGGTAAGCCGTTCCGCTTTCTGCTAAACCGGAGTAAAGCAACGGCCACGAATGTCTATCTGATGCTGTACCCAACGCCGTTACTTGCGGCTCAGTTACAGCAAAACCCTGAAGCACTGCGCTCACTGTGGCGCGCACTCAACTCAATCAGCAAGGAAACGTTGCTCGGAAACGGTCGGGTCTACGGCGGGGGTATGCACAAGCTTGAGCCAAAAGAGCTGGCCAATGTGCCTGCCGATGAATTGGCCGCGTTGGTTGGTCTTGGTCACAAACGCTACGTAAAGCAAATTGAGATTGAAGAGGCAATCGTGGATTAACCAGGCTGTCGCACTAGAGCGGCTAGATGCATTCAGGATCTGGCGCAAATGACTACGCAAAAAACGACCGTATACGGGGTGAAAAATCACCCCGTTTTTTTTGGCCCCCAAGCCCCCCAAACAATCCAGCTAGACGTTTATTCCGGATGAGTCCAAAATCAGGACACTATGTCCCAAGTTTTTGCTTACCTCCGCGTGTCGACCGACGCCCAAGACGTTGCTAACCAAAAGCACGGCGTGGTCCGCTATTGCATCGAAAAGCGTTTACTTGAACCCGTGTTCATTGAGGACACGGCCAGCGGCAAGACAGATTGGCGCGCCAGGCCCTTGGGCAAGCTGATCGAGCGGGCAGGGCGGGGCGATGCAATCGTCGTGTCGGAGGTCTCGCGCTTGGCGCGCAGCACCCTTCAGGTGCTTGAAATCGGGCGCGAGTGCATCGAACGCGGCGTGCATTTGCACGTCGCCAAAAACGGCATCACCTTCGACGACTCCATGCAATCGAAGATCGTGGCCACAGTACTCGGTCTGGTGGCCGAGATCGAGCGTGACTTCATCAGCTCGCGCACGAAAGAGGCGCTGGCCAAGCGCAAAGCCGAAGGTATGAAACTGGGGCGCCCAGTCGGCGCGGCCAAAAATCTCAAGCTCGACAAACACGCCGAAAAAATCGACGCCTATCTCGCCAAGGGCATCAACAAAGTGGCCATCGCAAAGCTGCTGGAC
>CANFIH010000252.1 GCA_947446855.1 Burkholderiales bacterium
GCCACGGCATCCACGCTCTTGTCGGCCAGCACGGCTTCAATCGAGGCGACTTCAGCGCCGACTTTTTGCGCCAGATCGGCAGCCGCTGCGGGCACCGGGTCAAACACATATTTGAGTTGGACGCCGCTCAGAGCAGCCAGGTTGGAAGCGTGGATGCGGCCAATGCGGCCGGCGCCAAAAACTGCAACATTTTTCATGGGGTTTCCTCAAATCTCGGGGGGTGGTGATGGCGCGCGAAAGCTGCGGCGACCCAGCGACTATAAAGCGCGTTGCTTGTTTTGAAAAGAAATTTCTAACAAAAGATGTTTTTGAATTTTGTTTCATTTCAAGGGCCGCACCGTGATCGGTTGGACCCACGCCAGGGGCAACGCGCCCGCGTCCCTGCCGCACGGGCGCCGTGGCCAGGCCCCCATCCCTCCGTGGAGATCTGCGCCGGGCTTGTTTGCCGGCGCTGGCAGCAGCGTCTCAGGTGGTCGGCTGGTAAGGGAGTTCGAGCGTATAGGCCAGCGCGATGAACAGGCTTTGCGCCAGTCCCATGGTGCTGGAGAGGGACCGGAAGCCCAGGGTCGAGTTGTCCTGCACCACCAGGGTTACCTGCGCCAGCTTGGCCAGCGGGCTCATGCGGCTGTCGGAAATAGCCACCAGCTTGGCGCCCCGTTCCACCGCGGCCCGGGCCACGGCAATGGTTTCTTCGGCGTAGGGTGAAAACGAGATGGCAATCAGCACATCGCCCTTGCGCACCGAGCGTATCTGGCCCTGGTGCATGCTGCCCAGGCCGCTGACCAGGCAGATGCGCTTTTCGGTGTGCTGCAGCGCGTAGTCCAGGTAGGCGGCGATCGGGAAGGAGCGACGCGAGGCGGCAATCCAGATGCAGTCGCTCTCCGCCAGCAGGTCTACCGCCTTCTTCAGGGCGGCGGCGTCCAGGCTGCTTTCCAGCTCATGCATGCCGGCCACGCTGCCGGCCAGAAATTCCTTGGCAATCTCCACACTCGACAGGTGGTTGGAGCCGGACTCGATCAGGTCACGGATGCGCGCCTTGTAGTTGCGGCTGGGCGCGAGTTGGCGCGACAGGTTGTCGCGGAAGATGGCCTGCAGTTCGCTGAAACCGGAGAAGCCGAAATGCTTGGCAAAACGCACCACCGCCGAGGGCTGCACGCCACATTGGCGCGCCAGTTCCTGAATGCCTTCGATGCCGACGTGGTCGCGGTTTTTTTCGATGTGCAGGGCAATCACCTTGAGCTGCTTGCTCAGGGTCTCGTACTCCGCCGAGATGCGCTTGATGGTTTGGTCCGCGCTGGGGCGCTGGGGTGTCGCAGTTGCCATAGGGTGGTATCGGAATTCTTTTTTATAACGGAAATATTTTTCTTTATAAGCGAATTTCCGGAAAAAATACCCGGCTGCTGCGTCCGTTGCCCGCGATTCAACAGTCTTGCAACACCCCGTGGCACCTGGCGCCAGGGGCATGGGCTGAGGCCAGGCCCCTGGCCATCGCCGGTTACAGGCGGCTGAGCAGATCGGCCTTCTTGCTGGCGTATTCCTGCTCGCTCAAAATGCCGCGGCTTTGCAGGGCGGCGAGCTTTTCGATGCTGGCAAAAATATCGCCGTCGCCCGCTGAACCCAGCGTGTTGTTGAGCGGCGCCGCATAGCTGTTGTTGTAACTGGGGGCGGGCGCATACACCGGGGCGGGTGCCAGGGGCGGCAGGCCGTTGATGCTGACCACCGGCAGACGCGACAAATCCACATAGCCGTACTGGCTGGAAAACGTCACCGAGTAGCCGCCGCTTTGCTGCTGCGAGACACCGCCGATGTTGTGGTCCAGCGTGTCATACACGATGACCTGGCCGTTGGACTCGATGGCCAGGCGGTGCGCCTGGGCAAAGTAGGCGTAACGCATGCCGTTCTGGCCGCCCGAGGTGTTGGGAAATTTCAGGTCCGGGCCCCACCAGTTGGGCTGGGCTGCCACTTCCACAAACAGACCCGGCTGGTTGTAGCTCAGGCGTGACAACTCGGCGCACAGGTTGTCGACCCGGCCCTTGAGGTAGTTGTTGAACATGTCGCCAATCATGGTCATGCCGCCCTGCATCCACTGGCCGGAGCCACCGAATTCGTAATGGCTGAACTGCGCCATGCTGCCGTTGCCGTTGATCACGGACGTGAGCATGGATTGCACGGCATCAAAGCTGAAGCCGTGGCGTTGCGCGATGTCTTGAACGGCGCTGACGCCGATGGGGGAGAGTTGAGCCATAGGGGAACCAAGGTTGAGTCGAAAGGAGACTTCCGGATGCATTGCGCATACGGGAAAACCCGCACTGTAGTGCATTCCCACTTTGGTGCATGAATGTGGCAGCTCAAACAGGCGTTGATGGACATCAAAACCTGCGCGTACAGACGGCGGAAGATGGTCGTTTCCCACAAGCTATAAAAAGAGGAACGGACATGTCCAGTCACCCCCAATACGTCTATGTTTTCGGTGCCCACAACACCGAGGGCGACGCCGGCATGAAGAATCTGCTGGGCGGCAAAGGCGCCAATCTGGCCGAGATGTGCCGCCTGAAAATTACCGTGCCCTCGGGCTTCACCATCAGCACCGAGGCCTGCACGGCATTCACCACAGGTGGGCGCGCGTACGCGATGGCACTGATACGCGACGAGGTGCTGGCCGGCATCCGTTTTGTGGAAGGCGAGATGGGCAAAACCTTTGGCAATGCGGCCGACCCCTTGCTGCTCTCGGTGCGCAGCGGCGCACGCGCCTCCATGCCCGGCATGATGGACACCATCCTGAACCTGGGGCTGAACGATGAGGCCGTGGTGGGCCTGGCGCGCAAGACCGGCGATGAGCGTTTTGCCTGGGACTCATACCGCCGCTTTGTGCAGATGTATGGCGACGTGGTGATGGGCCTGAAACCCGTGCGCAAGGAAGACCACGACCCGTTTGAAGTGATCATCGACATGGTGAAAGAGCAGCGCAAGGCCCGGCTCGACACCGAGCTCAAGGTGGAGGATTTGAAGGAGCTGGTGCAGCGCTTCAAGTCCCTCATCCGCGCCCGCATAGGCCGCGACTTTCCCACCGACCCCTGGGAGCAGCTCTGGGGTGCGGTGGTGGCGGTGTTCGAGAGCTGGAACAACGACCGCGCCAAGGTCTACCGCGAACTCAACGACATTCCGCAAAGCTGGGGCACGGCCGTCAATGTGCAGGCCATGGTGTTTGGCAACCTGGGCAACAGCAGTGCCACGGGTGTGGCCTTCTCGCGCGATGCCGGCACCGGCGAGGACCTGTTCAACGGCGAGTTCCTGATCAACGCGCAGGGCGAGGACGTGGTGGCCGGTGTGCGCACGCCGCAGCAGATCACGCTCTTAGGCTCGCAGCGCTGGGCGCAACTGGCCCTGGTCGACGAGGCCACTAGAGTGCGTGATTTCCCCTCGCTGGAAGAGCTGATGCCGGAGATTTATCAGCAACTGCTCAAAGCCGAAACCCTGCTGGAGAACCACTACACCGACATGCAGGACATGGAGTTCACCATCCAGGAAGGCAAGTTGTGGATGCTGCAAACCCGCAACGGCAAACGCACGGGTGCTGCCATGGTGCGCATTGCCATGGAGATGCTGCAGCAAAAGATGATTGACGAGAAGACGGCGCTGGCGCGCGTGGCGCCCGAGCGCCTCAACGAGCTGCTGCACCCGGTGTTTGACCCCAAGGCCATCACGGCTGCCCAGGTGATTGCGCGCGGCCTGCCGGCCTCGCCGGGTGCGGCCACCGGGCGGATCGTGTTCTTCGCCGACGAGGCCGAAGAATGGGTCAAGCGCGGCCAGGCCGTGATTCTGGTGCGGCTGGAAACCTCGCCCGAAGACCTGCGCGGCATGAGCGTGGCCAATGGCATTCTCACGGCGCGCGGCGGCATGACCTCGCACGCGGCGGTGGTGGCGCGCGGCATGGGCAAGTGCTGCATCTCCGGCGCCGGCGCCGTGCATGTGGACTACAAGGCCCGCACGCTGACCATTGGCGATCGGGTGCTGAACGAAGGCGATTGGCTCAGCCTGAACGGTTCCAGCGGCGAAGTGTTTGAAGGCCAGATCCCGACGATGGAGGCGCAACTCAGCGGCGACTTCGGCGCGCTGATGGCGCTGGCCGACCAATACAAAAAGCTGGAGGTGCGCGCCAATGCCGACACCCCTGCAGATGCGAAAGTGGCGCGCAGCTTCGGCGCCACCGGCATTGGCCTGTGCCGCACCGAGCACATGTTCTTTGAGGGCGAACGCATTGTGGCCGTGCGCGAAATGATTCTGGCCGACGACGAAGCGGGCAGGCGCCGGGCGCTGACCAAGCTGCTGCCCATGCAGCGCAGCGACTTTGAAGGGCTGTTCAAGGCCATGGACGGCTTGCCGGTGACCATCCGCCTGCTGGATCCGCCGCTGCACGAATTTGTGCCGCACGACGAAGCGGCGCAGCGCACCATGGCCGCCGATATGAAGGTGTCGCTGGGCAAGATCCAGATGCGCGTGGAAGAGCTGCACGAGTTCAACCCCATGATGGGTCACCGGGGTTGCCGCCTGGGCATCAGCTACCCCGAGATCACCGAGATGCAGGCCCGCGCCATCATCGAAGCAGCGCTCAACGTGCGCCATCTGGGTATCACCGTGAAGGCCGAAATCATGGTGCCGCTGGTGGGCACGGTGCGCGAGTTCAATGCGCAGGCCAGAATCATCCGCGAGACCGCCGAGGCCGTGTTCACCGAGCGCGGCGAACGCATCGCCTACCTGCTGGGCACCATGATCGAGACTCCGCGCGCCGCCCTCATTGCCGACAGCATCGGCCGTCAGGCCGAGTTCTTCTCGTTCGGCACCAACGACCTGACGCAAATGACGCTGGGCTTCTCGCGCGACGACGCCGGCAAGTTCCTGCCCGAGTATCTGAAGCGCGGCATCTACGAGCGCGACCCCTTCCGCTCCATCGACCAGAAGGGCGTGGGCCTGCTGGTGGAGATGGCTGTGAAAAAAGGCCGCGAAGTGCGCCCCGATATCGAGGTGGGCATCTGCGGCGAGCATGGCGGCGACCCGACCTCGGTCGGCTTTTTCCACCGCGCCGGGCTGGACTATGTGAGCTGTTCGCCGTTCCGGGTGCCGATTGCGCGGCTGGCGGCAGCGCAGGCAGCGCTGGGCGTGTGAGGGGTGCGGCGCTGGTCCTAGGAGTCTGGGCGGCAGAAGGGAAACCCCCGATGCTGATTTGCTGAGTATGCGGATGATGGAGGGATGAGCACCAGCTACGTTCCCTACCAGCCCGATCAGCAATACCTGATGCCCTGTGCATTGCAGGAGTGGTTGCCGCAGGGC
>CANFIH010000253.1 GCA_947446855.1 Burkholderiales bacterium
GTCTGCCTTGGTTGATTTGGGTGTGTCGGTGATTGACATCTGTGGCTCAGACACTGCGGCCACCTTGCACATCTCCGCCGCAGATGTTGCTGCTATGGCCAGTGCTGGTTTGTCTTTTGCCACTGCCGACACTATCGTTGACGACGGTACCGATTACTCGGGCTCGTTTAGCCGCAGCTTCTCGTCCACCACCATGGCCGAAAAACTGGCCTCTGCCGTGGGCGACTCGCTTGGTCTGCATGCCATGGGCATTGACAAGGTGGCCGTGGATACCGGTGTTTTGGTCACCTTGCATGAGGATGCGGGCATGGCCTTCGGCACCGACCAGTCGCTCAAAGACCTGCTTATCGCGCTGGGCGACTCGGGCGTTACCTCGGGTGATATGGCGCATTCCGTGGATGCGGTCAGTGCCGTGGTTGTGAGCGCAGAGGCCAACTTTGCGATCGACGATGCCATGGTCAGCGCCCTGATGGATGCGGGCCTGTTGACCGCCAACACAGATTCGACGATCGAAGTCGATACCAGCTCCGAGTACATGAGCACCAGCCTGTCGCAATTGGCAGATATCGGCGCCGACAAGGTGGTCACCAGCCAGGACGTGGTGTACGTGGATCTCGGCGACGATGTTGCCAACGTCCATGCACTGTCCACATTGCTGAGCAAGCTGGCTTCCGACGATGTGGCCGCCAAGTTTGTGCAAGCCGATGGCGCGGCGGTTGCAGAGGTCGGTTTGGTGCTCAGTGCAGACCAAGCCGCACTTGCTACCGCAATCGAGGGCAGCAGCAGCGTGCTGGACCAACTCACTAGCGCAGGCATTACCGAGTTGCTGGTGGCATGTGATGACACACACACTACAGGCGACGTGAACTTGCTGGGCCAAGACTATTACAAGGTGCCGGTCGCAGGCTAAGCATAGCCGTCGGTCATCCTCTGTACGGGTTTGCGCATTGCTAAGATACGGGTGCGTCGGAAGTTATCCGACGTACCCGTTAACGCATGAGAAGACTTGCGTCTAGTCAAGTTCAATAGGAAATCAGCGCATGCGCATCAAGCCAATATCTGAAAGAGCGGCGCAAAGCCTGGCCGTCGAAATCTCTGCGCGCACGGCGCGAGAGACGCCGCTAGGCAAGATACTGGCGCAGTGCAAGCAGACCTTTTATTTGGTGGTAGTGCTGACCTATCTGCTGGAGTTCCTCAGCCTGGCGCCCATGCTTTACTTGTTGAACGTGTACGACCGGGTCTTGAGCAGCCGCAGCGGCATCACCCTGGTCTCGCTCACCCTCATCATCGTGGCGGTCTATGTCTTTTGGGGCGCCCTGGAGTGGATTCGCCAGCGCCTGATGGTGCGCTTGTCCTTGCGCATTGACTGGGACGTAGGCCCTGACGTCTTTGACGCCTCCTTTCGCAGCCACGCCCTGCGTAAAAACGTGGACGTGCACCAGCTGCTTGGTGACCTGATGGACCTGCGGCAGTTCTTTACCGGCGCGCCCCTGCTGGCGCTCATCAAAGCGCCGTGGGCGGTCGTTTTTGTCGCGATTGGCTGGCTGTTCCACCCTTACCTTGCCATCTTTGCCGCAGTGGCCTCTGTGCTCATCCTCTTCTTCACCTACATGACGCTCAAGGTATCGGGGCCCATCTTGCGTGAGTCCCAGCAAGCCAAATCCCAGGCCAACAGCGTAGCCGCCAGCAGCCTGCGCCACGCCGAGACTACCCTCGCCATGGGTATGCTGGGCGCGGTGCGCGACCGTTGGTACAGCCAACACAGTCACTTCCTTACGAAGCAGGTCTACGCCAGCGAGGCCAGTGGCCTGATGGGCGGTTTTACCGGCTTTATCAGCCGCGCCATGCCCTCGCTGCAAATCGGCCTGGGGGTCTATCTGGCCATGCAAGGACTGATCACCGGCGGCATGATCATCGTCTCCAGTATGTTGGTGAGCAAAGCCATGGGTCCTTTTAACGACTTACTGTCCAACTGGCGCTCCATTGCCACCGCGCGCCAGGCCTACGACCGCGTCAACGCCTTGCTGCTTGAAGACGAGGTCTACCAAAGCCAGATGCAATTGCCCCTGCCCAAAGGCGCGCTGGTCGTGAGTGATTTGGTGGGCTTGCCCCCAGGCGCCAAAAAGCCCGTGCTCAATGACATCAATTTCAACCTGGATGCCGGCCAGGTCATGGCCGTGGTCGGTCCCAGCGCGGCGGGCAAAAGCTCATTGGTCAAGCTGCTGCTCGGCCTGTGGGCCCCGGCTGCTGGCTCGGTGCGTCTGGACGGCGTGGAACTGTGTGACTGGAGCCACGACGAGGTCGGCCCCCATGTGGGCTACGTGCCGCAAGAAATCGAGTTTTTTGAGGGCACCGTGGCAGAAAACATCGCCCGGTTGGGCCCCGTCGATTCCGAAAAAGTGGTGCAAGCCGCCGAACTCATTGGCATGCACAGCACCATCCTGGGCTTTCCTGAGGGCTACGACACGCCCTTGGGCGAATCGGGTTTCGCGCTCTCAGGCGGCCAACGCCAACGCCTGGCCATTGCACGCGCGGTCTATGGTGCACCCAAGTACGTCGTCATGGACGAGCCCAACTCCAACCTGGACGACGCGGGCGAAGCCGCACTGGTGCAAACCATTAGCAAACTCAAAGAAATGGGCAGCACCGTGGTGCTCACCACCCACCGCCCGCGCCTGGTGGGCGCGGTGGACATGATGCTGGTCTTGCAAGCGGGCAAGCAAGTGGGCTTTGGCCCGGCCAAAAGCATTTTGGACGCGGTGCGCCAGCAGCAAGCGGGCACTGCCGCCGCCGGGCGCAACCTGGCAGCCGTGGCGGTCGCCCCTGCGCCGGGCCCCGTGCTTACAAGCGCAGGAGGTGCAGCATGAGCAAGTCCGGTGCAGCCTCAGCCCAGCCCACTGGCGCCTTGGTGCGCGCGGACGGCTTTGTGAGCCGTTGGGTCAGTGGCTGGAACCCCTACGACCCCGCCCGCCTGAAAAGCCGCCAACTGCAGCCGATTGCGGTCGAAGAGTCGGTGGTTCGTAAACGCGCCGCCCAGGTCTTTTTGCTGTTCTTTGTGATATTCGTCGTCTGGGCCTCTACCGCGCCCTTGGATGCTGGCGTCTCGGTCGTGGGCAGTGTGGTGGTCATGGGCAACCGCAAGGCGGTGCAGCACCCCAGCGGCGGCGTGGTGCAAGAAATCCTGGTCAAAGAGGGCGACGAGGTTAAGCAAGGCGACATCTTGCTGCGCGTCAACCCCCTCAAGACCGACGCCCAGTCCACCGGCGTGGAGTTGCAGTACATCAGCCTCTTGGCGTCAGAGTCGCGTCTCAAGTCCGAGCGGGACGGCGCGTCTGGCATTCGTTGGGCCGAAGAGCTCGCCCGGCGCTTTCCCAAAGGCGATGTGCGCGTGCAAGAGGCCAAAGACCTGCAAGTGCAGCTCTTTAACTCCCGGCGCAGCGACTTTGAGAGCCAGGTCGCCAGCCTGCGCGAGCAGATTGCGGGGCTGACCGCGTCGTACCAGTCGCGCCAGGTGCAGTCGCGCAGCATTGACGAGGAAATGCGCAACTCCCGCGAACTCGCCAAAGACGGCTACGTACCCCAAACCCAGGCCAACCAGGCCGAGCGCGCCAAGAGCGACATCGACGCCAGCATTGCCAACACCCAGGCCGAGATTGCCCGGGCCAAGCTGCAAATCAGCCAGGTGCGCACCGTGTTTCTCAAAGACGTGGACACCCAGCTCCAAGAAATCCAAAAAACCCGCGACGCCGTGTTTGGCCAAATGGGCGCGGCCCAGTTTGACCGCAACCTGGCCCAGGTGCGCGCCCCTGTGAGTGGCAACGTGGTGGGCCTGAAGGTATTTACCGCAGGCGGCGTCATCACCAGTGCGCAGGTGCTGATGGAAATCGTGCCCAAAGACGAGTCTTTGGCCGTGGACGTGCACATTCCCACCAACCTGATCGATAAGGTGCGCGTGGGCATGCTGGCCGATATGCGCTTTGTCGCCTTTAACCAAACCACCACCCCGGTCATCTCGGGTGAACTCAAGGTCGTGGGCGCTGACAAGCTGGCAGGCACCATGCCGGGGGAGACCGAGTTTTACATGGCGCAAATCCAGACCACGGCTGAAGGTTTGCAAAAGCTCGGCCAGCTCCAAGTGCAGCCCGGCATGCCGGTGGATGTGGTCATCAAGTCCGGCGAACGCACCTTTATGAGCTACTTGCTCAAGCCGCTAAGCGACAAACTGGCCTTGGCCTTCAAGCAATAGGGGCAGGGCGGCGTGACCATGCACATTCTTCGCCAGACGCACCGGGCCGCCAGCTGCGTAGCGCTGTGGACTTTGCTGGTGCTCACCGGTGCCCAGGCCCACGCCCGTGACTTGCTGGCCGATTACCAAAAAGCCTTGCAGTTTGACCCCCAGTACCAAACCGCCCTGGCCGACCTCACCATTGCCCAGCGCAGTGCCAAGCAGGCCCAGTCGGTGTTCTATCCCGAGGCAACTTTTAACACCGAGCGCCTGGCCACCGACACCGCCACCCGTATGTCCTTGGGCGTATCCCAGCCCCTGCTGGACTGGGAGCGCTACCTCACCTACCGCCAAGCCGCGCCCAAGGAGCTGCTGGGCGAGATCAGCCTGCAAGTCAAGCAGCAAGACCTGGCCAACAAACTCATCAAGGCCGCCATCGACCTGGTGCTGGCCAACGAGAGCCTGCGCCTGAACGAGACCAAGATCCGCTCGGTGGAGCAGCAAGCCCAGCGCGCTGCGCGCATGCTCCAGCTCGGCCAGGGCACCGTCACTGATCTGCGCGATATCCAGGTCAAGCAAAGCCAGGCCCGGGGCCAGCACTTGGCGTTTGAAAGCCAGTTGCAAGTGGCTGTGAAGCAATACGCCGCCATCACCGGCGAGACCCCGCGCGTGCAAGACTTTGTGCTGCCCCTCCAGCAAGGCAGCTATGAAGTCTTGTCTTTGGCGCAGTACACCGACGTCGGCCTGCGTGCCAACCCCATCGCTTTGGCCGGTCGCCTGAACGTCGATTTGGCGCAGACCGAGGTGCAAAAGATCAAGGCCAGCTTTGTGCCCACGGTGCAAGCCCGCTACAGCTACAGCCAGTCGGGCGACAACTCCAATAGCCAGGCGTATGTGGGCATGGCTTTGTCGGTGCCCTTGCGCGCGGGCACGGTGTACAACATGCAAAGCGCCGAGGCGACCGTGGTCAAAACCCAGGAGGCCTTGCGCGAGACGGAAAGCACCATCCGCCTCAATGCGGACAAGCTGCGCGGCCAGGTGATCAACGGCCTGCAAGCAC
>CANFIH010000254.1 GCA_947446855.1 Burkholderiales bacterium
ACGTTTTTATCCACAGACGGCAGTTTCGCCTCACTTGTGCTTTGACATAGTTGAATGGGCTTTGACATACCAGTCTTTGTGCTTTGACATAGGAACACTTGTGCTTTGACATAGTGTGGTTCTTTAAGAACCTAATATCCATGCGGCTTGCAGGCCGGTTTTAACTCACGCTAACCATTCTTTAACCATTTTCTAACCGGCCTTACCCCCTGTGGATAACTTGGTTTGCAGGGAAGCACCTTAAATAGTCCCCCCTTCTGGGGGAAAAGACAGTTCCCCCCAGGGGCGTAAACGCCCCTCAAACCCGCTGAGGCGGGTTTTCACCCCTAAAACGGCGCTTTGCGTCCGTTACAAATCGCTGCGCTCCAGGGCTTCGCCCTCGACACAAGGTCTCACCCAATTACCGGTCTACCAAAACAAGGAGCGAAATTTCCTCTATTCAATCGCTTTTTCAGTCAAGTGATGTGTATATGAGTATTGGTGTGTGTACACCACAGCAAACCGATAAAACATCATTTTTACGAGCGCACGGTTGCTTGTGCTTTATGGATAGAGATGACGAAAATTTAAAATTACTTTGTTTGTTTATTAGTTTGTTTTGTTTTAAAATATGGACTGTTTCATAGGAGAGCATTTATGCGTCCAGTCGAATTTGCGCCAGAAGCCATCATCGAAGCCGGTCAAGAGTTGCGTGCTGCTGGCCGCAATATCACGGGCTTTGCTTTGCGCCAGAAGGTTGGTGGTGGCAATCCGTCCAGGCTGAAGCAAGTTTGGGATGAATACGTTGCCAGCCAGTCGGCAACAAAGGCTGAGCCGGTGGCTGAATTGCCAATCGAGGTGGCAGAGGAAGTGGCTGCAGTCACCAAGGCGCTGACAGAGCGCCTTGCCACGTTGGCGATTGAGCTCAATGACAAAGCCGTCAAGGCAGCGGAGCGCCGGGTTCATGAAGTCGTGCGCTCCGCAGGAGAGCAGCGGGCACAGGCGGAGCGCGAGCTGGCCGATGCGGCACAAACAGTGGATGACTTGGAAGCTAAGCTTGATGAGGCCACGGCTCAGGGCGAAGCACTTGATACCAAATTGGCCGATGTGCACGCTACTAACCAAGCACAAGCGGTGGAATTAGCCCAGCTCCGTGAACGTCTTGCCGTAACCGAACAAGCCGCGAAAGCTGATCAGGTCCGTCATAAGCAGGAGGCCGACCAACTTCGCTCCGAGCTGGTCGAGCAGAAAAAAGCGACCCAAACAACCGCTACTGAGCGTGATCAGGTGCGTTCTGAGCTGGCGTCTGTGAAGGCCAGGGCAGAAGCAGCCGACCAAGAGGCGCACCGGGCCACTGAGCGCATCGCCAAGGCTGAGGCTGACCAGGTACTGGCTCGCCACGATGCCAGCACTGCGCGCGAAGAAGCAGCTAAGTTACGTGGTCAGGTTGAAGCTATGCAAATGCAATCCGCTGAGTTGTTACGTGCCCTCACCGAGCGCCAGGCGCAGCAGACTGACGGCGACAAACCAACCCAAGAGTAGGAACGCTGCCCTGCAGCACAGTCACAAGTACGCAGTTATTTTCTGCTTTGTGCATAAGTGTATAAGAGTACAATCGTATTTACACCGATACAATTTTACTCAAATGAGTATGTACACTTATGAAGATAATTGCGATTCTTAACGAAAAGGGTGGCACCGGAAAGAGCACGCTTTCCACGAACATTGCTACTGCCCTTCATAGGGCAGGCAAAAAGGTCGTGCTGGTCGATGCCGATCCGCAAGGCACCTCGCGGGACTGGCGAGAAGCCAGCCCACCGGACGCTGACTTGCCTCCTGTTGTGGCATTGGACAGGCCCCAGATGTTGGTTGGCTCATTGCCGACTTTGTCAGCCAATGACTTTGTCATCATCGATGGACCTGCAAAGGCAGGCGATATGGCCGCCTCTATTGTTCGAGTGGCCCATGTTGCTTTGATCGTCATTCAGCCGTCTGGAGCCGATATTTGGGCCAGTGCTGCGACGGTAAAGCTCATTCGCTCCAAGATCGATGTGGGGGGGGCGATTGATGCAGCATTCCTGGTCAACAGAACCAGTGGCTCTACGAAGCTTTCCAAGCAGATGCTGACGGGTGAATGGAATGAGTATGGAATCGACCAACTTGACTCGACCATTGGAAATCGCGTGGCCTTTGCACAGGCGTTGACGGATGGGATCTCTGTTTATGACCTTGCGGATGGCCAGGCAAAAGCAGAAATCGACTTTGTGATTCAGGAGTTGGAGAAAGCAAAATGGGTCTGAAATCTAAACCACTTGATCAAGTGCGCGCCGACGTGCCCGTTGCGGCTGTTATGCGTGAAGAGGTTGCGCGTATCAACATCAACGTACCGCTTTCGATGCGCAAGCAGTGGAAGACTGCTGCTGCCCAGGCAAACCGCCCATTGACGGATCTGATTGTCGATGCAATGACGGTGTACTTAAATACTCAAAGACACTAAGGTGCTTTGGTGTATATGAGTAAGTGAGTATTATTTAAATTTTGATCGTTTTGGCGTGACCGTCCATCAGGACGGGCCGGGCTTTTAGGCTAAAGCCCTGAGTCTCCCAACGGGAGTCTCAGCCCTGTCGGGTTCCAATCCCTCACGCAAATCCCCCTGAAACTCTGCCAAGTCAATGGCATTGCGCCTGGTAGCGCAGGTCTTAGGGGATGGCGCTTTCTCTCTTCTGAATTTTTGGCGTTGTCCCCGGCCACTTCGCGACAAAAGTCGCGCCAGTCTGCAGCCGCTGCGCTTCATGCCTTTGTGTCACGCCATTTGCTGCTGCGTGTCCTTGCATGCTGAAAACAGACCCTCAGCCCTATCACCCCCACCAAACCCCTACCAGGAGTGCAGGGGCATTTGGTGGGGGTGACTTAACGGGCTGAGGGCCCGTTTTCTCATTGAACGTAACAAACCCACCCCCAACCCCCGCCCTGCTGGCGGGGGCCATTCCCCCTCCGCCCCAAAGGGGACGCAGAGAACAAGAGCGAGAGGGTAACGAGTTGAAGCCCTCCGATTCAACTTTTCAAGGGGTACTTCATGGACATCAAGCAGGCCATCACCGACAAAATCATTGCCCTTTTGGAGAAGGGTAACTGCAGCAGCTCGGCACCATGGGCACAAGCAGCAGGCAAAGGCATGCCATGTAACGCTGTCACTGGCGCGGCTTACCGAGGCGTCAACGTTTTGATTCTTTGGAGTGAGGCAGTAGAGCGCGGTTACACATCCAATATTTGGATGACCTTCAAACAAGCGCAGGCCTTGGGCGGACAAGTTCGCAAGGGTGAAAAAGCCGTGCTTTGTGCTTTTTTCGACAAGGTCAAAAAGAGCGCCAAAAATGCTGCAGAAAAAAGCGAAGCGGAGGGCGGCGAGGACTCGTTTTTCCTATGCAAACCATTCTGGCTTTTTAACCTGGCGCAGGTGGAAAATTTGCCCGCGGACCTGACCGCTGTTCCAGTTGCCGCAACACCGGATTTCAACCCCATCGCTGAAGCTGAACAGATTTTGCGTGCCTCTGGTGCAAGCATTGCTCACGGCTTTGATGGTGCTTTTTATTCACCCAGCAAGGACCAAATTTGCTTGCCAGAGCGGGAACGCTTCACGAGTGAAGTGCGGTACTACGCAACAGCAATGCATGAGCTGTCGCATTGGACAGGACATGAAAACAGGTTGGCCCGTGATTTTTCTGGGCGTTTCGGATCCGAGGCCTATGCCTTTGAAGAGCTGGTTGCAGAGCTTGGATCGGCGTTTTTGGCTGGCCACATTGGATTTGTGGACACCACGATTGAAAACCACGCAGCCTATTTGCAGAGCTGGCTGAAGGTTTTGAAGTCAGATAAGACGGCGATTTTTACTGCTGCCAGTGCCGCCAGCAAAGCGACGGACTTCGTTTTGGCTTGTTGATGGCGTTTTTGCCTCGCGGCCATGGGCTTGATCTGCGAGGCGTTTCAGTAAAAAAGTTGGCCGAAAAGTTTTTTCGGCCTTTTTGAAATATTGTCGATATCGATGTCGACTCAACTAATTTCATGGTGTTATGATTACGTCACACCATCAATATCGACAACAAAACATCATGCAAAACACACCAAACACCACTCCAGCCGCAGCAGCGCAGTCAACCTTTCCCATTCCATTCACTTTGGAGCAGTTGCGCGAAGACATCCTGAATCTCTACTTGCTTCAACTGCACAACCTTAGCCTTTTCACGAACCGAAAGAATGGCTCCCAGTTTGGTGGTGTTGACGTGTCCGCCTTGGTCGGCAGCAGCACTTCAACTCGTGAACTCGGGCTCAACTACGAGGACATTCAAGACGCAGATTTCGCCAAGGCCATGGAGCAACAGTACAGCTATGCGTTTTTTGGAATCGATAACCGGTTGAGCGAGCCGATGCAGTCTGAAACGACCCACACCTGGGTTGCTGCTTACCTGACCGATCTCAAAACATCTGCAACGGCAGAGGAAAGAGAGGCCTACGGTGCGACGTTTGACGTTCGTCGCTGTGTTCATACCTGTGAATTGGCCAATGCCCGAAAACTTCTCGAAGGCGAAGGCGGCTTCTACACCTTCGATCGTGCTTGGGGTGATGAAGATAACAACTCCAGCGAGAGAGCAGAAGGTGCTTTAACGATTCACCAGATGGCTCTCTTGTCGGGCATGGAAGAGATGAGCATCCGCACAGCGATCAGCCGTCCCAGCGCCAATCAGCTTTCTCACTTCAAAGAAGATCGACGCACGCTGATCAAGATAGCAGATGCCAAAGAGTGGCTTATCGCAAAGGGACGGTACGTGCAGGTTTCCCTCCTGGATAAGGGAGGGCAGGCACTGGACCTGGAAAAGACCAGCTTCAACCGTCCGTCGGACTTTGCGTTTGCCATTGCAAGCCATGTACGGTTTTTGACAGAGACGCAGCCCCTTTCCGACACTCGCGGAAAGCTCGATGTTTTGAAGTCTGCCGGACTGGACTTCTTTAACCGGGACTGCCTTTTGAACCCCGAATTAATGGCCCGCGCTGCCGTGATCCTTTGTCTGCCTGACACCTTGTTTGTGCTTAGAGGCAAGGAGTCCGTTCTGAAGCAGGACCTGGCTGAGATCAGCCGTACCTTGGCGACCGAGCGAACCAAGCCCTAGGAGTCTGGGCGGCAGAAGGGAAACCCCCGATGCTGATTTGCTGAGGATGCGGATGATGGAGGGATGAGCACCAGCTACGTCCCTTATCAGCCCGATCAGCAATACCTCATGCCCTGCGCATTGC
>CANFIH010000255.1 GCA_947446855.1 Burkholderiales bacterium
GGCCATCGTGATCGGCTTCAATGTGCGGGCCGATGCCGGTGCGCGCAAACTGGCCGAAGGCAACGGCGTGCAGATCAATTACTACAACATCATTTACGACGCGGTCGATGAGTTGAAGGCTGCCATGTCCGGCATGCTGGCCCCCGAGAAGCGCGAAGAGATCATCGGTACGGCCGAAATCCGCACCGTGTTCGTGGCGTCCAAGATCGGTACGGTTGCGGGTTGTATGGTCACCAGTGGCTTTGTCAATCGCAGTGCCCATTTCCGTCTGCTGCGCAACAACGTGGTGATATATACCGGCGAACTCGATTCCCTCAAGCGCATGAAAGACGATGTGCGCGAAGTCAAGGAAGGTTTCGAGTGCGGTATCAAGCTCAAGAACTACAACGATATTCAAATCTCCGATCAGCTCGAATTCTTTGAAATTCGTGAAATCGCGCGTACGTTGTAAGCGGCAGGAACGATGGCTCGTAAAAAGTCTTCTACCCCCAACCGCGGTTTTCGCGTGGCCGATCAGATCCAGCGGGATCTGACCGAGTTGATTGCGCGGGAGCTGAAAGATCCGCGCGTGGGTATGGTGACCATTCAGGCGGTGGAAGTCACCCCCGACTATGCCCACGCCAAGGTGTTTTTCAGTCTGCTGGTAGGTGACCCTGTTCAAACAGCGGAAGGCCTGAACCAGGCTGCGGGCTTCTTGCGCGCCGGTTTGTTCAAGCGCCTGCACATTCACACCGTGCCGACGCTGCACTTCCACTTCGACCAGACGGTAGAACGTGCAGCCGACATGAACGCCTTGATTGCCAAGGCGGTGGCGTCCAAGGCGAAGGAAGACTGAAAATGGAACAAGCCGGGCTGTCCCAGGGTGCGGCTGCCGCGCCCGAAGGCGGCAAGGTGAAGTCGCAACGTGTCAAAGTGCAGCGGCGACCGGTACATGGCGTGATTTTGTTGGACAAGCCGCTAGGCTTTTCCAGTAACCAAGCTCTGCAGAAGGTGAAATGGCTGTTACGGGCCGAGAAGGCCGGCCACACCGGCACGCTGGATCCGCTGGCAACGGGCGTATTGCCCATTTGTTTTGGTGCGGCGACGAAGTTCAGCCAGATGCATCTGGATGCCGATAAGGCGTATGCAACGACGCTGCGACTGGGACAAAAGACCAGCACGGCAGATGCCGAGGGTGAAGTGATCAGTGAGCGGCCTGTACAGGTGACGCTGGAACAACTGGAGCAGGTGGTGAAGGGCTTCACCGGCCCGATTGCCCAGGTGCCGCCCATGCACAGCGCCTTGAAGAAGGATGGCAAAGCCTTGTACGAATACGCCAGGGCCGGCATTGCGATTGAGCGCGAGGCGCGCCATGTGACGATTTACAGCATCCGTATCGTGCATGCACGGTTGGACGCAGAGAAGCCCGAGGTCGATCTGGTGGTGGAGTGCAGCAAAGGCACCTACATCCGGACGCTCGGAGAGGACATTGGTGAGGCGCTGGGTTGTGGCGCCCACCTGAGTGCATTGCGGCGCATACGCACCGGTGGCTTTGATGAGTCGCTGTGCGTGAGTGTGGCGGCACTGGAGGCCATGAGCGATGAACAGCGCATGGCCTGTGTGCGACCTTCCGAGGATCTGCTGGCAGGTCACACGGTGGTCACGCTGGATGCCGAGAATGCGGCACGGTTTTTGAGTGGTATGCGCAGACGCGGTGCCTGGAGTGATGCGGAGGCAGTGGCAGTTTTTGCCGAGCGACCGCGGGCACTTCTGGGCAGTGCGCATGTGAAAGGCGGGGAGTTGATCCCCACGCGGCTCTTGAGTCCGCCCGAGGTCAGTGAATCCCTGCTTCAGCAGTTAATGAATGTTTGAAAGTGAAATATGAGCCATAAGCAAATCAGAAATATCGCCATCATCGCCCACGTTGACCATGGCAAAACCACCATGGTGGACCAGTTGTTGCGCCAGTCTGGCACCTTTGCCGACCACGAAAAAGTGGTCGACACCGTGATGGACAACAACGCGATTGAAAAAGAGCGTGGCATTACCATTCTGGCCAAGAACTGTGCCGTGACCTGGGAAGGCACACACATCAACATCGTGGACACCCCCGGACACGCCGACTTCGGCGGCGAAGTGGAACGTGCCCTGTCGATGGTCGACGGCGTTGTTCTGCTGATCGATGCCCAGGAAGGCCCCATGCCCCAGACCCGTTTCGTGACCAAGAAGGCCTTGGCCCTCGGTCTCAAGCCCATTCTGGTGGTGAACAAGGTGGACAAGCCCGGAGCACGTCCTGACTTTGTGGTCAATGCGGCATTCGACCTGTTTGACAAACTCGGCGCGACTGACGAACAGCTGGACTTCCCCGTGGTCTATGCCTCCGGTATCAACGGTTGGTCCTCCATGGAAGAGGGCGCACAGGGTGAGCAGTGGGGTCCCGACATGTCGGCCCTGTTCAACACCATTCTGGCCCACGTGCCTGCGCAAACCGGTGACCCGGCGGCGCCTCTGCAACTGCAAATTTCCGCACTTGACTTCTCGACCTTTGTCGGCCGCATCGGTGTCGGTCGCGTCAGCCAGGGCACCATCAAGCCCATGATGGACGTGGTCGTGATGGAAGGCCCGGATGGCAAGCCTGTCAAGGGACGTATCAACCAGGTTCTGACCTTCCAGGGTCTGGAGCGCGTGCAAGCCACGGAAGCCGGCCCCGGCGAAATCGTGTTGATCAACGGCCTGGCAGACATCGGTATCGGCGTCACGATCACTGACCCGGCCAACCCCGCACCTCTGCCCATGCTCAAGGTGGATGAGCCCACGCTGACCATGAACTTTTGCGTCAACACCAGCCCGCTGGCCGGTCGCGAAGGCAAGTACGTCACCAGCCGCCAGATCTGGGACCGCCTGCAAAAAGAACTGCAACACAACGTGGCCCTGCGCGTCAAGGAAACCGACGAAGAAGGTATCTTCGAAGTCATGGGTCGTGGCGAATTGCACCTGACCATCCTGCTGGAAAACATGCGCCGCGAAGGCTATGAGATGGCTGTCTCCAAGCCGCGCGTGGTGTTCCGCGATATCAACGGTGAAAAGCACGAGCCTATCGAGTTGGTGACTGCCGACATCGAAGAGCAGCACCAGGGCGGCGTGATGCAAGCGCTGGGCGAGCGCAAGGGCGATCTGGTGAACATGGAGCCGGACGGCCGTGGCCGTGTGCGCCTGGAATACCGCATTCCTGCGCGTGGACTGATCGGTTTCACCAACGAATTCCTGAACTTGACCCGTGGTTCTGGCCTGATCTCCAACATCTTTGACAGCTACGAGCCGCACAAGGGTGACATCGGTGGCCGCAAGAACGGTGTGCTGATCTCCATGGACGCCGGTGAAATCTTCACCTACGCCCTGGGCAAGCTCGACGAGCGCGGCCGCATGTTTGTGCGCCCCAACGATCCGGTCTATGAAGGCATGATCGTCGGTATCCACAGCCGTGAAAACGACCTGGTGGTGAACGCCACGCGTACCAAGCAGCTGACCAACTTCCGTGTGTCCGGCAAGGAAGACGCGATCAAGATCACGCCGCCCATCGACTGCACGCTGGAATACGGTGTGGAATTCATCGAAGACGACGAACTGGTTGAAATCACACCCAAGTCGATTCGCCTGCGCAAGCGCTACCTGACTGAAAGCGAACGCAAGCGCGCTGGTCGTTAAGCAGACGCTGCTTTGAAGTTGCGCCACAACCAGGCTGTCTTTGTGATGGTGCTGGTGGCACTCCTGTGGTCTACCGCAGGCGTGGCCACCCGCCACCTGGAATTTGCGCGCAGCTTTGAAGTCACCTTCTGGCGCGCGCTGTTCGCAGCGCTCAGTCTGCTGCTGATGCTTCCCTTTTTTCAGGGCCGCGCGGTCTTTCTCAAGATCCGTCATGGTGGCGCAGCGCTGTGGCTCTCTGGCGTTTGTTGGAGCGTCATGTTCACCGCCTACATGGTGGCGTTCACCCTGACTACCGTTGGCAATGTGCTGGTCACGTTGGCAGTCGGCCCCTTGCTGACGGCCGTGGTAGCCCGTGTTCTCATTGGTTACCGGGTGCCGCCGCGCACCTGGCTGGCCATTCTGGTGGCCGGTGCCGGCATCGCCTATATGTTTGCCTCGCAGGTGGGTTCCGCTTCACTGACCGGCAGCCTCGTGGCCCTGTCCATTCCCATTGCTGCCGCCATCAACTGGACCATCAGCCAGCATGTGCACGACCGCGGGCAGGACCTGGATCTGGTGCCCGCCGTGTTGCTGGGTGCTTTGCTCTCCACAGCGGCGACCTGCACACTTGCCTATCCCTTTCAAGCCACGGTGCACGACGTCACCATCCTGGGATTGCTGGGCGTTTTTCAACTCGCCATCCCCTGTGTGCTGTGCATGATGTGCGCGCGGGTTTTGCATGCGCCTGAGATGTCACTGCTGCAGTTGCTGGAAGTAATCTTTGGAATTCTGCTGGCCTGGTTGGGCGCCAACGAAGTACCTGCACCCACCGTGCTGCTGGGCGGCACCCTGGTGATCGGTGCCCTGGTCGCCAACGAGTGGTTCGCGTGGAAACAAAAGGCGCTCTAAACCCGCGGGTCTCAGGCCTGGGTTGAAGGGCAGGCCGCTTCAGCGGCTGCGGTCTTTCATGGCGCGTTCCACCTCGCGCTTGCCTTCCCGGTCTTTGATCGTGTCGCGCTTGTCGTGCTCGGCCTTGCCCTTGGCCAGTGCAATTTCACACTTCACCTTGCCATTCCTCCAATGCAGATTGATGGGCACCAGGGTGTAGCCTTTTTGCTCTACTTTACCGATCAGGCGCTTGATTTGCTCCTTGTGCAGCAGCAGCTTCTTGGTGCGCACCTTGTCCGGGCTGATATGGCTGGAAGCGGTATGGAGTGGGTGAATCTGCAAACCGATGATGAAAAGCTCGCCACCACGCACCACGACATAGCCATCGGTGAGTTGCACCTTGCCCTCGCGCAGGGATTTCACTTCCCAGCCTTCGAGCACGATGCCCGCTTCGAAGCGCTCCTCAAAGAAATAGTTAAAAGCCGCTTTCTTGTTGTCGGCAATGCGGGTAGCGGTTTCGGGTTTTTTGGCCATGGAACTGATGTGGGGACTAAGAAGCGAAAAGAAAGCCGTGCATGATGAAGTGCACTGTCACGGCTTGTCTACAATCCCGCGCATACCTCCATTCTATGAAAACTGTTCACAAGTCCGTTCTTATCTGGTACAGCCCGCAGGAAATGTATGCGCTGGTCATCGACGTCTGCCAA
>CANFIH010000256.1 GCA_947446855.1 Burkholderiales bacterium
CGGCGCGGTCCGCCACCGAAACAATGGCGTGCGTGTTTACGGTTTGGCGCAGGCTCTCGGTTTCGCGCAGGCTCGCCTCCAGCGCCTGCTCGGTGCGCTTCAATTCGGTAACGTCGGTGCAGATTTCGATGAAACCGACCAACTTGCCGCGCGCGTCGTAATCCGGTCTGAAGTCGATATCGACGTAGTAGTGGCTGCCATCCTTGTGCCGGTTGCGCACGATGGCCCGGCAGGGCTGGCGCCTGACCACGCCCGCCCTGAGTGTTGCCAGAGTTTGCGAATCGGTTTGACCGCTGTCCAGCAATTCGGCCGGTGTCAGGCCAATGGTTTCCTTTAGCGTATAGCCACTCATCTGCGTGAAGCCGTTGTTGAACCAGTAAATGCGCCCGCCGGTATCCAACAGCAAGACTGCGGTGCTGGAATGCTGCACGGCTTCTGACAGGTTTCGTGCTTCGCGGCCATGCACCGCGCGGCTGCGCCAGAAAATTAAAGGCGCGACCAGAAGCGTCAGACCAAACGCGTCCAGCAAGACCATGCGCAGGGCGCTCAAGCCGGGCGCCAGGTAGTCCAGCAACAGCATGACCGCCAGCTCGCACAGCACCACAATGCCCAGAATCTCCAGGAAGAAGCGGTTACGTTGGAGCAGCTTTTTGATATCAGGCATGCCGCCTTACCTTCCTGATGTGATCGAACAATGGAGCCCTGCTAATACGCGACAGGCCGCCGAAGGCCCTGGCCCGGTTAGCGACTGCGCCACGCATGGGCATAGAGAATTTTGACACGCCCGGCCAGGGTCGATTGCACCGCCATAAAGGCATCTGCGGCGGCATCGGCTTCGCTGTTTAGATGGCCGCCCATTTCCGTCCAGGCCGGCGCATGAAACAGGCCAATGGCCGTGCGGCTGAATAGCTCCTGCCAGTCGCGCCCCAAGGCATACCATTCCGGCTCCTGACGCGGACGCAGACCAAACCAGCTGCGTCGGCCCTGCACGATGTCCAGCAGCGCGCCGAAGTGGGCCACCCAACGGTCCAGCGCGCGTGCGCTGTGCGCCAGGCGCACGGGCACGCGGGTTAGCAACTCCTGTTCGCGCACCCGCACACGGGACTGCACCACGTCAACATGGCGCCAGAGTGCCTGGGCTGTGCTGATCCATTGCAACAACAGTGCGGGCAGCATCAGCGGGCATAGGGCCAGCACGGCCAGAAGAGCCGCAGCGCGCGAAATCCAGGGTGTCGTGCCATTTGCGCCGTTGCGCAGCGGGGCCATAGTGGCATCGTCGGGGCTGAGCACCGTGCGCACAGACCACTTCAGGCTTTGAATCGAGTTGCCCTGCGCCAGCGCGTTTTCCAGCGTGATCTGGCCGCCCACATAGGTATTGGCCATCACCAGTGAGTTGCGCACGCGGGCTCCTGCGGCCACATAAACCTCCCGCGCCAGCACCGTGCCCGGCCCCAGTTCGGCACCGGCTTCCACCACACAGGCCGGGCCGATCAGCACCGGGCCGTGAATCTGTGCCTCGGCGTGAATCACCGCATCCGGACTGGCAGCGCCCCAGGGCATGCGAAGCCAGGACGCGGGAATGGCCGCTTCCTGTGTGCCGTCCAGCGCGTGCTGTTGTGCGGCCAGCAAATCCGCAGCGCTCAGGTTTTGCGCATGCTCGGTCTGCGTCGCAATCACGCAGCGGGCGGCGTGCATGCCGCGCACCCGCAGGGCCAGCGACTCGTAATCCTGGTGCGGGCCCAGCGCCGAAACGGTTGCCGCGTCGGTGCTGAACCAGCCTGTCCACGCCACGTCGCCTGCCATGTGCAGAGCCACGCCTTGGGCTTGCACCAGTTCATGCACGATGCGGCTGGCCACCCACTGGTGGGCATGGCCTATGACGACGCGCTGCGCCGGGTCCAGCGCCATGCCGCGCAACACCTGGTAGGGCGAAGCCGCATCTTTTGCATGCTGCCAGTGAATGCGGATGCCCCAGGGCGCACCGTCCTGCAGGACGCGGCGCAGGGCTTCGGGGTGTTCACTGACCACCACGTCAAGTTGGCGCACACCGGCCAGTGCACAACTGTCCATCACGCGCTCGGCAAAACTTGCCGTGCCCATGGGCAACAGGCAGGCCAGTCGCTGGTGGTCGCCGGGCACATCGGCCGGGCGCTCGTGGGTCATGAACAGCACCACACGGGCCACGCTGGGATCTAAAAGGGAGGAATCTTGCATAAGGAGTTTTGTGCTGGAGCCAGGAACAGGCCGAAATTAGTACGCGCCACGGCCAAACAGAACGGCGGGAATGGTTTTGAACAGCACCTTGATATCCGTCCAAATAGAGCGCTGGTGGATGTAGTCAATGTCCATTTCCACCTGTTGGTCAAAGGGAATTTCCGAGCGGCCATTGACCTGCCAGAAGCACGTCAGTCCAGGCACGACGCTCAGGCGCTCGCGGTCGCGCAGGCTGTATTGGGCCACCTCGGACGGCATCGGCGGGCGCGGCCCGACCAGGGTCATCTGGCCGTTGAGCACACACCACAGTTGCGGCAACTCGTCGATGCTGAAGCGGCGAATCACCCGACCAGTGGGCGTGATGCGGGGGTCGCGCTTCATTTTGAAGGTGATGCCCTGCGCACCGTGCTGATTCTCGGCGGCAATTTTGGCGCGCACGGCGTCCGAATCCACGCACATCGAGCGAAACTTGGGAAATGCGAACTCGCGCCCGCGCCGCCCCACGCGTTTTTGCCAGTACAGCACCGGCCCACCGTCGTGCCAGCGGATGCACAGCGCCACCAGCAAAAAAAGCGGAGCCAGCAAAACCAGTGCCGGTAGCACCACGGCAATGTCCATGCTGCGTTTGAGTACCCCCAGGGTGCTGACCTTGATGCGCCACATGAGGCGCTTTCGGGCCGCCAGAAACTGGCTGGCACGCTGGCTGGGAATCTGGGGCAATGCGGGTGTTTTCATGTTTTTTGCGAATCGGGATGCGGTTACAGTTAACTCAACATGCCAATTACAGATCAGCGCCGTCTCCAAGATGTGACCGGATTGTGAATTTCGACACCGCCCCCCAACCAGACTTGCCAGCGCCCGCGCATGCCCAAGCCCATGCCCATGCATCCATGAAGGTGCTGGTGGCAGACGATATCGAAGCCAGCCGCCAGGAACTGCTGCAGACCGTGCGCCAACTGGGGCATGTCGCCATAGAGGCCGAAAGCGGTGAAGCCGCCTTGCACCTGATCGAGACCGAACACCCGGATGTACTGCTGCTGGACCTGTTGATGCCGGGCATGAACGGCTTTGAAGTGGCACGCGCCATACGCCGACGCGTGACCGGCAAATGGCTTCCCGTGATCGTGCTGTCGTCCCTGCAAGGCGACGAGCACTACGCCCATGCCCTGGCCAGTGGCGCCGCCGATTGCCTGCTCAAACCCGTCAACCCGACCATCCTGCAGGCCAAGTTGCGCCAATACCAGCGTGTGCTGAGCCTGCAGGCCAGCATGTCGCTGATGGCCCAGCGCCAGCATGCCATTCACGAGCACATTGCCGATGCCATCATCACCTCCGACCTGAACGGCCACGTTAGCGAACTCAACCGCGCCGCGCGCACCCTGTTTGGGCTGGATTCCGAGCAGGTGAAGGCCGGGGTTTCGATCTCGCAGCTGACCGGTCTGGAGATGGCTTTTCTGCTTGACCAGCCGGAAGCGGAGATCACGGTGCGGCCCGGCGTGCGGCTGCCGTTTTCGGTGTCGCACAATTTCTGGAATATCGGCGATCAGGCCTTCTGCACCCTTGCCCTGCATGACCTGAGCGAGTCGCGCCGCATCGAACGCATGAAGGACGAGTTTCTGGCCACCGTCAGCCACGAGTTGCGCACCCCGCTGACTTCCATCCTGGGCGCCCTGGGTCTGCTGGCTGCCGGTGCAGGTGGGGCGCTGCCGGAGCGCGCATTGGAGTTAGCCGATGTGGCCAAACGCAACGGCGACCGCCTGAGCCGTCTGATTGATGACGTGCTGGACCTGACCAAGCTCGAAGGCAACCGCATGCCGCTCAACCTGCGGCCAAGCGCGCTGGCGCCCCTGATCCGCGAAGCCATCAACGCCAACACCGGCTATGCGCAACGCGGTGAAGTCACGCTGCACTTTGAGGACGACAGCATGGCTTGCAGGGCGCAGGTTGATCCGGATCGCTTTCTGCAAATCATGGCCAACCTGCTGTCCAACGCCATCAAGCACACGCCCAAGGGCAAATCGGTTCGCGTCGATCTGGTGCAGCAGGACGCGCACTTGCATGTGGATGTGGTGGACCAGGGGCCGGGCATTGACCCGGCGTTTCGCAAGAAGCTGTTCGAGAAGTTTTCGCAGGCCGATGGCTCGGACCGGCGCGCCATTGGTGGCACCGGGCTGGGCCTGTACATCAGCCGCATGCTGGTGGAGAAGATGGGCGGCACGATCCAGGCCGAATCGGGTGCCACAGAAGGCTCCACCTTCCGCCTCACGCTGCCCCGCCTGTCGCAACCGCAGGATGCGCGCTGGATTTTGTGCATCGCCCAGGACCACCAACTGCTCGAACGCGTCGCCGACTGGCTGTCGGAACTGGGCCCTGTGGAGCGGGTCAACAACCTGGCCGGTGCCGACGCGCTGGTGCGCCGACGCGGGCCACCTTCGGCCCTGCTGGCCAACCCGCAGGCGCAGGGGCCGGTGGATGCGTTCTGCGCACGCCTGCTGCAAATGCAGCCGCCTGCACGCATCCTGCTGCTGAGTGACGCGGTGGACAGCACCTTTGCCGCGCGCCTTGGCATGGGCTGGCTGTCAGCCACCGCCACACCGCGACAGGAAATCATCAACCGGGTACGGGCCGCGCTGGCCGACCCCAGCGGAGAATTGCCCCATGGAAGTGTTTGAGCGTGTCATGTGCGTGGAGGACGATGCGGACATCCGCACCATTCTGGATTTCAGCCTGGGCGGCATGGGCGGCTACACCTTAAGCCTGTGCGAAAGTGGCCCGCAGGCGCTGGAGCGGGTCGAATCGTTCAAGCCCCAGTTGGTGCTGCTCGACGTGATGATGCCCGAGATGAGCGGGCCGGAGACGTTGATCAAGCTGCGTGCGCTGCCAGTCATGCAGGGCGTGCCCATCGTGTTCCTGACCGCAAAGGCCATGCAGGACGAGGTCGAGGCGCTGCTGGAGTGTGGAGCCACCGGCATCATCGTCAAGCCTTTCGATCCGGTGACCCTGCCGCAAGACATCCGCATCTACTGGGAGCAC
>CANFIH010000257.1 GCA_947446855.1 Burkholderiales bacterium
CGCGCTGATGTTGGGGACTTCAATTTCGGCTTTGAGGGGCTCGCCCAGCGCTGATTGAACAGAGATGCGACCCAACGATAGCGCGGATACTTCGGTTGCGGACAAGCCGAGTAGCGCAATGGCTGCGGCCGCGATAGCGGTTCTTTGCCAGCGATGTGACTTTGCAATCAATTTATTAGCCTCCGGTGTTCAGGCGAGCAGCACAAAAAGGCCAATTATGCGACTGTTGGGCCCGACTCTAAATCGTGAAAAGGACCATAACATCAATGTCTTAGGCTGACAAGCTAAGGGACCTCTTAAGTTTGTGCACGGGCCTTGGGCCCGCTGCGGTGCCCAGGCCTGTCGCCTGGCTGCAACGTCCCGGGCGTGCCCGGAACGTTGCAGCCGGTCGTCGTTTACGCCTGCAGCAGGATGCGCAGCATGCGACGCAGTGGTTCGGCCGCGCCCCACAGCAACTGGTCGCCAATGGTGAATGCGCCCAGATATTCCGGTCCCATGGCCATCTTGCGGATGCGGCCCACGGGAATCGTCATGGTGCCGGTCACCGCCACAGGCGTCAGATCCTTGATGGTGGCTTCACGTGTGTTCGGCACAACCTTCACCCACTGGTTGTCGGCGGCGATCATGGCTTCGATGTCGGCCACAGGTACGTCCTTCTTCAGTTTGAAGGTCAAGGCCTGGCTGTGGCAACGCATGGCACCTACGCGCACGCAGAAGCCGTCCACCGGGGTTTCGATGGAGCCGAAGTCTGCACCCTGGCCCAGAATCTTGTTGGTCTCGGCCTGGCCCTTCCACTCTTCCTTGGACATGCCATTGCCCAGATCCTTGTCGATCCAGGGAATCAGCGAGCCGCCCAGGGGCACGCCGAAGTTGGCTGTCTCAGACGCAGTGAGGGCGCGCTGCTTGGCGATGACCTTGCGGTCGATTTCCAGAATCGCACTCTTGGGGTCGTCCAGCATGGAGCGCACTTCGGCGTTCAGCGTGCCGTATTGCGTCAGCAGCTCGCGCATGTGCTGGGCGCCGCCGCCACTTGCAGCCTGGTAGGTCTGGGTGGACATCCACTCGACCAGACCGGCCTTGTACAGCGCGCCCACGCCCATCAGCATGCAGCTCACCGTGCAGTTGCCGCCGACCCAGTTCTTGCCACCGCTGGCCAGGGCCTTCTGAATCACCGGCATGTTGACCGGGTCCAGAATGATGACGGCGTCTTTTTCCATGCGCAGGGTGCTTGCTGCATCAATCCAGTGGCCGTTCCAGCCGGCAGCGCGCAGCTTGGGGAAAATTTCGGTGGTGTAGTCGCCGCCCTGGGCGCTGATGATGATGTCGCAGCGCTTGAGCGCATCAATGTTGAATGCGTCCTGCAGCGTGGTTTCGTTCTTGGCCAGCGCCGGGGCTTTGCCGCCCGCGTTGGAGGTGGAGAAAAACAGCGGCTCGATCAGGTCGAAGTCGCCCTCAGCCTGCATACGGTCGATCAGGACCGAACCCACCATGCCACGCCAGCCTACCAGGCCGACCAGATTTCCGATTTTCATGACTAAAGCCCTTTCAGATTATTCGAAATAAAGTATTTCATCTGCCCGGCTCGTCTGGCCGGTAGGGGCGCGACGAACCGGGCTGTGTCAGCCGGTAATTGTCTTGGTCACAATGGACCCCGCCGCTGCAACGCGAACGCACACCAAGGCACGACCGGAAAAAATCCGAACAGAGCTTGGGCTGAAGTTGTGTTGCATGGGGCGGATTGTAATGGCAAGGCTTACAGCGCCTTGACCACGGCATCGCCCATTTGCACGGTGCTGACCTTGGTGGTGCCTTCGCTGTAGATGTCGCCGGTGCGCAGGCCTTGCTCCAGCACTTTTTGCACGGCGGCCTCAATGCGCTGGGCGGCAGCTTCCTGGTTCAGGCTGAAGCGCAGCATCATGGCCGCGCTCAGGATGGTGGCCAGGGGGTTGGCGATGCCCTTGCCGGCGATGTCGGGCGCGCTGCCATGGCTGGGCTCATACAGGCCCTGGCCCTTGCTGTTGAGGCTGGCGGAAGGCAGCATGCCAATCGACCCGGTCAGCATGGAAGCCTCGTCGCTCAGGATGTCGCCAAACATATTGCCGGTGACCAGCACGTCAAACTTTTTGGGCGCCTTGACCAATTGCATGGCGGCGTTGTCCACCAGCATGTGGTCCAGCGCCACGTCGGGGTACTGCTGGCCGATCTCGACCATCACGTCTTTCCAGAGCTGGGAGGTTTCCAGCACATTGTTCTTGTCCACACTGGTGACGCGCTTGCTGCGCTTCTGGGCGGCCTGGAAGGCGACGTGGGCAATGCGCTCGATTTCCGGGCGGCTGTAGCGCATGGTGTCAAAGGCTTCCTCGGCGCCGGGGAAATGGCCGTCGGTGGCGATGCGGCGTCCGCGCGGCTGGCCGAAGTAGATGTCACCGGTCAGTTCGCGGATGATGAGGATGTCCAGGCCGGCAATCAGCTCGGGCTTGAGGCTGGAGGCGTCCACCAGTTGCTCGTAGCAGATGGCGGGGCGGAAGTTGGCAAACAGGCCCATGTTCTTGCGCAGGCCCAGAATGGCCTGCTCCGGACGCAGGGGACGGTCCAGCTTGTCATATTTCCAGTCGCCTACAGCGCCGAACAAGACGGCGTCGGAGGCCATGGCGAGCTTGAGGGTGGATTCCGGCAGCGGATGGCCATGGGCCTCGTAGGCACAGCCACCGACCAGCGCGGTTTCCATTTCCAGCGGCAGGTCCAGCACCTTCAAAACTTTGACGGCTTCTGCGACGATTTCGGTGCCGATGCCATCACCGGGGAGTACTGCGATTTTCATAGGGGTTCCTGTTACTTGAGGGAATAGGCGCGTTCGACTTTGGCGACGCGCGTTTCGTAATGTTCGTACCAGCGTTCTTGGCCGGTTTCCAGGGCGATGCGGTGCTCGGCATGGTTCTTCCAGGCGCGGATGCTGGTTTCGTCTTTCCAGTAGGACACGGTGATACCAAATCCGTCGGCATCGCGCGTGCTCTCCATGCCCAGAAAACCGGGTTGCTCCAGCGCCAGTGCGATCATGCGCTCGCCCATGGCGTTGTAACCGCCGTCACCCGTGGTACGCCGCGAGGAGAAGATCACCGCGTAATAGGGTGGCGCCGGCAACTGGGCAAAGGACGCATCGGCCATCGCCTTTAGCTGACCATGCTGCGCGCCAGCCAGGGCTTTTGCGTCAGGCGTTCGGCCTCGAAAGCCTTGATCTTGTCGGCATGGCGCAGGGTCAGGCCGATGTCGTCATAGCCATTGAGCAGGCAGTATTTGCGGAAACCCTGCACCTCAAACGGTAGCTCTTCACCCTGCGGCTTGACCACCACCTGGCGCTCCAGGTCGATGGTGAGCTGGTAGCCGGGGAAGGCCAGGGCCTCGCTGAACAACTGCTCCACCTGGGCCTCGGGCAGAACGATGGGCAGCAAACCGTTCTTGAAGCTGTTGTTGAAAAAGATGTCGGCATAGCTGGGCGCAATGATGGCCCGAAAGCCAAACTGGTCCAGCGCCCAGGGTGCGTGTTCGCGGGACGAGCCGCAGCCGAAATTCTTGCGCGCTAGCAGGATGGACGCGCCGGCATAGCGCGGCTGGTTCAGCACAAAGTCCGGGTTCGGACGGCGGCTGGCCGGGTCCTGGCCGGGAAAACCGGCGTCCAGATAGCGCCATTCGTCAAACAGGTTCTGGCCGAAGCCGGTCTTGCGAATCGACTTGAGGAACTGCTTGGGAATGATGGCATCGGTGTCCACGTTTTCGCGGTCCATGGGCGCCACCAGCCCCTGGTGTACGGTGAAGTTTTTCATTTCTGTGCTGCGCCTTCGATTTTTTCGCCGGCCTTTTTCAGGTCCTGGCCCATGCCTTTGACGGTGTTGCATCCGGCTACCAGCAGCAGGCTGGTGACCAGGCAAAGCGTGAGGAGTTTTTTCATGGTGTGGTTCTTAGCTGAATTTGCGGATGTCAACAAAATGGCCGTGGATGGCGGCTGCCGCAGCCATGGCCGGGCTGACCAGGTGCGTGCGTCCGCCCGCGCCCTGGCGGCCTTCAAAGTTGCGGTTGCTGGTGGAGGCGCAGCGCTCGCCCGGCTCCAGCCGGTCGGCGTTCATGGCCAGGCACATGGAGCAGCCGGGTTCGCGCCACTCAAAGCCGGCGGCCTTGAAGATCTCGTGCAGGCCTTCGCGCTCGGCCTGGTCTTTCACCAGTCCGGAGCCCGGTACCACCAGGGCCAGCTTGATGTTCTTGGCGACCTTCTGGCCCAGCTTCTTCACCACCGCAGCCGCTTCGCGCATGTCTTCGATGCGGCTGTTGGTGCAAGAGCCGATAAACACCTTGTCGACAAAAATATCGTTCAAGGGCTTGCCCGGCTCCAGGCCCATATAGGTCAGGGCGCGCTCGATCGCACCGCGCTTGTTGGCGTCTTTTTCCTTGTCCGGGTCCGGCACGCTGGCGTCAATGCCCAGCACCATTTCGGGCGAGGTGCCCCAGGTGACCTGCGGCACGATGGCTGAGGCATCGAGTTCCACCACGCTGTCAAAGCGGGCGTCGGCGTCGGTGTGCAAGGTCTTCCAGTAAGCCACGGCCTGGTCCCATTCCACGGCGGCAGCCTCGGGTGTGGCAGCGTTGGCGCCGGGTGACAGGGGGCGGCCCTTGACGTAGTCAATGGTCTTCTCGTCCACCGCCACCAGACCGGCGCGGGCGCCGGCTTCAATCGCCATGTTGCAGACTGTCATGCGGCCTTCCATGCTCAGCGCGCGGATGGCCGAGCCGCCGAACTCGATGGTGTAGCCGGTGCCGCCGGCCGTGCCGATCTTGCCGATGATCGCCAGCACGATGTCCTTGGCGGTGCAGCCTTTGGGGATACTGCCCTCGACCTTGATCAACAGGTTCTTGGCCTTCTTGGCCAGCAGGGTTTGCGTGGCCATCACATGTTCGACCTCGCTGGTGCCGATGCCGTGCGCCAGCGCACCAAACGCGCCGTGCGTGGACGTATGCGAGTCACCACAGACCACGGTCATGCCGGGCAGGGTGGCGCCGTTCTCCGGCCCGATCACATGCACGATGCCCTGGCGCTTGGACAGGAAGGGGAAGTAGGCGGCCGAGCCGAACTCGCTGATGTTGTGGTCCAGCGTGGTGACCTGCTCCTTGCTGGTCGGGTCGGTGATGCCGTCGTAGCCACGCTCCCAACCGGTGGTGGGCGTGTTGTGGTCGGCGGTGGCGACGATGGAGC
>CANFIH010000258.1 GCA_947446855.1 Burkholderiales bacterium
GCGGCCCACCGGGTTGGCCGAGCGGCGGCAGTAGTCGTGCAACTCGGCTTCATCCGCGTAACCGGTGCGGTCACGTGTTTTGGCAATGTCCTGGGCAAAGGCGTCCAGCAGGTCGTGCAGCAGCTGCACCGGTAAATGGTGGCTGTGGATGGTTGGGCCCAGGGCGGCAAATACAGTGGCCCAGCGCGGGTCCAGTGCCCTCTGTGCCGCTCCGGGCGCCTGCGCCACCAGCACCAACTGCGCCCGGTAGGCACCCAGGTCGGCCAGTCGCTCCTGTGCCGTCGCCAGGCCTTCGTCGGCTACATCGTCTGCAGTGCGGGCAAAGTGGTAAATCGCGGCAATGGGTGCGCGCAAGTGCGCCGGGCACAGCCACGAGGCCACCGGGAAGTTTTCATAATGTTCTATGGGGGTTGCGGCGGGCGGGCGGGTCATGCATCGATTTTGCCCTGCCGCTTGGCAGCCCTTGGGTGCTTGCAATAAGTTAATAACCTTTTGGTCAATAAAATGACGCGGGCGCTGTCGTCTCTTACTTTTCAGGATCAACCATGTACCGCAAGCCTGTTTTTCTTGGTTTCACGCTGTTCGCAGCGCTGGGCCTGCTGTCTGCCTGCTCCAAGCCGGTGCCTGCCGAAGAACCGGTGCGCGCGGTCAAGGTCGTGACCGTCGGCGAAGCTGCGCAGCATGCCAGCGCCGAATACGCGGGCGAGGTGCGTGCGCGGGTCGAATCGCGTCTGGGCTTTCGGGTCGGCGGCAAGCTCATCCGCCGCACGGTGGAGCTGGGCCAAAGGGTGAAGGCCGGCGAGGTGCTGGCCCAGCTGGACCCGCAGGATTACAAGCTGTTGGTGGATGCGGCCCGCGCCCAATGGGCTGCCGCCGGCACCAACCGCGACCTGGCGGCTGCGGATCTGCGCCGCTACAAGGACTTGCGCGAGCAAAACTTCATCAGCAGCGCCGAACTGGAGCGGCGTGAAGCGACCTTGCAGGGTGCACAAGCCCAGCTCGACCAGGCGCAGGCGCAGCTCAAGGGGCAGGGTAACCAGGCGGCTTACACGACGCTGGTGGCGGATGTGTCGGGCGTGGTAACGGCGGTAGAGGCCGAGGTCGGCCAGGTGGTGGCCGCCGGCAGCCCCATCGTGCGCATTGCCCAGGATGGCGCACGCGATGTGGTGTTTGCTGTGCCGGAGGACCGGGTGCAGGCGGTGCGTGTCGGCTCCGTCGCGCAGGTGCAGCTGTGGGCCAGCCAGCAGACATTTCAGGGCCACGTGCGTGAGGTGGCCGCCAGCGCGGACCCGGTGACACGCACCTACAGCGTCAAGATCGGCATGGATGGCAAAGACGCGCTGCCCCTGGGGGCCACGGTGTCCGTGGCTGCCGCTGCGTTTGCCCACGGCGGCCGGCCGGTCATCAAGCTGCCGACCAGCGCCTTGCTGCGCGATGGCAACACCAGTGCGGTTTGGGTGCTCGATGCCGCCAGCATGACGGTCCAGCTCCATCCCATCACCATTGCCACGGCCGACGGCAACGATGTGGTGGTGGCTGCTGGCCTGGCGCCTGGCATGCAGGTGGTGGTGGCGGGTGTGCATGTGTTGTCACCGGGGCAAAAGGTCACCCTGTATGAGGCACCTGGCATGGCGGCGCAGCCTGCGCCGGCCTTGGCATCTGCAGCATCTGCAGCTTCGGCGCCCGCCAGGTGAGCTGCCCATGAAACAGGAACACCACGCGCCGGGTTTTAATCTTTCCAGATGGGCTCTGGAGCACGGGCCGCTCACGCGCTACCTGATGGTGGTGCTGCTGGTGCTGGGCATTGCGGCCTACTTTCAGCTGGGGCAGGACGAAGACCCGCCCTTCACCTTCCGTGCCATGGTGGTGCAAACCTATTGGCCCGGTGCCACGGCCCAGCAAATGGCCGAGCAGGTGACCGACGAGCTGGAGAAGACGCTGCAGGAGGTGCCCTATGCGGACAAGATTCGCAGTTATTCCAAGCCGGGCCTGTCCCAGATCACGCTGGAGCTCAAGGACTATTCCCGTGCCTCGGAGGTCAGCAACGTCTGGTACACGGTGCGCAAGAAGATCGGCGACATGCGGGGCAGCCTGCCCCAGGGGGTGCAGGGGCCGTTTTTCAATGACGACTTCGGCGATGTGTATGGCGTGATTTACGCGCTGGAGGCCGACGGCTTTGAGTACGCCGAGCTCAAGACCTTTGCCGACAGCGTGCGCCAGCAATTGCTGCGGGTGCCGGATGTGGCCAAGGTGGCGCTGTTTGGCGACCAGGACGAAAAAATCTTTATCGAAATTTCGCAGAAACGCCTGGCCCAACTGGGTCTGGACATGGGCCAGGTGCTGGCCCAGCTCAGCCAGCAGAATGCGGTGGAAAGTGCTGGTGCGGTGCAGACGCCGCTGGACACCGTGCAGGTGCGCGTGGCCGGCCCGTTCAAGGGGCTGCAGCCATTGCGTGACATGCCGATTCGCGGCGCCAGCGGCAGCCAGTTGCATCTGGGTGACATTGCCGAAATCCGGCAGGCTTATGTGGACCCGCCGGCGGTCAAGGTGCGCTACCAGGGCAAGGAGGTGATTGCCCTGGGTGTCTCCATGGCCAAGGGGGGCGACATCATCCGCCTGGGCAAGGCGTTGCAGCATGCAGCCACCCAGATCGGGCGCGAGTTGCCGGCCGGTATCCAACTGGTGCAGGTGCAGGACCAGCCCCAGGCTGTGGCCAGTTCGGTCAATGAGTTTGTGCGCACCCTGATCGAGGCCATTGTGATTGTGCTGGCGGTGAGCTTTGTGGCCCTGGGGTTGCACCGCAAGCCTGGCCCGCAGCCATTCCTGCGAGGCTATTACCTGGATATCCGCCCGGGCCTGGTGGTGGGCATCACCATTCCGCTGGTGCTGGCCGTGACCTTTCTGGCCATGCAGTACTTCGATATCGGCCTGCACAAGATTTCGCTGGGCTCGCTCATCATCGCCCTGGGCCTGCTGGTGGACGACGCCATCATCGCGGTGGAAATGATGGTGCGCAAAATGGAGGAGGGCTATGACAAGGTGCGTGCCGCCACCTTTGCCTACGAGGTCACTGCCATGCCCATGCTGACCGGCACGCTGATTACCGCGGCAGGCTTTTTGCCCATCGGTATGGCCAAGTCCATGACCGGTGAGTACACCTTTGCCATCTTCGCCGTGACCGTGATCGCGCTGATATTGAGTTGGATCGTGTCGGTCTACTTTGTGCCCTACCTGGGCACGGTGCTGCTCAAGGTCAAGCCCCACGTGGCGCAGATCGGCGCGGGTGATGCGCCGAATCAGGAGCATTTCGACACCCACTTTTATATGGCGTTCCGCCGGGTCCTCAATCGGTGCCTGGAACACCGCTGGCTCACCATAGGCGCCACCGCCCTGCTGTTTGCGCTGGGCATTCTGGGCATGGGCCAGGTGCAGCAGCAGTTTTTCCCGGATTCCAGCCGGCCTGAAATCATGGTCGATGTGTGGTCACCCGAGGGCACTGCCTTTGCCGCCAATGAGGATGTCGCCAAGCGCATCGAAGCGCGGGTCATGCAGGAGACGGGGGTGCTTAGCGTCACCACCTGGGTGGGCTCGGGCGTGCCCCGGTTTTACCTGCCGCTGGACCAGATCTTTCCGCAGCCCAATGTGTCGCAGTTCATCATCCTGCCCGAGAGCCTGAAGGTGCGCGAAAGCCTGCGCGTCAAGTTGCCCGGGCTGCTGGCGCGGGAATTTCCGGAGGTGCGCGGGCGCATCAAGTTGCTGCCCAGTGGCCCCCCGGTGCAATACCCGGTGCAGTTCCGCGTGGTCGGCCCGGACCCGGTGGCCCTGCGCGGCTACGCCGACCAGGTCAAGTCCGCCATGCGGCAAAGCCCCAATACCCGCGGCGTGAACGACAACTGGAACGAATCCATCAAGGTGCTGCGCCTGGAGGTCGACCAGGCCAAGGCGCGTGCGCTGGGCGTGACCAGCCAGTCCATTGCCCAGGCCTCCAGAACCATGCTCTCGGGCACCACGGTGGGGCAGTTCCAGCAAGGTGACCGCCTGATTGACATGGTGCTGCGCCAGCCGCTGGAGGAGCGCCAGGCCATTACGGATATTGGCAACGCCTATTTGCCCACGGCTTCGGGCAAGTCCATCCCCTTGATGCAAATTGCCAAGCCGGTGTTTGTCTGGGAGCCGGGGGTGATGTGGCGCGAGAACCGCGACTACGCCATCACCGTGCAAAGTGACATCGTGGAGGGGCTGCAGGGCGCCACGGTGACCCATGAGTTGCAGCCCCGGCTCGATGCCATCAGCGCCCGGTGGCCCGTCGGTTACCGGGTCATGGTGGCGGGCGCGGTGGAGGCCAGTGAAAAGGGCGCCGATTCCATCGTGGCCGGACTCCCCGTCATGTTGTTCATTACCTTCACCCTGTTGATGCTGCAGTTGCACAGCTTCAGCCGCGCCTTGCTGGTGTTTTTGACCGGCCCGCTGGGTATTGCCGGTGTGGCGGCGGCTTTGTTGCTGTTTAACCGGCCGTTTGGTTTTGTGGCGCTGCTGGGTGTGATCGCGCTGATGGGCATGATCCAGCGCAATTCGGTAATTTTGATCGACCAGATCGAGCAGGACCGCGCCGCCGGCGTTACGCCCTGGGAGGCGATTGTGGAGTCGACGGTGCGCCGCCTGCGCCCGATCGTGCTGACGGCCGCAGCGGCCGTGCTGGCCATGATTCCCTTGTCGCGCTCGGTGTTCTGGGGGCCGATGGCGGTTGCCATCATGGGCGGATTGATCGTTGCCACTGTGCTAACCCTGCTGGCTTTGCCTGCGATGTACGCGGCCTGGTTCCGTATTCGCAAGGAGGACCCCGCCAGCAGGTTAAACTAGCAGGCTTACCGATTTTGAATGGGTGACAGTGAAGCGGCAAAAAAGCTTGCCGGGCGGCACTGGCCCTTTGTATTTTTTGCGCGGGTGGCGAAATTGGTAGACGCACCAGGTTTAGGTCCTGACGCTGGCAACAGTGTGGGGGTTCGAGTCCCCCCCCGCGCACCACCTTGATAGATAGAGCGGAACAGCGCGCCGTCGCTTGATGACGGTGCCTGTTTACAACCCAATTTAGGAGATAGACCATGGCAGTTACTGTTGAAACTCTGGAAAAGCTGGAACGCAAGATCACGCTGACGCTGCC